>PQAH01000056.1 GCA_003105195.1 Bradyrhizobiaceae bacterium
ACGCGCCCGCGCTGCCGCGCGCGGCCTGATCCCGATTTCGCCTGGACGACCCGAAGAGGAGTGACGCCCATGACTGCCGCAACCCGCACCACCGAGGCCGCCCTGCTCGCGCGCTTCGACGGCCCTATCGTGATGCTGGGCTTCGGCTCGATCGGCAAGGGCACGCTGCCCCTGCTCGAGCGCCACATCGCGTTCGACCGCTCGAAGCTCGTCGTGATCGCGCCCGACGACCGCGACCGGCACCTGCTCGACGAGCGGCAGATCAAGTTCCTGCATCTCGCGATCACCCGCGAGAACTACCGCGACGTGCTCACCCCGCTGCTCACCGCGGGGCCGGGCCGCGGCATGGTCGTGAACCTGTCGGTCGACACCTCCTCGGTCGACCTGATGGAGCTCGCCAAGGACCTCGACGCCTTCTACATCGACACCGTGGTCGAGCCCTGGCCGGGCCTCTATACCGACCGCAGCCGCTCGATCTCGCAGCGCTCGAACTACGCGCTGCGCGAAAGCGTGCTCGACCTGCGCCGCCGGCGCCCGGGCGGCGTCACGGCCGTGAGCTGCTGCGGCGCCAATCCCGGCATGGTGTCTTGGATGGTCAAGCAGGCGCTGCTCGACATCGCGGGCGAGCTGAAGCTCGACGTGGTCGAGCCCGCCTCGCGCGAGGACTGGGCGCGGCTGATGCAGCGCGTCGGCGTGAAGGGCATCCACATCGCGGAGCGCGACACCCAGCGCGCCCGCGATCCGCGGCCGCGCGGCAAGTTCGTGAACACCTGGTCGGTCGAGGGCTTCATCGCCGAGGGCCTGCAGCCCTCCGAGCTCGGCTGGGGCACCCACGAGAAGGAGCTGCCGCCCAACGGACACCGCCACGATTTCGGCTGCGACGCCGCGATCTACCTGACGCGGCCGGGCGCCGGCACGCGCGTGCGCTCCTGGACCCCGACCGCGCAGGCGCAGCACGGCTTCCTGGTCACCCACAACGAGTCGATCTCGATCGCCGACTACTTCACGCTGCGCGAGGACGGCAAGGTGATCTACCGGCCGACCTGCCACTACGCCTATCACCCGTGCGACGACGCGGTGCTGTCGCTGCACGAGATGGCGGGCGGCGCCTGGAAGGCGCAGGCGACCTGGCACATCCTCTCCGAGGAGGACATCGTCGACGGCATCGACGAGCTCGGCGTGCTGCTGTACGGCCACGCCAAGAACGCCTACTGGTATGGCTCGCAGCTCTCGATCGAGGAGACGCGGCGGCTCGCGCCCTACCAGAACGCGACCGGCCTGCAGGTGACCTCCGCGGTGCTCGCCGGCATCGTCTGGATGCTGGAGAACCCGGAGCGCGGCATCGTCGAGGCCGACGAGATGGACTTCCGCCGCTGCCTCGAGGTCCAGCGGCCCTATCTCGGGCCGGTGGTCGGCCACTACACGGACTGGCACCCGCTCCAGGACCGCGGCGACCTGTTCCCCGAGGACGTCGACCACGCCGACCCGTGGCAGTTCAAGAACGTCCTGGTCGCCTGAGCCGGCGGCGTCGCGAGCGACTGGTAGGGCGCAACAGGTGCGAAGCACCGTGTTGCACCATCAGCGTCTCCATCCGCGCCCGTCGGTGCAATACGCCGCAGGCAAGTCGGCTGTTGCCGACTTGCACACTCATCTGCCCGGGTCGGGCAAGCCCGACCTCTGCGCGGCTATTGCGGCCTGGAGTCACGATCGGTGAATGCTTGCGGCGAGGCACGGTCTTTCGACCTACCGAATCTCCTTCGGCGCGCCGTGCGGCTCGCTCGGGCGCTCTGGCAGGGGCACCGGGCCATCCGGGCGGACGGGCGCGCTCTGCTCGAGAGGACCGCTGCCGGTCCGCTCCTCGACGGCGGGCGATGCGGGGGCGGTCTCGGCGGGCGGCTGCGCGAGACCCTCGGGTTTCGGCCCGCCGGTCGGCGGCGCCTCGACCTTCGGCGCCTCGGGCGTCTGCGCCCATGCGCCCGCGGCCGAGCCGGCAAGCGCCGCGGCACACAGAACCGCCATGGCAAGAGAGTGGACCGTCATCGCGCTCCTCCTCGGGGGATCAACGATGCCGGTGCCTGCGCGTTCCCGCGCGCGGCGCTATAGCGCGACGAGGCCCGCCTGGCCGTCCTCGGTGCCGAAGGCGAGCTGGCTGCCGGCCGCGTCCCACGCGATCGCCGAGACCGGCGCCGGGCCCGGCCTCCGGGCGAGGACCTCGGCGCCATCCTCGATGCGCACCAGCAGGATCATGCCGTCCTCGTAGCCGACCGCGACGACCTCCTCGCGCGGATGGCACGCCACCACGACCACGCGGCTCTTGGAGGGCGCGAGCAGGCGCGGCTGCTTGCCCATGGGCCCGTCCTTGCCCTGGAACGGCCACAGCACGAGCTGATCGGCGCCCGCGGTCGCGAGCCACTTGCCGCCCGCCGACCAGGACATCGAGCGCACCTTGGCGGCATAGCCGGACATTCGCATGTCCCTGGCATCCGCGAGGCGCCAGCCGTGCAGCGTCGGCTCCTGCATGGCGGTGACCAGGAAGCGCCCATCGGGACTGAACGTGACGTCGAGATGCGAGCCCTTCCAGGACAGCTCCTCGGGCGTGCCGGTTACGTTCGGGAACCAGAGCGTGACGCCGTTGTAGCGCGCGACCGCGAGCCGCACGCCCTTGGGCGCGAAGGCGAGGCCGCCGGCGCTCGACGGCAGCGCGAGGTGACGCTCGCCGCGCGCAGTGCGCACAAAGACCTCCTTGCCGACCCCCCAGGCGACGGCGCCGTCCGGGCCGAGCGCGACGCGGTCGATCCAGCGGCGCTGGGGATCGCTCGCCACGATTTCGGTCGCGCCCGCCGGATCGGTCGCCACGAGCGTGCCGTCGTCGCCGCCCGTGACGATCCGCTTGCCGTCGCTCGCGACCGCGAGGATGCCGCCCGCGTGCGCCGCGGCGCGCCGCGGCGCGCCGTCACCATCGACCAGCAGGATCGCCTCCTCGGCAAGGACGAAAGCCGCGATGCCGTTCAGGACATGGATCGCGACCACCGGCGCGCCGGCGTCCACGGGACGGGCGCGCTCGGCGATCGAGGAGATCTGGTTCTCGCTGCTGCTCACGGGCTTGCAGTCGGCACGATGACCCTCAGGCGATGCAGGCCTCGAAGCCCTTGCGGATCTCCGCCTCGGGCAGGTTGCGCCCGATGAAGACGATGCGGCTCGCGCGCGTCTCGTCGTCGCGCCAGGGCCGCTGGTGGTTGCCGTCGAGCACCATGTGCACGCCCTGGAACACGAAGCGGTCGGGATCGTCCTTGAAGGCGAGGATGCCCTTGGAGCGCAGGATGTCGGGACCCTTGTCGGCGACCAGCTTCTGCACCCAGGGGAAGAACTTGTCGGGATCGAGCGGCGCCTCGGTGCGCAGCGAGACCGACTGCATCTCCTCGTCGTGGTAGTGCTTCAGCCCGCCGTGATCGTGATGGTGGTGATCGTGGCCGTGCTCGTGATGATGTTCGTGGTCATGGTCATGATCGTGGCCGCCGTCCTCCAGGAACTGCGGCTCGATCTCGAGGATGCGGTCGAGGTCGAAGGCGTTGCGGCCGAGCACCTCCGGCAGCGGCACCGCGCAGCGCTCGGTCCGGTGCAGTCGGGCATAGGGGTTGATGCCGCGGATGCGCGCCTCGACCTCGCGCAGGTCCTCGGGCGCCACCAGGTCGGTCTTGTTGACCAGGATCACATCCGCGAAGGCGATCTGGTTCTTGGCCTCGGGCGCGTCGCGCAGCCGGTCCTTGAGCCACCTGGCGTCCGCGACCGTCACCACCGCGTCGAGCCGCGCCTTGGCGCCGACGTTCTCGTCCATGAAGAAGGTCTGCGCCACCGGCGCCGGGTCGGCGAGGCCGGTGGTTTCGACGATGATGGCGTCGAACCTGCCCTTGCGGCGCATCAGCCCCTCGATGATGCGGATCAGGTCCCCGCGCACCGTGCAGCAGATGCAGCCGTTGTTCATCTCGAACACTTCCTCGTCGGCGCCCACGACGAGGTCGTTGTCGATGCCGATCTCGCCGAACTCGTTGACGATCACGGCGTATTTCTGGCCATGCGGCTCGGACAGGATGCGGTTGAGCAGGGTGGTCTTGCCGGCGCCGAGATAGCCGGTCAGCACCGTGACGGGGACCTTATCGGACATGCTGCGGGACTCCTTGCCCGGCTATATAGGGGGGCCGGGCTGCCGGCGCAAAACGGCCTTCGCCCGCACCCCCGCGTCATGCCCGCGAATGCGGGGCATCCACGTCTTTGCGGCCCTTCGGCGAGGAAGGGCGTGGATGGCACAGGAAGCCGGGCCTGCGCGGCTTCCGGGAACACCGAACGCCCGAAGTCGCGCAAGCGCGACTTCGGATGACGAGCCCGGCCATGACGGAGGAGTGGTCCGCTCAGCTCATCAGCGCAGTGGCGAGCTCGCGCAAGTTGTGGCGGATCATGTCGATATAGGTCGGCGCCTCGCCCTTCTCCTCGGTGAGAGCGTCCGAGTAGAGGGTGCCGCCGATGCGCACGCCGCTCTCCTCACTGATGCGCTTGAGCAGGCGCGGATCGCTGACGTTCTCCAGGAACACGGCGGGGATCTTCTGCTTGCGGATCTGGCCGATGATCCGCGCCACGTCCTTGGCGGCGACGTCCGCCTCGGTCGACACGCCCTGGGGTGCCACGAAGGCGATGCCGTAGGCGGCGCCGAAATAACCGAACGCGTCATGGGTGGTGATGACCTTGCGCCGGTCCTCCGGAATCTTCGCGACCGCGCTCTTCACCTCGGCCTCGAGGGCGTCGAGCCGGGCGAGGTAGGCCGCGGCATTGGCCGCATAGGCGTCCCTGCCGGCCGGATCCGCCTCGCTCAGCGCGTCGCGGATGTTCGCGACATAGATCTTCGCGTTGGCGACCGACTGCCAGGCATGCGGATCCGAATCCGCGTGCCCGTGGTTGTGGCCGTGACCGCCCGCCGCCCGCCGCGGCTTCACGCCCTTGCTCGCCGCCGCCACCTTGGCCTTGGTGGCCGAAGCCTTCACCAGCCGGTTGATCCAGCCCTCGAAGCCGAGGCCGTTGGTGACCACGAGCCCGGCCTCGGCGAGCGTCTTCGCGTCCGCGGGCGTCGGCGAATAGACATGCGCATCGGCGTTCGGGCCGACCAGGGTCGCGAGCGCGACGCGCTCGCCGCCCACGTTCTTCACGAGGTCGGCGAGGATCGAGAAGGTGGCGACCACCTTCAGCTTCTCCTGCGCGGGCGCCGGCATGCTCATGAACGCCAGGAACAGGGACAGGGCAACCGCGAATGTGCGTCGCACGGAGATCTCCCTTGACGCCGCTCACGCCTCGAGATGGCGCCGCGGCATGGACTGTCGGACGAGGCCGCCGACGCGGCCGAACAGCACGGACACCGCATAGAGGCCGCCCGCGATCAGGATGATCGCCGGGCCCGACGGGATGCGGGCGTGGAACGAGAGCAGCAGGCCGGCCGCGCCGGCGAGCGCGCCGCCGACGATCGCGATCGCGATCATGGCCGTGACGTCGCGCGCCCAGAAGCGGGCGATCACCGCGGGCAGCATCATGAGCCCGACCGCGAGCAGCGTGCCGAGCGCCTGGAAGCCGCCGACCAGGTTCATGACCACCAGCGCCAGGAACGCGATATGCGCGGGCGCGCCGGCGCGGCTCACCGAGCGCAGGAAGCCCGGATCGACGCATTCGAGCACCAGCGGCCGGTAGATCAGCGCCAGCACCAGGAGCGAGACGGTCGCGATCGATGCGATCAGCAGCAGCGTCTCGTCGTCCAGGGCGAGCACGCTGCCGAACAGGAAGTGGAGCAGGTCGACATTGGTGCCCTTGATCGAGACGATCGTGACGCCGACCGCGAGCGAGATCAGGAAGAAGGCCGCGAGCGAGGCGTCCTCCTTGAGCTCGGTCGTGCGCGCCACGATGCCGGCGAGCACCGCCACCACCACGCCGGCGATCAGCCCGCCCGCCGTCATGGCGAACAAATTGAGCCCCGCGACCAGGAAGCCGACCGCGGCGCCCGGCAGGATCGCATGCGCCATGGCGTCGCCGACCAGGCTCATGCGCCGCAGCATCAGGAACACGCCGACCGGCCCGGCGCCGAGCGCCAGCGCCGTGGTGCCGACCAGCGCGCGGCGCATGAAGTCGAACTCGGCGAAGGGGGCGATCAGGATCTCGTGGAGCATCGAGCGTGTTTTCCTCAGGCCGCCTCGTGGGCGCATTCGCCGGCGGCCTCGTCGAAGGCCTCGCACATGCGCCGCGCCTTCAGCAGGTTCTCGGGGGTCAGCACCTGCGCGGTCGGGCCCCAGGCGACCGGTTCGCGGGCCAGCAGCAGCGTCTCGGGGAAGTTCGCCTTGACGAGCTCGAGGTCGTGCAGCGCCGCGATCACGGTGCGCCGCTCGCGGTGCCAGCGGCGCACCAGGTCGAACAGGTCAGCCGCCGTCTTGGCGTCGATGGCGTTGAACGGCTCGTCGAGCACGATCACGCGCGCCTCCTGTAAGAGCAGGCGCGCGAACAGGGTGCGCTGCATCTGCCCGCCCGAGAGCGTGCCGATCGGCCGCTCCTCGAAGCCCGACAGGCCGACAGCCGCGATCGCGTGCTCCACCTTGTCGCGCTCGGCGCGCCCGATGCGGCCGAACAGGCCGGTGCGCCGCCACAGCCCCATCGCGACCATGTCGAACACGTTGATCGGAAACGAGCGGTCGATGTCGGCGGCCTGCGGCAGATAGGCGATGTCGCGCGCCTTCAGCCCGCCGAGGTCGATGCGTCCGGCGAGCGGCTTCAACACGCCGACGATGCCCTTGAACAGCGTCGACTTGCCGGCCCCGTTCGGGCCGACCACGGCCATCAGCGCGCCCGGCGGCACGAAGCCGTCGAGATGATGGACCGCCGGATGGCGGTCGTAGCCGAGGGTCAGGTCCTTGAAGGCCAGGGCGTGGGTCATGGCGCCATCAGCCGATCGTCCCATAGACCGCCGCCCACAGCGCCGCAACCAGCACCGCGACGATGGCGAGCCGCTCGGCGAGCGACTGCCGCAGGATCGACGGCGAGATCGTCGCGGGCGGATGCGCGTGGTCCCGGTCGTGGTGGTGGTGCGAGGCCATGGCGGTGTCTCAAGTGTGGGCGGCGTCTCGATTATGTTATAGTATAACAATCATCCACGCCCCCGGCTAGACCCCCCATCGTCGCGGCGGCAGGGCGCCGCGCGGCTTGCCGGCCGCGCGCCGCGCCTCCCATAGTCGCCCGCGATGCCACGCCGCCGCACAGGACCGAGGACCCGGATTCGCCCGGCGCGCGACACGGACCTCGACGCGCTGCTCGCACTGGAGGGACGCGTCTTCGCGACCGACCGGCTCAGCCGCCGCGCCCTGCGGCGCCTGCTCGCTGCCGGGACCGCCGCGGTGCTCGCCGCCGAATCGGCAGGCGCGCTCGCCGGCTACGCCCTGGTGCTGTTCCGCGCCGGCTCGGCGGTCGCCCGCCTCTATTCGATCCTGGTCGACCCGCGCGTCGCGGGACGCGGCATCGGCGCGGCGCTCCTCGCCGCCGCCGAGGCGGCCGCGACGGCGCGCGGCGCCGCGCTGATGCGCCTCGAGGTCGCGACGCGGAACCGCCGCGCGATCCGGCTCTACGAGCGCGCAGGCTACCGCGCCTTCGCCCGCTACGAAGACTACTACGAGGACGGCGCGCCGGCACTGCGCTATCAGAAGGCGCTCGCGCCGCCCCGGTCGCGGCGACGAGGCCTTGTCCCATGACATCCGCGTGAACGCGCCCGGACCCCGCGCGGGCGCACCGCCGGGTTCCGCATCGGGCAATTGCATTCGGGCGGGAAAAGCGCCATGTGCTCCTCCACATGCACGACGTCGGTCGCGCGCCGCGGGTTGCATGCCGCAAGACCGATCCGGAAAGGACTCTCCGCATGACCGGCTGGGTCATTCTCGTCGACCAGCCCAAGGACTTCCCGAACGCCGAAACGCCGCACAAGGTGATCACGACGAGCGACTATCTCGCCCGTCCGCGCCTGTTCGACATGGCCCGGCCGAAGCTCCTGAACCTGTCGCGCTCCTACGCCTACCAGTCGAAGGGCTACTACGCCTCGCTGCTCGCGGAGGCGCGCGGCCACCGCGTCGTCCCGACCGTCGAGACCATGCTGGAGCTGCGCGAGACCAAGCTCTACGAGCACGCGCTGCCGGAGCTCGAGGACGAGCTCAACCGCTGCGCCCGCCGCGTCGACTTCCAGGCGGAGGCCGAGTTCAAGCTGCTGGTCTGCTTCGGCATCGCCCGCGACCCCCGCTTCGAGGGGTTCGGCCGCCTGCTGTTCGACTGGTTCCGCTGCCCGGCGCTCGAGGTGACCGTGGAGCCGGGCGCCTGGCTCTCGATCGAGCGCATCCGGCCGCGCAACATCACGCGGCTCGCCAACGGCGAGGCCGACTTCCTGCGCGAGGCACTGCACCGGCACACCAAGCGGGAATGGCGCGACCCGAAGGCGCGCACGATCGCCAAGTACGACCTCGCGGTGCTGCACGATCCGAACGAGAAGCTGCCGCCCTCCTCGCTCGCCTCCATCAAGTATTTCGCGCGGGTGGCCGAGAAGCTCTCGGTCGACGTCGAGCCGATCACCCGGCGCCAGCTCGCCGAGCTCGCCGAGTACGACGGCCTGTTCATCCGCGAGACCACCTCGATCGACAACCACACCTACCGTTTCGCGCGCCGCGCCTGGCACGAGGGCATGCCGGTCATCGACGATCCGGTCTCCATGATCCGCTGCACCAACAAGGTGTTCCTCATGGAGCTGCTCGGCGCGAACCAGGTGCCGACCCCGCAGACCACGATCCTCGCCGACACGGCCGACCTGCCGCGGGCGATGGACCTGCTCGGCCTGCCGCTGGTGGTCAAGATCCCGGACGGATCGTTCTCGCGCGGCGTCTACAAGGTGGCGAGCGCCGAGGAGTTCCGGCGCATCGCCGACGAGCTGTTCGACGAAACCGACCTCCTGCTCGCGCAGCGGTTCATGCCGACCGCCTTCGATTGGCGCGTCGGCGTGCTCGCGGGCGAGCCTCTGTTCGTGTGCCAGTACCGCATGGCGCGCGGCCACTGGCAGATCGTCAAGCACGGCACCGACGGCACGGCGCGCGAGGGCGGCATGACGACCTTCGACCTCGCCCAGGCGCCGCCCGAGGTGATCGACATCGCGATGCGCGCCGCACGCGCCGTCGGCCAGGGCTTCTACGGCGTCGACATCAAGCAGACCGATTCGGGCTTCGTCGTCATGGAGGTGAACGACAACCCGAACCTCGAGCACGGTTACGAGGACCAGGTCGGCAAGGACGAGATCTGGATCAAGCTGCTGCGCTGGTTCATCGCGCGCTTCGAGCAGTAGCTCGTCGCCGCCCGCGGCCTCGCCAACCGGGGCGCGCTCACCTATGGTCGCTTCGAGATTCGCCACGAGGAGGCCCGGATGGGACGAAGCCGCATTCTGTCCCAGACGCTTGCTGTCGTGCTCGCGCTCGCGGCCGGGCTCGCCGGCGCGGCCGCGCAGGCGCCCGCGCTCGACAAGCTGACGCTCGCCACCAACTGGCTCGCCCAGGCCGAGCATGGCGGCTTCTACCAGGCGCTCGCCGACGGCACCTACCGGCGCCACGGGCTCGACGTGACCATCGTGCAGGGCGGGCCGCAGGTCGACAACCACATCCTGATGACGGGCGGCCGCGTCGACTTCGTGATCCGCGCCAACTCGCTCGATGCCTTCGCGGGCGTCGGGCGCAGCGACCGGACCATCGTGGTCGCCGCCATGTTCCAGAAGGATCCGCAGGCGCTGCTGGCGCACCCCGTGAAGGGCGTCGAGAAGTTCGCCGACCTCAAGGAGCTCACGCTCTTTCTCTCCAAGGAGGGTCGCGCCACCTTCTTCGCGTGGCTGCAGTCCGAGTTCGGCTTCCGCGAGGCGAACGTCAAGGCCTATTCGGCCGACTTCAAGCCCTTCCTCGCGGACCAGCGCTCCGCGACCCAGGGCTACGTCACCTCCGAACCCTTCGCGATCGAGCGCCTGGCCGGGATGCGCCCGCGCGTGTTCCTGCTCGCCGACCACGGCTTCAACGGCTACTCGACCCTGATCGAGGCGCGCCGCGAGACCGTGGACGAGAAGCCCGGCCTGGTTCAACGCTTCGTCGACGCCTCGATCATCGGCTGGTACAACTACCTTTACGGCGACAATGCCGGCGCGAACGCGCGGATCAAGCGCGACAACCCGCTGATGACCGACGCGCTGCTCGCCCATTCGCTGGAGAAGATGCGGGAGTTCGGCATCGTCGATTCGGGCGACACGCTGCGGCTCGGCATCGGTGCCATGACGGATTCCCGCATGGCGAGCTTCTTCGACAAGATGGCGAAGGCCGGCGTGGTCCCGGCCAATCTCGACTTCCGCCGTGCCTACACGCTGCGCTTCGTCAACAAGGGCGTCGGCCTCGAGCTGCGCTCGCGCAACTAGCGCATGTTCCGGCGAAGTGGGTGCCGGTTCGCCGATTAGAACATGCGCCGAGCAGGAATCCACCGCCATGTCCGATCGAGGGCCGGCCAGCTCCGATCGAGCCCGAGCGGAAATGGCGTGGTCACCCGAGCGCGAGCTTCGCCGCGATCCCGAGCGCGGCCATGACCGCGATGGTGCGGATCAGGCCGAGGCGCGCGAGGAACACCAGGGCGGCCGCCAGCAGCGCCAGCGCCGCCGCCGCCACGTCGAGGCTCGCGAGCTCCGGGGCGAACCAGCGCAGCACCCCGAGCTCGACCTCCGCGACGCGGCGGAACAGCACGTGCAACGCGAACCAGACCGCGAGGTTGAGGATCACGCCGACCACCGCGCCCGTGATCGCGGCGAGCGCGCCGGCGAGGCGGCGGTTGCCGCGCAGGTCCTCGACGAAAGGAGCGCCCGCGAGGATCCACAGGAAGGACGGCGCGAAGATCGTCCAGGTCGTCATGGCGGCGCCCAGCACCGCGGCCGTCACCGGATCGAACGGCGCCGGGGCCCGGTAGGCCGCGAGGAAGCCGACGAACTGCGACACCAGGATCAAGGGCCCCGGTGTGGTCTCGGCGAGGCCGAGCCCGTCGACCATCTCGCCGGCCGCGAGCCAGCCCTGCGCCTCGACCGCCTGCTGCGCCATGTAGGCCATCAGCGCATAGGCGCCGCCGAAGCTCACCACCGCGAGCTTGGAGAAGAACAGGCCGATCGCGACCAGCACGTGGTCGAAGCCGAGCCAGAGGCCGGCGGCGACCACCGGCCCCCACCAGCAGGCGAGGCCGAGCGCGATCGCGAGGCCGACCTGGCGCCAGCGCCCCGGCCGCGCCGCCGCGGCGGCGCCGTCGTATCCGGCGAGGCCGAGCCGGTGCGGCGCGCGGCGCGCGACCAGGTAGCCGGCGAGCCCGGCACCGACCACGATCGCGGGGAAGGGTACCGCGAACAGGAAGATGCCGACGAAGGCCGCGGCCGCCACCGCCACCATCAGCGGCGACTTGAGCGCGCGCCGCCCGATGCGGATCAGCGCCTCGACCACGATCACCAGCACCGCCGCCTTGATCCCGAACAGCGCCCCCTCGACCAGCGGCACGCCGCGCGCCAGCACGTAGACCAGCGTCAGCCCCAGCATGACCAGCGCGCCCGGCAGGATGAACAGCAGGCCCGCCGCAAGGCCGCCCAGCGTCCGGTGCATCACCCAGCCCACATAGGTCGCGAGCTGCTGCGCCTCGGGACCGGGCAGCAGCATGCAGAAGTTCAGCGCATGCAGGTAGCGCGGCTCGTCGATCCACTTCCTCTCGTCGACCACGATCCGGTGCATCAGCGCGATCTGCCCGGCCGGCCCGCCGAAGGAGAGCAGGCCGATCTGCAGCCAGACCTTGAGGGCTTCGCCGAGCGGAATCTGCGCGGCGCGCGGCGGGAGGACGGCATCCGCGGGCGTGTCGCTCATGGCCTCGCCTCACGCCGCCCGCTCGCGCGGGACCGGGGGCCAGTTGTGGGTCTCGTGGCGCGCCCGGCGCGTCCAGGCATAGAGGCTGTCGTAGAGCAGCATGCCGGCCTCGAGGGCTTCATGGTCGTCCGCGAACGAGGCCGCGATGCCGAGCGAGATCGCGAGCACCCCGGCGCATTGCGGCTCGAGGTCGAGCCGCGCCGTGTCGGCACCGCACACGATCCGCGCGACGTGACGCAGCGACGGATCCTCGAGTCCCAGCAGGTCGAGGAAGGTGTCGAAGCTGCACAGCTCGCCGCGGTGCGCGTAGGCGACGCCGTCGACGTCGAAGGGCACCGCGTCGAGCTCGGTCGCGATCTCCGGCACCCGGCCGGGGTCGACATAGTAGATCGCGGCCTGCGGATCGACGAAGCGCCGGATCAGCCACGGGCAGGCGAGCCGGTCGATCTTCGGTCGCTCGCGCGTGACCCAGCGGGTCGGACGCTCCGGCCATGGCGCCGGCATCGCGGCCCTGAGCAAGGTCGGCCCGCCCGCCGCCACGAAGCCCTCGAAGCCGTCGGCGAGCACCTTGGCGGCGAGACCGAGCGCCTGGAGCTCCGCGCAGGCGGCCGCGCTCACCTCATGGCCGTGCACGCAGTAGACCACGATGTCGCGCCCGCGCGGCAGCGCCCGGCCCCAGGTCGCGGCCTCGCGGTGGTCGCGCCAGCACGCGCCCGCGATCACGCGCTCGCTCTCCGCGAAGGCCGCCCGCCGCCGCACGTCGATCACGAGCGGCGCAGCGCGCGTCCCCATGCGTCCGACGAGGTCTGCTGCCGTCGTCATGCTCACCGATGCCATGGCGGGCCTCCCATTTCCCGATCCAAGAACTTGTCTTATGCTTGTGACACGGGAAGTACTGGCACAAGCCAATTCTCCTCCTGGCCCCATGAACGATTTTATTGGCTTACCATGCCCTGGTCGCCCCCTTCCCTGAGCGCGGCGCGCGCCTTCGAGGCCGCGGCGCGCACCCTCAACTTCACCCGCGCGGCCGCCGAACTCGGCCAGACCCAGGGCGCGATCAGCCATCAGGTGCGCGAGCTCGAGGATCGGCTCGGCATCCGCCTGTTCGAGCGCCGCGCGCGCGGCCTCGCGCTCACCGAGGCGGGCCGCCGCTATCTGCCCTACGTCCAGGACGCGCTCGCGCGTCTGCGCGCCGGCGAGGAGCTGATCCGCGGCGCTGCGCGCGGCGCCGTGCTGACCGTGAGCGTCTCGCCCAATTTCGCGAGCAAGTGGCTGGTGCCGCGGCTCGGGCAGTTCTCGCAGGCGCATCCCGACCTCGACCTGCGCATCAGCGCCTCGGTGCAGCACGTGGACTTCGGCCGCGAGGACATCGACCTCGCGGTGCGCCACGGCGATGGCGGCTGGCCCGACCTGCACGTGACGCGCCTGTGCGCCGAGAGCCTGTTCCCGGTCTGCAGCCCGGGCCTGCTGCGAAGCGGGCCGCCGATCCGCGCGGTCGCGGACCTCGCGCGCCACGTGTTGATCCACGACCGCGACCGCGGCCGCTGGCATGCCTGGCTCGCGGCCTGCGGCGTGGCCGTGCCGGTTCGCGACCGCGGCCCGGTCTTCGACCAGACCGCGCTCGCCATCGACGCCGCCGTCGCGGGCCAGGGCATCGCGCTCGCCCGCTCCGCGCTCGCGGCGCTCGACCTGATCGCCGGCCGCCTCGTGCGCCCGCTGCCCGACGCGGTTCCGGCCGAGTTCGCCTACTGGATCGTCTGCCGCAAGGCGGTGGCCGCCGCGCCGAAGATCCGCCGGTTCCGCGCCTGGCTGCTCGCCCAGGCGGCCGCCGACGCGCGCGCCCTGTGAGGCCGCGCGACACGCCGACGCATGAGCGCGCTGCATCGCACCCCCGCGACCGTCAGGCTCGCCAGCCCGCGGCGGGCCCGCTAGGTTGCGCCCGCTGCGAAGCGGGAGGGGACATTGGCGAGCAGGTTCGATCTCGGCGGCCGGGCCGCGGTGGTCACGGGCGGGGCGCAGGGCATCGGGCGCGCCATCGTGGAGCGCCTCGTGGAATCGGGCGCCGCGGCGGCGATCTGGGACCGCGATGCGGCGCTCGCCGAGACGACCGCGAGGGAGCTCGCCGGCCGCGGCCGCGTGACCGCGGTCGGCTGCGACGTCACGGACCTTGCGGACGTGGAGCGCGCCCGCGACGCGACCGTGGCGGCGCTCGGGCGGATCGACATCCTGGTCAACAATGCCGGCATCGCCGGGCCCAATGCGCCGACCTGGGAGTATCCGGTCGAGGGCTGGAACGACGTCATGCGCATCAACCTCGACGGCCCGTTCCACTGCTGCCGCGCCGTGGTGCCGCTGATGATCGCGCAGAACTACGGCCGCATCGTCAACATCGCCTCGATCGCCGGCAAGGAGGGCAATCCCAATGCCGCCGCCTACTCGGCCTCCAAGGCGGGCGTGATCGCGCTCACCAAGTCGCTCGGCAAGGAGCTCGCCGGCCACGACATCGCGGTCAACTGTCTCACCCCGGCGGCCGCCCGCACCGCGATCTTCGACCAGATGAAGCAGGAGCATATCGACTACATGCTCTCCAAGATTCCCCGCGCGCGCTTCGTCAAGGTCGAGGAGATCGCGGCGCTGGTCGCCTTCTGCGCCTCGGCCGAGTGCTCCTTCACGACCGGCGCGGTGTTCGACATCTCGGGCGGACGGGCCACCTATTGACGACGCCCGCCGAGCAGCGCCGGCAGCGACTCACCGGCATCGCGCTGATGTGCGGCGCGGTGGCGATGTTCTCGTGCCTCGATACGACGGCGAAATACCTGCTCGACCACATGGACACGCTCCAGGTGGTCTGGGCGCGCTATTTCAGCGCCTTCGTGCTCTCGGTGATCCTGTTCAATCCCTTCACGCGCCCGGGCGTGCTGCGCACCAGGCGCCCGGTGCTGCAGGTCGGCCGCTCCGCGCTCCTGCTCCTCTCGACCACGGTCAATTTCTTCGCCCTGATCTACCTGCAGCTCGACCAGGCGCTGGCGATCCTGTTCTCGACCCCCTTCATCGTCGCCGCCCTCTCGGTGCCGCTGCTCGGCGAGAAGGTCGGCGCGCGCCGCTGGGCCGCGATCTGCGTCGGCTTCCTCGGCGTGCTGCTGGTGACCCGTCCGGGCTTCGGCGGCATCCACCCGGCCGCGATCCTCTCGGTGATCAGCGCCTTCTGCTACGCGCTCTACAACATCGCGACGCGCGCGGTCTCGCGCACCGATTCCTCCGAGACCTCGCTGTTCTACACCAACCTGGTGGGCGCCGCCGCCATGCTGCCGGTGCTGCCCTTCGTGTGGACCTTGCCGAAGGATCCCTTCATCGTCCTGCTGATGGTGGTGGTCGGCGCCTTCGGCGCGCTCGGGCACTATCTCCTGATCATCGCCCACCGGCTTGCCCCGCCGGCGCTGCTCGCGCCCTTCATCTACACGCAGCTGGTCTGGACCGGGCTGCTCGGCTTCCTGGTGTTCGCCGACGTGCCGAACCAATGGACTCTCGCCGGCGCCGCGATCGTCACGGCCTCCGGCCTCTACATCCTCTATCGCGAGCGCAAGGTGACGGGCGAGGCCAAGGCGCCGGTGGTGGAGTAGCTTTCCGGCTATTCCTTCACGGCCCCGGTCATCGCCGAGACGTAGTGCTCGACGAAGAAGGCGTAGAGGATCACCAGCGGCAGCGAGCCGACCAGCGCGCCGGCCATCAGCGAGCCCCAGCGGTAGATGTCGCCGTCGACGAATTCGTTGACGATCGCGACCGGCACCGTCTTGTACTCGGACGAGGAGATGAAGGTGAGCGCGTAGATGAACTCGTTCCAGCACAGCGTGAAGCAGAAGATGAAGGCCGAGATCAGGCCCGGCACCGCCAGCGGCAGCACGATCTTCGTCAGGATCTGCCAGCGGCTGGCGCCGTCGATCAGTGCGCATTCCTCGAGCTCGAACGGAATGGTCTTGAAGTAGCCCATCAAGAGCCAGGTCGAGAACGGGACCAGGATCGTGGGGTAGACCAGGATCAGCGCCAGCGGGGTGTCGAACAGGCCGTAGGCGCTGATCATTGTCGAGAGCGGGATGAACAGGATCGAGGGCGGCACCAGGTAGGCGAGGAAGATCGAGGCGCCGACCCACTGCGAGCCCTTGTAGCGCAGCCGCACGATCGCATAGGCCGCGAGCACGCTGGCGAGGATCGACAGGATGGTCGCGAAGGTCGCGACCATCATGGTGTTCCAGAGCCACAGCGGATAATTGGTCTCGAACAGGAGCTTCTCGATGTGCTTGAAGGTCGGCGTCCAGGTCCAGAACGGGTTGAAGCGATCGAGGGCGAGCAGCTGCTCGTCGGGTTTGATCGAGGTCAGCGCCATCCAGTAGAACGGGAACATCAGCACCACGACGATGATCGCGAGCGGCAGGTAGAGCGTGACCAGGCGCCTCGGCACGGTCTCGAGATAGCTCATGCCCTCGCTGTGGTCGGCGGCCGCCGACGACGCCGCGAGCACCCGCTTCGGGTCGAGCGCCTTGCCGGCGATCGCATCAGTCATTGGCTTCCCCGTGCTGCCACTTGCGCCGCTGCAGGCCGAACCACGAGATCATGATGGCGGCGAGCAGGAACGGGATCATGGCGGTCGCGATCGCCGAGCCTTCGCCCAGGTAGCCGCCCAGGATGGCGCGCTGGTAGCTCAGCGTCGCCATCAGGTGCGTGGCGTTCACCGGCCCGCCGCGCGTCATCGCCCAGATCAGCTGGAAGTCCGTGAAGGTGAACAGCACCGAGAAGGTCATCACCACCGCGATGATCGGGGTGAGCAGCGGATAGGTGATGTAGCGGAACATCTGCCAGCGGCTCGCCCCGTCGATGGTGGCGGCCTCGTAGAGCGAGGGCGACACCGTCTGCAGGCCGGCGAGCAGCGTGATCGCGATGAACGGCACGCCGCGCCAGATATTGGCGAAGATCACCGACCAGCGCGCGTTCCAGGGGTCGCCCAGGAAATTGATGTTGGCGTCGATCAGCCCGAGCTGGCGCAGGCTCCACGAGATGATCGAGAACTGGCTGTCGAACAGCCACCAGAAGGCGATCGCCGAGAGCACCGTCGGCACGATGAAGGGGATCAGCACCACCGCGCGGATCATCGCCTTGAACGGCATGTGCTGATTGAGCAGGATCGCGAGATAGAGGCCGACCGCGAACTTGAAGGCGCTGGCGACGCCCGTGTAGAGCAGCGTGTTGAACACCGACATCCAGAACACGGCGTCGTCGGAGAGCCACTGGTAGTTCTCCAGCCCGACGAACACGCCGTCGCGCCCGATCCGGGCGTCCGTGAAGGAGAGCCACACCCCGAGCCCGAGCGGATAGGCGAGGAACAGGATCAGGAACCCCGCCGCCGGCATCATGAACCAGAAGCCGAGCCAGTTGCGGTTCACCTTCAGCCGATCCCAGGCGGTGATCCTCCGCATGGGCGGCCGGGCCCGTCTCTCCAACGCGAGGTCGGTCATCCGGTTCTCCCGATGGCCTGGCGTCCGGCGCGGGGTCGCCTTCCGCGCCGGACCGGGGCGGGCGCTCAGCGGTAGAGGCGCTGCGCCTGGCGCTCGGCCATCTTCATCGCCGACTTCGCGTCCTCGCGCCCCGTGCACACGTTGGCGAACATGTCGAGCACGATGAAGTCCGCGAGCGCCGCCGCCGCCCTCTCGCCGACAGAGCCGAGATGGCCGGCCGTGAGCGTGTTCTTGGCGACGTCGCGACAGACCGTGAGTTTCGGGTCGGAGGTCCAGACCGGGTTCTTCTCGTAGGCGACGAGCCCGGGGGTCAGATAGCCGACCGATTTCTCGACCCACGGGTCGAGGTTCGCGGCCTCCATCATGAAGGAAATGAAGTTCTTCGAAGCCTGCGGGAACTTCGAGTAGGTCATGATCATGATCGGGTAGGCCACGTGGAACTCGGTCGGCTTACCGACCGGCCCGATCGGCCACAGCGCGTGGTGCACGTCCTCGGCCATCTCCTTCATGTTCTGCGCCTTGGCGGCCGCGTAGATCGAGACGCCGTTGTTGGTCCAGTGCACCTCGCCGGCGAGGAAGGCCTTGTTGTTGAAGGAATCGTTCCACGAGGCGGTGCCCGGCACGAAGCTCTCGTAGAGCTGCTTGGCGTAGTTGAGCGCCTTCTCGGTCTCGGCCGAGTTGATGATCACCTTGTCGTTCTTGTCGACCAGGTTGCCGCCGAAGGCCCACAGGCACCAGTGCACCCAGGCATTGCCGTCGCCGGACGCGTGGCCGAGCGCCATACCGCCCGGCGTGTTCTGCGCCTTCATGGCCTTGGCGAAGGCGAGAAACTCGTCGGTGGTCTTGGGGAACTCCTTGAAGCCCGCCTTCTCCATGGAGGACTTGCGGTAGTTCATGACATTGCCGTTGTAGGCGACCGGGATGCCGATCCACTTGCCCTTGCTCTTGCCGTAGATCTGCGCCGACTGGACCCAGCCGCCGTACTTCTTGCCCAGATAATCGGCGACGTCGCTGACGTCGACGCACTTCTGCGGGAACAGGTGCGGCAGCGAGTAGAGGCCCCAGAACATGTCCGGGCCCTTGCCGGTGTTGGCGGCGACCGACGCTTTCGGCTGCACGTCGTCGAGCGATTCGTTGGTCACCGCCACCTTCACGCCCGTCGCCTTGGTGTAGTTGGCGACCAGCTCCATGAAGGCATCTTCCTCGGCCTGGATGAAGCGCTTCCAGCGCAGCAGCGACAGCTGCGCGTTCTTCTCCGGCTTCCAGGGCGCCTGCTGCGCCCAGGCCTTCGCCCAGTCGAGCAGGGCCGGGCCGGTGAGCATGCCGGTCGCGGCGAGTGCGGTGCCGCCCTGAAGAAGCGAGCGGCGGTCGAAACGGGTCATGGACGTCCTCCCTTGCATGGATTTTTCTGAGCGGGACCGAGGTCCCGCGATTTCACTCAGGCACTCAGTCGCTTTCCGCTCGGCTCGTCGAACAGATGCACGAGCCGCGGGTCGGGCTTCAGCCGGATCCGGTCGCCCGGATTGAACTGGTGGCGCTCACGGAACACCGCGATCACCTCCTCGCCGCCCACCTTGGCGACGACCTGGATCTCCGAGCCGGTGGGCTCGACCACCTGGATCTCCGCATCGGCCCCGTCGTCGGCGAGCGCGAAGTGCTCCGGGCGCACGCCGTAGACGGCGGGCCGTCCCTCCGAGGCGCCGGGCGCGACGGCGAGCGGCAGCCGCACGCCGCCGGGGCCCTCGAAGGCGAGCCCGCCATTGCCGCGAATGTGGCCCTTGAGGAAGTTCATGGCCGGCGAGCCGATGAAGCCCGCCACGAACAGGTTGTCGGGCCGGTCGTAGAGCTCGAGCGGCCGCCCCATCTGCTCGACGATGCCGTCGTGCATGACCACGATCTTGTCGGCCATGGTCATGGCCTCGATCTGGTCGTGGGTGACATAGACCGTGGTGGTCTTGAGCCGCTGGTGCAGCTCCTTGATCTCGGTGCGCATGGCGACGCGCAGCTTGGCGTCGAGGTTCGACAGCGGCTCGTCGAACAGGAACACCTGCGGGTCGCGCACGATCGCGCGGCCCATGGCGACGCGCTGGCGCTGGCCGCCGGAGAGCTGGCGCGGATAACGCTCGAGATAGGGGATCAGCCCGAGGATCTCGGCCGCACGCCTCACCCGGGTCTCGATCTCGGATTTCGGTGCGCCGCGCAGCTTGAGCGAGAAGCCCATATTGGCCGCGACCGTCATGTGCGGGTAGAGCGCATAGTTCTGGAACACCATGGCGATGTCGCGTTCCTTCGGTGGCACGTTGTTGACGACGCGCTCGCCGATGCGGATCTCGCCCGCCGTGATGTTCTCGAGGCCCGCGATCATGCGCAGCAGGGTCGACTTGCCGCAACCCGACGGCCCGACCAGCACGACGAACTCGCCGTCGGCGATCTCGATATCGACGCCGTGAATGACCTGCGTGGCGCCGAATGCCTTGACGACGTCGCGGATCGTGACTGACGCCATGTCCCTCCCCCGAGGATGCTTGCCGACCCTAGCATGTTAGTTGTCCGGTCGCCTTGTCATCAACCGCCCGGCGCTCGCTGTCAATTCTTGATCCGCCCATGCAGCCGTGACTTGACACGGCGGGGCGGGCGCGGGTGGGCAGGTTGCACCGGAACATTTCCCGCTTGACGGGCGGTCGGGCGACGGGGAGTCTCTGCGCCCCGCACGCGCGTCGGAACGCGCAGAGACCAACTCCTGTGAGGAGACTGCCGATGGCCGGCGAGAGAGCCGATGTGTTGATGCTCGGGCCGAAGCCGGCCGTGGAGGAGGGCCTTGCCGGGTCCCCGGCCGTGCAGCTGCACAAGGCCTGGGAGGCGCCGGACCGCGAGGCATTCCTGCAGGCGGTCGCGCCGCGCATCCGCGGCATCGCCTCGCTCGGCGGGCACGCCGCGATCGACGCCGCCTTCATGCAGCGGTTCCCGAAGCTCGAGATCGTCTCGAGCTTCGGCGTCGGCTACGACCATGTGGACGCCAAATGGGCGGGCCAGCATGGCATCGTCGTCACCAATACGCCCGACGTGCTCAACGAGGAGGTCGCCGACACGGCGCTCGGCCTGCTCCTCTGCACCGTGCGCGAGCTGCCGCAGGCCGAGCGGTATCTGCGCGCCGGCAAGTGGCCGCAGGCGCACTACCGGCTCACGCCGTCGCTGCGCGACCGCACGGTCGGCATCGTCGGCCTCGGCCGCATCGGCAAGGCGATCGCCCGCCGGCTCGACGCCATGCTGGTGCCGGTCGTCTATCACGGGCGTCGCCCGCAGCCGGACGTCTCCTACAAGTACTATCCGGACCTCGTCGCCATGGCGCGCGACGTGGACGTGCTCCTGGTGATCACGCCGGGCGGCGCCGACACCCGCAACCTGATCGACACCGAGGTGCTGCAAGCCCTCGGGCCGAACGGCATCCTGATCAACATGGCGCGCGGCTCCGTGGTGGACGAGCCGGCGCTGATCAAGGCGCTGAAGGACAAGACCATCCTCACGGCCGGCCTCGACGTCTTCGCCAACGAGCCGGAGGTGCCGCAGGAGCTGATCGAGATGGAGCACGTGGTGCTGTTCCCCCATCTCGGCTCCGGCTCCGTCCACACCCGGCGGGCCATGGACCAGCTCGTCGTCGACAACCTCGTTTCCTGGTTCTCGGGCAAGGGCGCGCTCACGCCCGTCGCCGAGACCCCGGTGAAGACCCGGTGAGCCGCCACGGAACTTCCATGATCGGTCGCCACTGGTGGGCGATGGCACGCCTCCTCCCCGTCCACCTCCTCCTCGCGACGCTCCTGGTCATGGGCGCCGCCCTGCCGGCGCGCGCCCAGGCGCCGGCGCCGAGCGAGGCGGTGCGCAACATGATCGGCGCCTGGGAGCTCTCCAACGTCGCCCGCGACCTGCGCTGCGTCGTCAGCTTCCGGCTCGACCCGGCGCCCCCGGGCCGCGCGCTCGGCTTCGAGGGCGACTGCGCCGCCGTGATCCCGGCGCTGAAGGACGCCGCGGCCTGGACCATCGACAGCCGTGACGCGCTGCATTTCATCGACGCCCGCGGCAACCTGCTGATCGAGTTCACCGAGGTCGAGGTCGGGATGTACGACACCTCCCGCGCCGGCGGGCCGCTGTTCTTCCTGCAGACGCTCGCGGCCGCCCAGCAGGAGCGCACCGCCGACCAGGTGTTCGGCGAGTGGGCGCTCGGCCGCGGCTCCGGCAAGCCGCTCTGCGAGTTCACCTTCGGCAACACGGCGCATGACGTCGATTCATTCGTGCTGATCGTCAAGCCCGGCTGCGACGCCACCGTCACCCGCTTCGCCCCGGTCTCCTGGAAGCTCGACCGCGGCCAGCTGGTGCTGCTCAACGCCAAGGCCGAGGCCTGGCGCTTCGAGGAGGCCGATCCCAGCACCTGGCGCCGCATCCCGCAGGGCCGCCAGCCGCTGGTGCTGGTCCGCGGCGGCAGCTAGGGCCGGCGTGTTGTTGCGCGGTTCGCGGTCCCGTCCAACCGAGACCGCGGGATAGCGCCATCATGACGGGCCGCGCCGGGAGCTAGGCCGGGCTCCGCTCGGCCCGCCCCGGCATGCGGCGCGCCACGAAGGCGATGACGATCCACACGACGCTGCGCAGCGTCATGGCGCCGACCGTCCGCATCTCGTAGGCGCCGCCGAGGAGCACATGGATGCCGAAGGCCGCGAACACCAGGAGGGTCGCGAGCGCGATCAGTGCCGAAAGCGTCACCGACCAGGGGCGCCCGGCCAGCAGGCCGGCGCCGGCCGCGACATAGGCGAAGCCGGCGCCGAAGTTGAACCACAGGACGAAGGGCACGGCCGCACCCACCGCAGCCCGCGCGGCCGCATCGCCGAACAGCGCCCGGCCGCCCGAGATGATCGTCAGCAGCCCGAACGCGATCGCGACCAGCCCTGCGATCCGGACGGGTAAGCGCGCTCCCGACATGCAACCTCCAACCGGGGGCGGCCGAGACGGCAGCGCCCTTTCGGTCAGGCTAGAACATCGCAAGGGCCGGAATGCTTGACACAGATCAAGCGCTCCGCGCTGGCAACGGTCGCGGTCCGGCCCGGCCGCAGGCTCCCGGATCGCCTGCGCCACCCGACTCACGGCGTCAGATCGAGCGCCTCGACGATCTTCGAGTAGGGGAGCCTGGCTTCGTCGTTGAGCCGGCTCACGTCCTCCAGCTGGCTGGCTTCGAACAGGCACATGCAGCGCCCGTCCTCGGGGGCGAAGGTGGAACGGATGTAGCGCATGGGCGTGCCCTTGGCGGTGTACTCGTTGGACGTCTTGATGGCGAGCTGCTGGGCGGCGGCCAAGTCGCTCATCGCGATACCCTTGAGATTGCGTTCGACCATATAGACCGTCATGTCAGTTCTCCATCTACCGGTTCACCGATGGGGCCGATTCCATCAGCCTCGGCTTCGGCCGTGAAGAACCGTTTGGTTATCGATCCATAATCGCGACTTGGGCTTCTATGCGATACTCTGGGGCCAGTTTTCCCATGGGGGCGCCGATGGAAATGCACCAGGTGCGGTATTTTCTCGCCGCGGCGAAGTCCCTGAGCTTCACGCGGGCCGCCGAGGCCTGCCACGTCTCCCAGCCGGCGCTGACCACCGCGATCAAGAAGCTGGAGGCGGATCTCGGCACCCCGCTGTTCCATCGCGACGGCCGCCAGATCCTGCTCACGGAATTCGGTCGCCGGATGCAGCCGCATCTCACCCAATTGCTGGAGCAGGCGAAGGCGGCCGAGAACGTCGCCAAAGATTTCCGTCTCCTGAACCAAGTCCCGGTGCGGCTCGGCGTGATGTCGACCATCGGGCCGATGCGCGTTGCTGCCGTTCTGGCGTCGTTCGAGCATCGGTCTCCCGGGGTCGAGGTCGCGGTCCGGGACGGCTCTCCCGAAGCGCTTGCCGCCCAGCTCGATGCCGACGAACTCGACCTCGCAATGCTCAATCCGCTGGACGGCCTGGGGGAGACCTACCGCAGCGAGCCGCTCTACCGGGAACGCTACGTCGTCCTGCTGCCACCCGAGCACCCCCTGCGGGAGCGCAATGTGGTGGGCCTGCGCGATCTCTCGGAGCAGGCCTATGTCGACCGCCTGTCCTGCGAGATGCGCGACATGGTCATGGGAATCTGCGCCGACATGGGCGTGACGCTCTATGCCCGCTTCCGCTCCGCCCGCGAGGACTGGGTCCAGGCCATGGTGATGGCGAAGATCGGCTTCGCCTTCATGCCGGAATATTCGGTCACGCATCCGGACAGCGTGCGCCGCCCGCTGATCGATCCCGTGGTCGAGCGGACCATCAGCCTGGTCACGGTGCCGGGCCGCAAGCATTCGCCCGCGGTCGCTGCCTTCGTGAAGACGATGCGCACCCAGCGCTGGGATTGACCACAGACGTCAATCGTAGGCGTCCGCGCCCTTGCGCAGGCTTTGCCACTGCGCCGCATCGTGCCCGCAGATCACGTGCGTGCCGCCCGCATCCAGGCGGCGAATGACGTCGAGCGAGGCCTGGAACACCGCATTGTCCCAGTTGTTGCGCGGCATGGAAGCGCCGGTCAGCGTCGCCTTGACGCTCAGCGCGTCGCCGGCCAGGAGATGGGACCCGGTCCTGTCGAGCTCGACGAGGGCGCCGATCGAGCCCGGCGTATGGCCGGGCAGCGGCAGCAGCACCACCCGGTTGTCGCCGAACAGGTCCGTCTCGCCCTCGATCGCCGCGACCCGCATCGGGTGATCCCAGTCGGCCGCGAAGTAGCCCTTGCCCTCGCTCGCCGGATCGCGCGCCGTGGCGAGCTCGCGCGCATGCACATGGCAGGTCGCTTTGCGGAAGAAGGCGTTGCAGCCGCAATGGTCCATGTGCAGGTGGGAGTTGACCACCACGTCGATGTCGTCGGGTCCGAGCCCGAGCGCCCGCAGGCCGCCGAGCACGTCCTCGCCCGGCGCGTGGACCGGCGTGATCGCCTTGGCGAGATCGCCCCACCGCGCCTGCGGCGCGTGCGCGACGTCGGGATGGCAGCCGGTGTCGAACAGCACATTGCCGCCGCGATGGCGCAGCAGCACGCAGAGGCAGGGATACTCCTCGACCCGCTCCTTCGGCGCGTCCGCGAAATAGAGGCTGGCGCGCATCCGCAGCCGGCCGCCCGAGAGCACGTGCATTCTCATGAGGTGTCCCGTCTCTCGGCCCCTTCGAGGCAGGGAGCTCGGCCATGACGGTACCGTTCCATGTCGAGCGTGGTCTTCGTATGGACCGCAATATCAGGAGCATGGCGACATGGCCATCTCAACCCAGCCGGTTCGTCCCGCGCGTACCCTGGGGCGTCGTGCCGCGCGTTGCACGGACCTTCGTTCCTCTAGTATGAAGCTTCCGACCCCGGAAAGCGGAGCCGCTCCCTGTTCCCCACCGACCTCGCCTCGTTCCTCGACCTGATCCGCCAGCACGGCGACATGGCCTACAGCTTCATGTTCGCCTATTCGGCCTCCCACAGCCTGCTGTTCGGCCTGTTCAGCGGCTATGCGGCGCATGCCGGCGCGCTCAGCCTCGGCACGCTGATCGGCGTGTGCTGGGTCGGCAGCTTCGCGGGCGACGCGGTGCGCTTCTGGATCGGGCGGCGCTTCGGCACCGGCTGGCTCGAGCGCTTCCCGACGCTCCACCGCGCGATCGGCATCGCCACCCGGCTGGCGGACCGCCACCACGTGTGGATGATCCTGCTGCACCGCTACCCGCACGGCATCCGCGGCGTCGCCGGCTTCGCCTACGGCATGTCGCGCCTGCCCTGGCCGACCTTCCTGGCGCTCAACTTCGTCGCCGCGGGGATCTGGTCGGTGGCCGTGGTCTCGCTCGGCTTCGCTTTCGGCCAGGTCTCCGAGAAGGTGATGAACGACGCTTCCTCGGGCTTCGGCCTCGTCACTTTGGTCGTGTTCCTCGGCCTCTCCTGGCTGTTCAGCCGCAAGCTCGAGCGCCTCGCCGAGCGAAGCTGACCACGGCAAAGGGGCCGGCGGCAGCGCCGCCAGCCTCGCGTGCGGCCCGCTCAGCGCGTCCGGCGTGGCACGCCGATGCCGAACGGGCGCGCGCGGCCATCATTCGGCGGGCGATGGTCGCGCACCACCGGCGGGTTCGGGCTCGCGCCCCCCGACCCGGTCGTTGCCGGACGCGGCTGAACCGCCGGCGTCGGCTGGATGATCGGGGTCGTCGAGTCCGCACGACGCGGCCGTTGCGGCGGGTTGCGTTTGTCGCGAACGATCGGACCGCTCTTGCCCCCTTTCGGCTCCCTGCCCGTCCCGGGCCGGTCCGACCCCCCGGCAGCGCTGCTCATGCAGTTGTTGTACTGAGGGTTGCACGTGCGCCTCTGGCACGGCGCCCAGACGCCGTCGTTGTTCCTCTCGCAGCGATCCGTGCACGCCAGGAATTTCTGGTAGCACGTCTTGCTGGCGGCCGGTGCGGCCGACGACGCCAGCGTGAGGCAGGCGAGGCTCGCGAGCGCGGAGATCGCGCCCGATCTCCATGTCGGTCGCGCGGCCCGCCATCTCTCTCGGGCGTTCGCCATCGTGATGGCATTCATGGTCGATGATCCTTCCTGGTGAGGTGTCACGGACGGCGCTCAGCGCCGGGTGACGACGATCTCGAGATATTCGCCGGGCACCAGCATGGTGGCGTCGCCCGAGCGGTTGAAGGCCTGGACCAGCGCCAGGAGGTCGGCGGCGAGCGCCGCCTGTCCCTGCGTGGGCAGCGCCGCGAAGGTCTTGAGCACCGGGCCGTAGTAGGTCCGGAACACGTCGAGCCAGTGCTGCGGCGAGGCGTAGCGGAACATGAAGGACCGCGGCTCGAGCCGCATCGCGAAGGCCTGCGCGCCGAACAGCTCGGTGATGCGCGCACGCGTGCCCCACAGCGCCGGCGACTTGATGCCGGCGGGCGGCGGCGCGTGCCTGCCGATGGTCTTGAACAGCTGGCCGATGAAGCCCTCGGGCGTCCAGTTGGCGAGGCCGATCCGGCCGCCGGACCGGCACACGCGCAGCATCTCGGCCGCCGCCTTCTCCTGGTTCGGCGTGAACATGACGCCGAAGGTCGACACGACGGCATCGAACGAGTGGTCGGCGAACGGCAGCGCCTCGGCGTCGGCCTCCTGGAAGGCGACCTTGAAGCCCTCGGCTTCGGCGCGCGCACGGCCGCGGTCGAGCAGCGCCGGCACGTAGTCGGTCGAGGTCACGGCGCACCAGCGGCGCGCGGCCGCGAGCGTGGCATTGCCGTTGCCGGCGGCCACGTCGAGCACCGTCTGCCCGGCGCGCAGGTCCATGGCCTCGCACAGCTCTTCGCCGACGAGCTGCAGGGTGGCGCCGACCACCGCGTAGTCGCCCGAGGACCAGGCGGCCTGCTGGCGCGACTTGACGGTTGCGAGGTCGGGCATCGTGGTCACGGGCGCCGGCGCGGGCGCGATCGAGGAACGAGTCATTGGTCAGTCCTTTTGCGTTGCGAGCCGGCTGGGCTCGGGATGATCGGGATCGGTTCGCGGGCGGGGACGCGCCTGCCGGCACGGCTCGACGGAGCCCCGCGCGGCGGCGCGTCCCGCGGGGGTGCTAGTTGGTCGGCTTGCGGCGCGGGTCGTCCTTCGGATCGAGGTAGTTCACGTCGAACGGGCCGACGCCGTTGATCTGCACGACCGTCTCGCCGTAGGCCCGGGCGAAGTGCGGCATGCCGGCCGGCAGGTGCACGAAGCTCCCCGCCGGCAGCGGTTTCGCGGCCGCGTCGAGCGTCTCGCCGGCCGCAACCGCGAAGCCGCCCGCGATCACGGTGACGAACTCGTCCTTGGAGTGCGTGTGGGGCGGGATCACGAAGCCCGCGGGGAACTTCAGGCGCAGCACGAAGGGGCCCTCCTTGGCGGGGCTGCCGAGCAGCGCGGCCGCCTGGGCGCCGGACGGCAGGGACGGCGGGGCCGCGCCCCAGACGATGGCCTCCGCGGGCACGATGGTGTGGTGCGGCCCGGCGGCCTGCAGGCCGGCCGGGACGAGGATCGCGGCGCTGCCGAGCGCGAAGGCCGCGAGGCCGAGCGCGACGGCGGATCGGGAACGGGTCATGGCGTTGTCCTTTCGACATCGGGGTTGGCGGCCGCGCACGCGACGCGGCCCGTGATGGCCGGGCTTGTGCCGCAGCCGGGCCCGTCCGGTCCGGTCCGCGATCTGAACCGATCGGTCTGTTTTCTGAACTGGACGATGCCCGGCGCCCGTGATTGGATCCGTGCCATGGCAGACGGCGGCTACAGGCAATTCTGTCCGATCGCGAAGGGCGCCGAGATCGTGGCGACCCGCTGGACCCCCCTGATCCTGCGCGAGCTGATGTTCGGCGAGCGCAGCTTCAACGACATCCAGCGCGGCGTTCCGCTGATCTCGCGTGCGCTGCTCGCGGAGCGGCTGCGCCAGCTCGCGCACGACGGCATCGTCGAGAAGCGCGCGCGGCGCGGCGGCAAGGGCCACGAGTGGCGCCTGACGCCCTCGGGCGATGCGCTGCGCGAGGTGCTGGCCGCGCTCGGCCGCTGGGGCCTGATCTACGGGCGCGACCGCGTCACGCCCGACGACCACGATTCGACCGTGCTGATGTGGGCGCTGCGGCGCCGCGTCGACCGTTCGCTGCTGCCGGACCGGCGCGTGGTGCTGCGCTTCGACCTCTCGGGCGTTCCGCGCTGCCGCACCGGCCTGCGCCTGCACTGGCTGGTGCTCGAGCCCGACAATGTCGAGGTCTGCTACAAGGACCCGGGTCACCCGGTCGACGTGATCGTGACCGGCGAGATCTCGGCGCTGATCGCGGTCTATCTCGGGCACGCGAGTTGGAGCCAGGCGACGCGCCGCTCGCTCACGGTCCGCGGCGACCGCGAGGTCGCGCGCCACATGGCGGCGTGGCTGCAGCTCGACAAGCGGGTCGGCTACGAGCTGCCGATCGTGCCGTCGGCCGCCTGAGTCGAACCCTGATGCGCGCTAAGCGCGCGCGCCGCGCATCGGATCGATATCGCCGACCGCCGCGCTCACCTGCCGGCGCGAGAGCCACTCCAGGTCGCGCCTGCGTCGAACGACTCCGACCACCACCGGCACGTCGTGTCGCCGCGCGAGCCGTTCGAGCGAGAAGCACGACCACCAGGCCCGGAATGCGGCCCGCGTCCAGGCGCGCTCGTCCCAGCCGAGCAGCAGGACGTCCGGCCGGTGCCGGCGCAGCCAGCGGCCCGCCGTCCACGGATACTCGACGATGACGCCGAGGCGCACCCGTCGCGGATCGTTCCAGGGAAAGGAGCGCGCGACACGGGCGAACCCAAAGACGACCGCGCGATCTGCGAGACCATGGGACTCGACCTTGTCGATGACGGCGGCGGCCAGACCCGGCTGCTTGATCTCGATGAGCAACCGCAGCTCCGTGCCGGCGAGGAAGGCCAGCGCGTCATCCAGCGCGAGCGTCCCTTCGGCACGAGCCGGCGGATCATGCGAGACCATGAGGGCGCCCGAGTCGGCCGCCCGGCAGACGTCGAACTCCACGCCGGCAATCGCATCGTCGCCGGCCGCGCGCGCGAATGATGCCAGCGTGTTCTCACCATCGCCGGCGGCCCAACCCCGATGCGCGATGAGATGCATGTTCCTCACACGCTCGCTCGAAGGACCCGATCGGCCTCATTCTGGTGTCGGAATGACGCCGAGCTGCCGCATGAAGTCCGCCTCGTTGGCAAGGCCGCGATGTTCGACGATCTTGCCATTCACGATACGGTCCAGGTGCATCACCGCCAGCTTCAATACCTTGTTGGTCGGGGGTATTCCATGAATCTCTCCGGTTTGAGTTCCCTGATACGTGCCGATCGTCACGACATTCTCTCCATCTGTCACCACATGGTCGAACACGTGATGACCGTCCGGGAACGCCGAGACGAATGCATTGCCGAATTGCTTGAAGCCGGCCCAGTCCAGCGTTGTCGTACCAAGCACGTTCGCCACGAAATCCAAGCTGATGAAATCGGCAAAGCCATCCAGGTGCCCCTTGTCGAATTCCTCGTAAAGCCGCAGCACCAATGCGGTGTTATGGTTTGTGGACATGTGATTCCCCTCTTGGCTTCACGGATTTCACGAGATGGTTCGCTTCACGGCCTCTTCACGGCCTCCACCAGGGTTCGGATCCCCACCGTCCTGCGTCTCTCGCCGTGGTGTCATCCGGCCGCAGCCCAGGGACGAGTAAACGGCGGGTCCTTGGCAGATGCCATCATCAAATCAACTTCAGCCCCTTCAGGCTCGCATGCCCGTCCTTGCCGACGATGATGTGGTCGTGCACCGCGATGCCGAGCGGCTTGGCGATCTCGGCGATCGCCTGGGTCATCTGGATGTCCGCCCGACTCGGTGTCGGATCCCCACTGGGGTGGTTGTGCACCAGGATCACGGCGGTGGCGGCGAGCTCGAGCGCGCGCTTGATCACCTCGCGCGGATAGACCGGAGCGTGGTCGACGGTGCCGGTCTGCTGCACCTCGTCGGCGATCAGCTGGTTGCGCTTGTCGAGGAACAGGATGCGGAACTCCTCGCGCTCCGCGAAGGCCTGGGCGCTGCGGCAATAATCGATCACCGACGACCACGAGGAGAGCACCGGCCGCTTGCGCACGGCACCGCGGGCGAGCCGGTCGGCCGCGGCCTTGACGATCTTCAGCTCGGCGATCGCGGCGGGCTTCAGCCGCGCCTTCAATCGCGCCTCGGGCGCGGCGATCACTTCGGCGAACGAGCCGAATTCCTCGAGCAGCTTCTTGGCGAGCGGCTTCACGTCGCGGCGCGGAATCGCGCGGAACAGCAGGAGCTCGATGAGCTCGTAGTCGGCGAGCGCGTCGCCGCCCGCCTCCAGGAAGCGGTCGCGCAGACGCTCGCGGTGGCCGTGATAGTGAGGCGCGTCCGCCTCGTCCCGCTCGCCCCCCTCGTCCATGCTCCACCCGCGGCTGCCGATGCCGCCAGCATGGGGCCGGGCCGGCCCGTTTGGCAATCGGTCAGGCCGGATAGGGCGGCTTGTGCAGGCCCTTGGGCGAGAGCGTGAAGATCTCGACGCCGGTCTCGGTCACGCCCACGGTGTGCTCGAACTGCGCCGAGAGCGAGCGGTCGCGCGTGACCGCGGTCCAGCCGTCCGAGAGCACCTTCACGTGCGGGCGCCCGAGATTGATCATGGGCTCGACCGTGAACAGCATGCCGGGCTTGAGCACGACGCCCTCGCCGGGCCGGCCGACATGCACGATGTTCGGCTCGTCGTGGAACAGGCGGCCGAGGCCGTGGCCGCAGAAGTCGCGCACCACGCTCATGTGCTGCGGCTCGACATAGCCCTGGATCGCGGCGCCGATGTCGCCGGTGGTCGCGCCCGGCCGGATCGCGCCGATGCCGCGCATCATGGCCTCGTAGGTCACCTCGATCAGCCGCTCGGCGCGCCGCGGCACCGCCCCGATCGGGTACATGCGGCTCGAATCCCCGTGCCAGCCGTCGACGATCAGGGTGACGTCGATATTGACGATGTCGCCCTCCTTGAGCGGCTTGTCGTTGGGGATGCCGTGGCAGACCACGTGGTTGATGGAGGTGCAGGTCGACCTGTTGTAGCCGCGGTACATCAGGGTCGCGGGCCGCGCCCCCTGGTCCATGGCGAACTCGAACACCAGCCGGTCGATCCGCTCGGTCGTGACCCCGGGGGCGACCTCGGCGGCCAGCATGTCCAGGCATTCGGCGACCAGCTGCCCGGCCTCGCGCATGCCCGCAAAGGCCTCCGATCCGTAGAGTTTGATCTGGCCGGTCTTGCGCAGCGGGGCCGCCGCCGCATCCACATAGGTCATGCAAAATCCCGCGGCCCTGCCGCGCTCCCGCGGCCGCCTGCCGCCGCCCCCTGTATGTAGGATCCGGCGCCGCCCGCGCAAGGAAAACACGTCCGCTCAGCCCAGCACCGGGATCTCCCGGACGAGCTCGATTGCCTCGGTCGTGAGGCTGCAGGTCCAGGCGATCGCCTCGACCCCGCGCGCCCGCGCCCGGTCGAAGGCCGCCCCATAGGCGGGATCGAGGTCTCGGGCGAGCGCGAAGCGCGTCGCCGAGCCGATCTGGACCAGGAACAGCATGACGGCGCGCTCGCCCGCCGCCGCCATGTCGGCGAGCTCATCGAGGTGCCGCGCACCGCGTGCGGTCACGCAGTCCGGGAACTCGGCGAGGCCGGGCGCGCGCATCAGGTGGACGTTCTTGACCTCCAGGTAGCAGGCGGGCCTGCCCTCGCGCGCGAGCCGGAAATCGACGCGCGAGCCGCGTCCGTACGGGACCTCGCGGCGGATCGTGTCGTAGCCCGAGAGCGGCGGGATCCGCCCCACCGCCAGCGCCTCGGCGACCAGGGCATTCGGATGGGCCGTATCGACGCCGACGACCTCGACGCCCGCGCCGAGATCGACCTCCACCAGCTCCCACGAATAGGCGAGCTTGCGTTTCGCATTCGCCGACCTGGAGAGCCAGACCCGCGCGCCGGGGGTCGCGAGCCCGAGCATGGCGCCCGGATTGGCGACATGCACCGTGACCTCCGCGCCGGACGGCAGCACCACGTCGGCGAGGAACCGCTTGTAGCGCCGCACCAGGGTGGCCGGAATCAGCGGCGCGGCGAAGCGCACGACGGCACACTCCCCCGTCATCCCGGCCGAGCGCAAAGCGCGAGAGCCGGGATCCATGGCCCCTGCCTTTCGGAATCTCGATCACCGAGGATATGGGTTCCGGCTCTCGCTCCGCTCGGCCGGAATGACGCCGAGGATGACTGCGCACCCGCTCTCACGCCGCGATCCTGCCGCCGAGCTCGTCCTCGATATGGGCGCGGATGATGTCGTCGAAGCTCTTCTCCACCGTGAAGCCCAGCGCGAGCGCGCGGCGCGCGTCGAAGCGGCTCGGCCAGCCCGCGACGATCCGCATCACCAGCGCGTCCGGCGTCCGGCGGATCCGCGCCGCGACCTTCTCGCCCGCCACCCGTTTCAGGGCCGCGATCTGCTCGGCGACCGTGCAGCACACGCCCGGCATGGTCAGGTTCACGCGCGGCCCGAGGCTCTCGCGGGAGAGGCCGGCGGCATGGACCAGGAACCCCACCGCCGAGCGCGGGCTCGCGTGCCAGTGCAGCACGCTCTCGTCCACCGGTAGCACGGCCTCCTCCCCGGCCAGCGGCTCGCGGATGATGCCCGAGAAGAAGCCCGAGGCCGCCTTGTTCGGCTTGCCGGGGCGCACCACGATGCTCGGCAGCCGGACGCCGACCCCGTCGAGGAAGCCGCGCCGCGTAAAGTCGGCGAGCAGGAGCTCGCCGATCGCCTTCTGCGTCCCGTAGGAGGTGAGCGGCGTGAGATGGAACTCGTCCGGAATCGCGTCCGGAAACGGCGCGCCGAACACCGCGATCGACGAGGTGAAGACGAATTTCGGGTGGTAGCTCTCGCCCTGCGCGCGCACGGCCTCGAGCAGCGCGCGCGTGCCGTCGAGGTTGATGCGATAGCCCTTCTCGAAGTCGAGCTCGGCCTCGCCCGAGACGATCGCGGCGAGATGGAAGATCACGTCCGGGCGCCCGGCCACCAGGCGCTGGGCCTCGCCCGCGGCCGAGAGGTCGGAGGTGAGCGTCTCGGCCTTGCCGGAGAATCCCGCGGGCGCCGCCGGCGCGACCACGTCGGCAAGCGTGAGCCGGTCGATCGCCTGCCCGTTGAGCTCGCCCGATTTCACGAGCCGCTCGGTCAGCTTGCGGCCGATCATGCCGGCCGCACCGGTGATCAGGATGTGCATGAGGTCCTCCCTCGGGGTCCGTCGACCGCGGCCTACAGCGCGAAGCCGCCGTCGACCAGGTGGATGTGGCCCGTCGTGTAGCTCGCCTCGTCGGAGGCGAGATAGACCGCGAGCCAGGCGACCTCCTCGGCCGTGCCGAGCCGGCCCATGGGCTGGCGGTCGATGAAGGCCTGGCGGATCGCCGCCACCGACTGGCCCGAGGACTTGGCGAGCGTGGCGATGCGCCCGTCGAGCGAGGGCGACTGCACGGTGCCGGGACAGATCGCGTTGGCGCGGATGCCCTTCTTGATGAAGTCCGCGGCGACCGCCTTGGTGAGCCCGATCACCGCGGCCTTGGTGGCTCCGTAGACGTACCGGTGCGGCAGGCCGCGCACCGAGGAGGCGCCCGACGAGATGTTGACGATCGATCCCCTGCCCTTCTTCAGCATGCCGGGCAGGCAGGCGCGGATGGTGCGGTGCATGGACTTGACGTTGATATCGAAGGAGAGGTCCCAGTCCTCCTCGGAGCACTCGAGCACGGTCCCGTGATGCACGAAGCCCGCGCAGTTCACCAGCGTGTCGATGGTGCCGAGCTTGCGGCTCATCTGCTTGACCAGGTCCTCGACCTCCCGGGTCGCGCGCACGTCGAGCCTGGCGAGCGTCGCGCGCCGAATGCCCTTGAGCTTCTTCGGATCGAGATCGGTCGCGATCACCTTGGCGCCTTCCTTGACGAAGGCCTCCGCGATCGCCCGTCCGATGCCCTGCCCCGCCGCCGTCACGAGCGCGACCTTCCCCTTCAGCCGTCCAGCCATCCCGCGTTTCTCCTCCGCTTGCCGATCAGTCGAGCGTCTTGGCCATGTGGATCACCTCCTCGCGCGGATCGACGATGTCGAGACGCTGGAAGCCCCGGCGGCCGTACCACTCGGTCTGCCGGGCCAGGTTCTTGTTGACGAGCACGCGCAGCACCGAGAGCCCGAGCGCCCGGGTCCGGTGCTCCGCGAAGTTCAAGAGCGCCTCGGTGAGCCCGCGCGCCTGCGCGCCCGAGGCGACCGCCGTCACCATCAGCTCCACGTCGCGGCCGACGACGAGGCCGAGCGCGGCGTCGAGCCCATGCTCCCCCTCCACCACCCAGACCTCGTTCTCGCGCAGCAGCATGTCGTAATTGTCCGCGATCACCTTGGCCTGGCGCCGCGTCAACGGGTCGAAGGCCTGGAACGCCGCGAGCGTGAAGGCGGCGATCTCGGGCAGCTCGGCGAGCGAGGCCCGCCGCAGCCTCACGCCGTTCTCGACCGCCTGGGCCTGGTTCATCACCGAGAGCCGGGTGCGCTGCCGGCCCTGCGCGTCGAAATTCTCGGGCGCGAGCCAGCGCTCGAACGCGACCTTGCGGGCCGGCCATTCGGCGTCGAGCATCGCATACCATGCGGTGTCGCGGTTGCGCCCCTTGACGATCATGTGGGCGCGGAAGACGCCCTCGAAGGTGAAGCCGAAGCGCTCCGCCGCGCGCCGCGACGGCGCATTGAGGGCGTTGCACTTCCACTCGTAGCGGCGGTAGCCGAGCGTCTCGAAGACGTGGCGGGCGAGGAGGTACTGGACCTCGGTGGCGAGCGGCGTGTGCTGGAGCGCCGGCGCATAGACGATGTTGCCGACCTCGATCACCCGCATTGCGGGGCGGATCTCCATCAGCGTCACGATGCCGACCGCCCGGCCGGCGGCGTCGATCACCGCATAGGCGTAGGGGTCGGCGAGGGCTGCCCGCTGCGCGACCCAGGCCGAGAAGGCCGCCGCGTCCGCGAAGGGGCCGTAACCCATGTAGGTCCACAGGGCCTCGTCGCCCTTGACCGCCTCCCACAGCGCCCCGGCATGCCCCGCCTCCAGCTTCTCGAGATGGCCGAAGCGCCCGTCGAGCCGGACCGGTCCCGGCCGAGGCGCCTCCCGGGTCTCGACCGGCAGCCCGACGGGCTGGCCGGTGCGCGGCTCCGCCTCCGAGACGATCTTCACGGGGCTCTCCGCTGCACGTCGTTGCGGAAGAAGGTATTGAGCTCGGCGAAGGGCGCGGCGTCGGCGAGCGCTTCGAAGCGCCCCTCCTCGGCGAGCTCGCGCGCGGCTCGGATGAAGCCGCCCCAGGCGGCGCGCGCGAGCGCCGAGCCGAGGCTGATCCGGCGCGCTCCCAGCGCCGCGAGGTCGGCGACCGTGAGGCCGAGCGGCCCCGACATCAGGATGTTGACGGGTTTCGGCGCCACTGCGTCGACCACGGCCGCGATCTCCGCACGCGTGCGCAGGCCCGGCGCATAGAGGCAGTCGGCCCCGGCTTCCGCATAGGCCGCCAGGCGCCGCACCACCTCGTCGAGATCCGGCCGTCCCACCAGGAAGCTCTCGCAGCGCGCCGTGAGCACGACCTCGCCGCCTGCCCGGTCGATCGCGTCGCGCGAGGCGCGGATCCGCTCGACCGCGAGCGCGAAGTCATAGAGCGGCGCCGCGCGGTCGCCGGTCGCGTCCTCGATCGAGAGCCCGGCGACGCCGGTCTCCACGCAGCGCCGCACGTTCCCGGCGACGCCCTCGGGCTCGTGCGCGTAGCCCGACTCGAAGTCGGCGTTCACGGGCAGGTCGGTCGCCTCGACCAGGCCGCGGATGTGCGCCAGCACCACGTCGACCGGCACCGCCCAGTCGGCATCGGGGAGCCCGAGGCCGAAGGCGAGCCCGGAGCTCGTGGTCGCGAGCGCCTCGAAGCCGAGGTGCTGCAGGTAGCGCGCGGTGCCGACGTCCCAGGGATTGGGCAGCACGAAGCAGCCCGCCTGGTGGAGCTCGCGATACCTGCGGCGCTTCTCCGCGATCGTGGGACGGGGCGGCATGGGCGTGACTTTCGACAGGACCGGGACGCTTATATCCGCCCGTGCGGGGCGCGTCCCGGGGCGAGGCGGGGCGATCCACCAAGAATTGCCCGATCGCGCCGGCCCCGTCAAAGCCGCGGCAGGAAGGTCGCGACCGGCGGGAACAGGGCGATGACCAGCACCACCAGCACCAGGATCAGCCAGTAGGGCACCGCACCGCGGAAGATCTCGCCCAGCTGCAGGTCGGGGTCGGGCACCGAGGCCTTGACAGTGAACACCAGGATCCCGAAAGGCGGCGTAAGCAGCCCCGCCTCCACGGCCAGGATCCCCATGATCGCGAAGGCGAGCGGATCGATCCCGAGCTGCACCGCGATCGGGTGGAAGATCGGCACCGTGAGCAGGATGATGGAGATCGAATCGATCAGGCAGCCGAGCGCGACCCAGATCGCGAGCATCACGGCGAGCACGCCGAAGGTCCCGGCGCCGGTCGACAGCAGGAAGGTCTTCGCCATCTCGGTGAAGCCGGTCATGGACAGGACCCGCGAGTAGAGCTGGGCGCAGAACAGCAGCAAGAGCAGCGGCCCCGAGGTGCGGCCGACATTGAGCACCACGTCCCAGACCGCGCGCAGGCTGATGCCCTTGCCGAGCGCCAGGATCAGCGCCGCGACCGCGCCGACCCCCGCCCCTTCGGTGGGCGTGAAGAAACCGAACCAGATGCCGCCCAGCACGGTCGCGATCAGGAGCAGCACGAGCCCGGTGCTGGCGAGGAGCGGCCCGATCGGCTCCTCGGGCTCCGCCGGCGCCGTGACCGCGGCGCCGACCGGGGCCCGCGCCGCCGCCGGCCGGTGCCCGGCGGCCGCCGGATCGAGGATCGCGGCCCCCACCACGTAGAGGCAGAACAGGCCGGTCAGCAGCAGCCCGGGCAGCACGCCGGCGAGGAACAGCTTGCCGATCGAGAGCTCGGTCAGCACCGCCCAGACGATCATCAGCACCGAGGGCGGGATCAGCATGCCGAGACAGGCGCTCCCCGCGATGCAGCCGAGCGCGAAGCGGCGGTCGTAGCCGTAGCGCATCATCTCGGGATAGGCGATGCGCGAGAACGCGGCGGCGGCCGCGATGCTCACGCCGGTGACGAAGGCGAACAGGGCGTTGGAGATGATGGTCGCGACCGCGAGCCGCGCCGGCAGCCACCGGGAGAGGCGGTTCGCGAGCGTGTAGAGGTCGCGCGCGGCCCCGCACTTGGCGACGAAGTCGCCCATCAGCATGAACAGCGGAATGACCGCGAACACGTAGTCGCGCAGCGCCTCGTAGGCCGTGTTGGCGACGAAGGTGTGCACCACCTCGATGTCGCCGGTCATCAGGTAGATGCCGAGCGCCGCCGTGACCCCGAGCGCCACCGCGATGTGCACGCCGCTGAACACCAGCGCCAGCACGACCGCGACGATCGCCATCATGTCGAAGCTCTGCAACATGAACTCCCCGCGCGGCCGCGCCGCCCGCCCACGCCCGGCTCAGCCTCGCCCGCGCCTGTCCCACGGCGCCAGGATGGCGCTCACCGCCTGGCCGACATAGATCGCCGCCACCAGGGCGGCGCCGAACAGGATCACGACCCGCGCCGGCCAGACCGGCACCCGCAGGGCCCCTTCGCCCTCGTACTCGCCGCTCGACCAGGCGTGCTGCAGCGGCTCGAGCGTGCCCCACACGATCAGCATGAAGAAGCACGCGCCGAGGATCCCCGAGGCGATCGCGGCGAAGCGCCGCGCCGGCGTTCCGAACACGTCCACCAGCACGTCGGCGCGCAGCATCGCTCCGCTGTGCACCGCATAGCCGGCGAGCAGGAAGCAGACGATCACGATCGACATCGAGACGATCTCGGGCGTGCCCTTGACGGGACTGTTGAAGACCGCCCGTCCGACCACGTCGGCCACCACCAGGAAGCTCAACGCGAACGCGGTGAGCGCCGCCACCGCGAGCAGCGCGTGGACGAGCCGGCTCGCCAGCCGATCGAACATGGTCGTTCCCCGGAAGAAGGGCGGACGCGCGCCGGGCGCGTCCGCGGCGCCGTCACTTCACCTTGTAACGCACGGGCCACTTGTGGCCCGCATCCTCGGCCGCCTTGAGCGCGATCTCGAGCACCTGCGTTCCCGGCAGGCCCTGGCCGTCGAGCTCCTTGGCCTTCTGCGCTGGCCAGGCGGCGAGCGAGTTCGCCCACTCCTGGCGCACGGTGTCGGGCAGCTGGCGCACCACCGCGCCCTTGGCCTTGAGGTCGGCGAGCTGCTTCGGATAGTTCTCCTCGTTCACGGTGCCGGTCCTCGCCTCGTACTCCTTGGCGACCTCCAGGATGATGTCCTGCACGTCCTTCGGCAGCCGGCTCCAGCGCGCCGAGTTGATGGTGAGCCCGTGCCAGGTGATCGCGCCGAAGCCGATCTCCGTGTAGAACTTGCCGATCTCGTGCAGCTTGAAGTTGACCCAGCCCGACGGGAACATGATCCAGCCGTTGTAGACGCCGGTCTGCATCGCCGTGTAGGCCTCGGGCAGCGAGGACTGCACCGGCGTCGCGCCCGCGAACTCGAGCCATTTGAGGTTGAGGCCTGCGCCCGCGATCTTCTGCCCCTTGAGGTCGGCGACGCTGTTCCACTCGAATGTGGTGCCGAGGTTGTAGCCGTTGTCGGCGATCAGCGCGATCAGCTTCTGCTTGTACTTGTCCTCGAACACCTTGGACATGTACGGCACCTGGTCGTAGACCGCGCGCGCCACCTTCAGGCTCATGACCGGGCTCATGGTGCCGAACGGCAGCATGATCTGGAACGCGTGCAGCGGCAGGTTCGACGGCTCGAAGCAGAAACAGTAGCCGCCGATGTCGATGATGCCGGACTGCACGCCTTCGAGCGTGTCGGCGACCTTGACCATGGCGCCGCCGTAGCCCTCGACGAACTCCACCTTGTGCTTCGTGCGCGCGGCGACCCGCTTGGTCACCTCCGGCACGAAGAAGTTCTGCATCAGGTTGACGTAGGTGTTGACCGGCGGATGGCCGGACGCGATCCGCAGGCGGATCGTCTCCTGGGCGCCCGCCGACGTACCGACCAGGGCAAGTCCGAGCACCAGTGCCGCAACGCTGAAACGCTTCCTCATCACGTCTCCTCCCTCGAGCCTGTTCGTCTTGTTGTTGGATCGCGACCATCCGATTGCCGCGGCGTGGCTGTCAACCTTTGTCGCCTGCGGCATCGTGCGATCCGCGGCGGTCTTTCTGCGGGTGAAAAGAAGCCGCGCATCTCGCGCCGCGATCCGGCGCACGACGCCGCGTATTGCGCGACGCACGAAGCGGTTGCCCGCTGCAACGGCAGGGCCGCGCGCTGCTCGCGCTTTCGGCACGACCTGTGAGATCGCTCACAGTCGCGTGCGGAGAAGCCGGCTAACACGGCGGCATCGCGTGCAAACGGCGGGGCTTTGACGATGGACGAAGCCGCTCGCATCTCGCAGCTCATCGGCGAGATCTACGACACCGCGATCGACCGCGCGCTGTGGCCGGGCCTGCTCGAGAAGACGTGCGAGTTCGTCGGCGGTCACAGCGCGGCGCTGATCGTGCACGAGCCCGCGCGCCAGAGCGCCCGGTTCTACGTCTCCTGGGGCTGCAACCCGGACTACCAGCGTTCGTACCGCGAGACCTACGCGCGGATGCATTCCGCCGCCCAGCTCGCCCGCATCTACGTGAAGATCGGCGAGGTCGCGGCACACCTGGATTTCATCTCGCTCGAGGAGTTCCGCCGCACGCGCTTCTACGAGGAGTGGGCGCGGCCGCAGGGCCATCTCGACGCCGTGCAGACCACCCTGGACAAGTCCGCCGCCGGCCATGCCGAGATCACGGTGTCGCGCCACGAGCGGCACGGCATCGTCGACGCCGGGACGCGCCGCCGCATGCGGATCCTGGCGCCGCATTTCCGCCGCGCCGTGGCGGTCGCGAAGCTCATCGAGCGGGAGAAGCTCGAGGTCGCCGCCTTCGCGGACACGCTGGACGGGCTCGCGGCGGCGCTGTTCCTGGTCGATGCCGAGGCGCGCATCGTGCACGCCAATGCGCGCGGGCGCGCCCTGCTCGCGCGCGGCGCGCCGGTGCGCAGCCTCGAGGGCCGGTTCTCGCCACGCGGCACGCGTGCCGACCATGCGTTGAAGGCCGCGCTCGCGGCCGCCCGCGACGCGGCCGCGATCGAGACCGAAGGTGCCGCCATCCCGCTGGAGGGTCCCGACGGCGCGCGCTGGCTCGCCCACGTGCTGCCGCTCACCTCGGGCGAGCGGCGCGCCGCGGGCGCCGCCTATGCGGCTGTCGCCGCGGTCTTCGTGCGCGAGGCGACGCTCGGCCTGCCGCCGCTCGAGGTGCTGGCCCGGCTCTACGACCTCACGCCCACGGAGCTGCGCGTGCTCCTCGCCATCGTCAAGGTCGGCGGCGTGCCCGAGATCGCGCCCGTCCTCGGGATCTCCGAGTCGACGGTCAAGACCCACCTGCATCGCATCTTCGCCAAGACCGGCGCGAACCGCCAGGCGGACCTGGTCAAGCTCGCGGCAGGTGTCGCGAGCCCGATCGCGTCGCCCGGGCCCCGGGCGCCCGGGCCACGGGCGCCCGCCCGCGTCATTCGACCGGACGACGCCGCCGGCCCGGAGCCTGCAGCGCCCTGAGGCGGTTGGGCTGCGCCGGCCGCCCTCAGTGATTGTCGCGCGGCACGCCCTGGGTCTGGGCGACGCGCTGGTACTTCACGGCGGGCTTGAGCACCATGCCGTCGGCGAGCTGATCGACCATGGAGCGCTGGATCTCCTGCCAGGGCGTCTGGCTCTTCGGATACTGGTAACCGCCCTGCTTCTCGAGCGCGGCCCGGCGCTGGGCGAGCTCGGCCTTGCCGATCAGGATGTTGGCGGTGCCCTTGTTGAGGTCGATGCGCACGCGGTCCCCGGTCTTCAGGAGCGCGAGCCCGCCACCCACCGCGGCTTCCGGCGAGGCATTGAGGATCGAGGGGGAGCCCGAGGTGCCCGACTGCCGGCCGTCGCCGATGCAGGGCAGCGCCGTGATGCCCTTGCGGATCAGCGCCGCCGGCGGCTGCATGTTGACGACCTCGGCCGCGCCCGGATAGCCGACCGGTCCGGTCCCGCGGATGAACAGCATGGTGTTCTCGTCGATCTTCAGCGACGCATCGTCGATGCGGTGGTGATAGTCCTCCGGGCCCTCGAACACCACGGCGCGGCCTTCGAACGCGTTCGGGTCCTTCGGGTTCGACAGGTAGCGCTGCTGGAACTCCTCGGAGATCACGCTGGTCTTCATGATCGCGGAGTCGAACAGGTTGCCCGAGAGCACCTTGAAGCCCGCCTTCTCCCGGAGCGGCGTCTTGTAGGGGCGGATCACGTCCGCATCGGCGATTTTCGCCCGACGCACGTTCTCGCCCATGGTCTTGCCCGACACGGTCAGCGCATCCGCGTGGATGCGCCCGGCCTTGCGCAGCTCGTTCATCACGGCCGGCAACCCGCCGGCACGGTAGTATTCCTCGCCGAGATAGAACCCGGCGGGCTGCATGTTGACGAGCAGCGGCACATCGTAGCCGACCTTCTCCCAGTCCTCGATGCCGAGCTTCACGCCGATATGGCGCGCGATCGCGTTGATGTGGATCGGCGCGTTGGTGGACCCGCCGATCGCCGAGCAGGCCGCGATGGTGTTCTCGAACGCCTTGCGGGTGAGGATGTCCGAGGGCTTGAGGTCCTCCCACACCATTTGCACGGCGCGCAGGCCGGTCTCGTAAGCGATCTGCCCGCGCTCGCGATACGGCGCCGGAATTGCGGCGCAGCCCGGCAGGCTCATGCCGAGCGCCTCGGCCAGCGCATTCATGGTCGAGGCCGTGCCCATGGTGTTGCAGTGGCCGACCGAGGGCGCCGAGGCGGCCGCGATGTCGATGAACTCCTGGGAGTCGATACGGCCCGCCGCCATCTCCTCGCGCGCCTTCCAGACCGCCATGCCGGACCCGCAGCGTTCGCCCTTCCACCAGCCGTTCAGCATCGGCCCGCCCGAGAGCACGATCGCCGGCAGGTTGACGGTCGCGGCCGCCATCAGGCAGGCCGGGGTGGTCTTGTCGCAGCCCGTCATCAGCACGACGCCGTCCAACGGATAGCCGTAGAGCACCTCGACCAGCCCCAGATAGGCGAGGTTACGGTCGAGCGCCGCCGTCGGGCGCTTGCCGGTCTCCTGGATCGGGTGCACCGGAAACTCGAAGGCGATGCCGCCGGCCGTGCGGATTCCCTCGCGCACGCGGTGGGCGAGGTCGAGATGATGCCGGTTGCAGGGCGAGAGGTCGGAGCCGGTCTGGGCGATGCCGATGATCGGCTTGCCCGAGCGCAGCTCCTTCGAGGTGAGCCCGTAGTTGAGATAGCGCTCGAGATAGAGCGCCGTCATGCCAGGATTGTCGGGATTGTCGAACCAGAGCTGCGAGCGGAGCTTGCGTCCGCGCCCACTGGTCTTCTTGCTCTTGCCGGCCATGCTTCCTCCGCCCGCCTTCGCGTGTCTGCGACGTTTAGAATGTGCCGGGAGGATGCGCTCAAAGCCGGCGCGAAATCAATGGACTCTCCTCGGCGGAAGGCGCGGCGGCGGCGGCGCGCTGCAGGGGAATGAACAGGAGCTTGTCGACCCGGTTGGCGTCCATGTCGACGACCTCGACGGTCCAGCCGTCGATCGTGAAGGAATCGCGCTCCGTCGGGATCCGCGCCAGCCGCTCGAGCGCGAGGCCGGCCGCGGTGTGGAACGCGCCCATGGGCACGAGGCGCAGGTCGAGCCGCGCAATCACCTGGTCGATCGGCGCCCGGCCGTCCACGAGCCAGGAGCCGTCGGCCCGCCGCACGATGTCCTCCGCCGGCGGCTCGTGCTCCTCGCGGATCTCGCCCGCGACCGCGGCGAGCACGTCGGTCAGCGTCACCAGCCCGACGAAGTCGCCGTACTCGTCGACCACGAAGGCGAGATGCAGTGGAATCGCGCGGAAGCGCTCCAGCATCCGCATGGTCGAGATGGTCTCCGGCACATAGACGGGCCGGCGCACCAGCGCCTCCACGCGCAAGCCCTTGCCGGTGATCATCTCGTTGAGCAGCTCCTTCTTCTGCACCACGCCCACCGGATTGCTGAGATCGCCGTTGCGCGCCACCACCGGGCGCGAATACGGGCAATCGGCGATCTCGCGCGCGATCGTCTCGGCGTCGTCGGCGAGATCGATCCAGTAGACGTCGGGCCGCGGCGTCATGACGGCGGTCACCGGACGGTCGGCGAGCTGCAGCACGCCGTGGATCATCCGTTCCTCGGCCTCGTCGATCACGCCCGCCTCGGTTCCCTCGGCGATCGCGAGCCTGACCTCCTCCTCGGTCACTTCCGGGCTCCTCGGGCGCACCCTGATCAGCGCGAGGATCGCGGCCGTGGAGCGTTCCAGCAGCCAGACGAAGGGGCGCGCCACCAGGATGAAGAGGTTGAGGGGCCGCGCCACGCGGATCGCGATCCTCTCGGGCTCGCTGAGCGCGATCCGCTTCGGTACCAGCTCGCCGAACACGATCGAGACCGCCGTGATGGCGACCACCACGATCACGAACGCGATCGAGGAACCGTGCGGCGCGAGCGCCGGAACGGCCGCGTCCAGCCAGGCGCCGAGACGGGCGCCCAGCGTCGCGCCGCCGAAGGCGCCCGCGAAGATTCCGATCAGGGTGATGCCCACCTGGACCGCGGACAGGAGGCGGCCCGGATCCTCGGCAAGGCTCAGCGCAGAGGCGGCCGCGCGGTTGCCGTCGTCCGCCAGCTGCTGGAGGCGGATGCGGCGCGAGTTCACCACCGCGAGCTCGGCCATGGCGAAGAAGCCGTTCACGACCACGAGGGCGAGGACGATCGCGATTTCCAGCCAGGCCGACATGCGGTGCAGTCTACCATCATGGTGCCGCCGGGGGGCAACCCGGGCGGCCACGCGCGGTTCGGCCGGAATTGCTTTCGGGGGACAGATGCGCTGAACTGCGCCGCAAAGCGGGCCCGGGAGAGGAACCGGTCCCGGGAGGACACGAGTGATGCTCAAGACGATTGCGGCCTTCGACCGGATCGGCGAGGAGAACGCCTTCGCGGTGCTCGCGCGCGCGACGCAGCTCGCCGCCCAGGGCCGCGACGTCATCAATCTCGGCATCGGCCAGCCGGACTTCCGCACCCCCGACCACATCGTCGAGGCCGCCGTGAAGGCGCTGCGCGACGGCCACCACGGCTACACGCCGGCGACCGGCATCCTGCCCCTGCGCGAGGCGGTGGCCGCCGACCTGCACAAGCGCTTCGCCGTGACGGTCTCGCCCGACGAGGTGATGATCATGCCGGGTGGCAAGCCGACCATGTTCATGTCGATCCTGATGTTCGGCGAGCCGGGCGTGGACATCCTCTATCCGGATCCCGGCTTCCCGATCTATCGCTCGATGATCGAGTTCACGGGCGCGCGCCCGGTCCCGGTGCCGATCCGCGAGGAGAACAATTTCGCCTTCTCGGCCGAGGAGACGCTGAAGCTGATCACGCCGCGCACACGGCTCCTGATCCTCAATTCGCCGGCCAACCCGACCGGCGGCGTCACGCCGAAGGCCGAGGTCGACCGGCTGGTCGCCGGCCTCGAGCGGTTCCCCGACGTCGCGATCATGTCGGACGAGATCTACGACCAGATGGTCTATGACGGCGAGACCCATGTCTGCCTGCTCTCCTACCCGTCGATCCGCGACCGCCTGATCCTGCTCAACGGCTGGTCGAAGACCTACGCGATGACCGG
>PQAH01000057.1 GCA_003105195.1 Bradyrhizobiaceae bacterium
GTCGAGACGCGCACCGGGTCGCCCGGCTTGATGCCGAGACCCGCGATGGTGCCGCGCGAGAGACAGGCCACCGGCCCGGGCTCGAGCGCGTCCAGCATGGCGGCGCGACGCGTCATGGCGCCGGTGTGCCAGTGCTCGAGCTGCCGGCCCGTAGTGAGCACCATCGGGAACTCGGCGTCCGGCTGCTCGTCCGGCGGCGTGATCTTCGCGGCCACCAGCTTGCCGACGCCGCCCGGCCGCGGAAAGCCGTCGCCGAACACGACGGCGTGGCCCGGCGCGTCGGGCGCGTCCGACGGATAGGTGACGGCGCTCTCGCGCGCCACGCGCTCCCACGGGATGTTGTCGAGCGAGGGCATCAGCGAGGCCATCTCGGTGTAGATTTCGCTCGGATGCGCGTAGCTCCAGGAAAGCCCGATCCGGCGCGCGATCTCCTGGGTGATCCACCAGTCCGGCCTGGCGTCGCCCGGCAGAGGGAGCGCCTTGCGGCCCATCTGCACCTGCCGGTTGGTGTTGGTGACCGTGCCGTCCTTCTCGGGCCAGGCCGAGGCCGGCAGCACCACGTCGGCATGGAACGCGGTCTCGGTCAGGAACAGGTCCTGCACCACCAGGTGCTCCAGCATCGCGAGCGACTCGCGCGCGTGGTTGAGGTCGGGGTCCGACATCGCCGGGTTTTCGCCCAGGATGTACATGCCCTTGATCTCGCCCGCTTGGATCGCCTTCATGATCTCGACCACCGTGAGCCCGCGCTTGGGATCGAGCGTCGCGCCCCAGGCCTTCTCGACCTTCGTGCGGATGCCCGGATCCTCCACCGACTTGTAGTCCGGGAAGAACATCGGGATCAGGCCCGCGTCGGACGCGCCCTGGACGTTGTTCTGGCCGCGCAGCGGGTGCAATCCGGTGCCGGGCCGCCCCACATGGCCGGTGAGCAGTGCGAGCGCGATCAGGCAGCGCGCATTGTCGGTGCCGTGGGTGTGCTGCGACACGCCCATGCCCCAGAAGATGATGGCGCGCTCGGCGCGCGCATAGGTCCGCGCGACCTCGCGCAGGGCATCGGCCGGAATGCCGCAGATCGGCGCCATCTCCTCGGGCGTGAAGTCCTTGATATGCTCGGCGAAGCCCGGGAAGCCCTCGGTGTAGGTCTGCACGTATTGCTGGTCGTAGAGCTTCTCGCCGACGATCACGTTGAGCATGGCGTTGAGCATCGCCACGTCGGTGCCGTTCCGGAACTGGAGCATGTGGCTCGCGTGGCGCTTGAGCGCCTGGCCGCGCGGATCCATGACGATCAGCTTGGCGCCGCGCTTGACCGCGTTCTTGAAATAGGTCGCGGCCACCGGATGGTTCTCGGTCGGGTTCGCGCCGATCACGATGATCACGTCGGAGTTCTTCACCTCGTTGAAGGTCGCCGTGACGGCGGCCGAGCCGACGCCCTCGAGCAGCGCCGCGACCGAGGAGGCGTGGCAGAGCCGCGTGCAGTGGTCGACATTGTTGGTGCCGAAGCCGGCGCGCACCAGCTTCTGGAACAGGTAGGCCTCCTCGTTCGAGGCCTTCGCGGAGCCGAAGCCCGCGAGCGCCTTGGACCCGTCGCGGTCGCGGATGTTCTTGAGGCCGGCGGCCGCGCGGTCGAGCGCCTCCTCCCAGGTCGCGGGGCGGAAATGCGTCCACGGGTTCGCCGGGTCCACCGTGTCGTCGGCGTGCTTCGCCACCCCCTCCTTGCGGATCAGCGGCTGTGTCAGGCGGTGCCCGTGATGCACGTAGTCGAAGCCGAAACGTCCCTTCACGCACAGCCGGTTCTCGTTCGCGGGGCCGTCGCGCCCCGTGACATGGATCAGCTTGTCGTCCTTGATCTGATAGGTGAGCTGGCAGCCGACGCCGCAATAGGGGCACACGCTGTCGACCGTGCGGTCGGCGAATTCCGTGCGCACATTGTCCTGGTTCACCAGCGAGGACGGCATCAGCGCGCCGGTCGGGCAGGCCTGCACGCACTCGCCGCAGGCGACGCAGGTGGACGCCCCCATCGGATCGTCGAAGTCGAACACGATCTTCTCGGCATGCCCGCGTCCCGCCATGCCGATCACGTCGTTGACCTGCACCTCGCGACAGGCGCGCACACAGAGATTGCAGTGGATGCAGGCGTCGAGATTGACCGCCATCGCGGGATGGCTGCGGTCCGGCGCCGGGCGCTCGCCCTTGGGGAAGCGCCCCGTGACGACGCCCATGCGCTCGGCCCAGGACCAGAATTTCGAGATCGGGTCGTGCGCCTTGCCGTCCCGCTCCGGCTGGTCCGAGACCAGCAGCTCGAACACCATGCGGCGCGCCGTCCTGGCGCGCTCGGAGGCCGTGATCACCTTCATGCCCGGCGCGGGCTTGCGCAGGCAGCTCGCCGCCAGCACGCGCTCGCCCTCGACCTCGACCATGCAGGCGCGGCAGTTGCCGTCCGGCCGGTAGCCGGGTTCGGGCGAATAGCACAGATGCGGGATCTCGGTGCCCTCGCGCTGCGCGACCTGCCAGATGGTCTCGTTCTCGCGCGCCACGACCTCGCGGCCGTCGAGCAGGAACCGGATGGCCTGCCCGGGCGGTTCCGCCTGCGCATGCGCGACATGCGGCCGGCCGTCGTTCCGGGCCTCCCCGCCGGCCGCGCCCTTGCGGTCGTGTCCGTAGCCGAGTGGAGTCTTCTGGTCCGTCATGGTCACACCCTCTCCCGGTGGGGAGTTCGTCTGGACGTGGTCACCAGCCTTTCAGCGGCCTCGTCACGTCCTCGGGAAAGTACTTGAACACGCTCTGCAGCGGGTTCGGCGCGGCCTGCCCGAGCCCGCAGATCGAGGCGTCGCGCATGGCGGCCGACAGCGCATCGAGCAGCGCCTGGTCCCACGGCCCCTGCGCCATCAGCCTCACGGCCTTCTCGGTGCCGACCCGGCACGGCGTGCATTGGCCACAGCTCTCGTCCTCGAAGAAGCGCATCAGGTTGAGCGCCACGGCCTTCATGTCGTCCGCCTGGGACAGGACCACAACCGCGTGCGACCCGACGAAGCAGCCGTAAGGTTCCAGGGTGCCGAAATCGAGCGGCAGGTCGGCGAGCGAGGCCGGCAGGATCCCGCCCGACGCCCCGCCCGGCAGGTAGCCCTTGAGCGTATGGCCCTCGGCCATGCCGCCGCAATATTCCTCCACCAGCTCGCGCAGCGAGATGCCGGCCGGCGCGAGCTTGACGCCCGGCGCCTTCACGCGCCCCGAGACCGAGAAGCTGCGCAGGCCCTTGCGGTCGCGCCGGCCGTGCGAGGTGAACCAGTCGGCGCCCTTCTCGACGATGTCGCGGACCCAGTAGAGCGTCTCGACGTTCTGCACCAGCGTCGGGCGGCCGAACACGCCGACCTGGGCGACATAGGGCGGACGGTGGCGCGGCAGCCCGCGCTTGCCCTCGATCGATTCGATCATCGCCGACTCTTCGCCGCAGATATAGGCGCCGGCGCCGCGCCGCAGATGCATGCGCGTGTGCG
>PQAH01000058.1 GCA_003105195.1 Bradyrhizobiaceae bacterium
AGCAGCTCGGCGAGGCGCCGCCAGCTCTGGCGCGCGGTGAGGAAGCTCCGCCAGTGGGCGATGGCGAGCTCCACGGGCGCGAGCGCCCGCGCGGTCAGGATCGACGCGGCGATGATGATGCCGGCGGTCGCCTGCTGCTGGATCACCAGATAGGCGCCGACCGCGAGCACGGCGGACTGCACCGCCATGCGCATCACCTTGGAGGCGGCGCCGAGGCCGCCCGCGACGTCCGAGGCGCGCCGCTGGCTCGCCATGTACTTGGCGTTCACGTCGCTCCAGAGCCCGTAGAGGCGCCGGCCCATGCCCATGGCCTGCACGACCTCGGCATTGCGCCGGCTTGCCTCGGCGAGCGCGTTGCGCGTGGTGGCATGCACGGCGGCGTCCTTCGAGGGTGCGCGCGCGAGCAGCTCGGTCATCAGCGTGAGCGCCACCAGGACGATCGCGCCGGCGAGCGCGGCGACGCCGATCCAGACATGGAAGGCGAAGCAGATCGCGAGATAGAGCGGCATCCAGGGCAGGTCGAACAGCGCGACCGGGCCGAGCCCGGAGAGGAACGCGCGCACCTGGTCGAGGTCGCGCACCGACTGCAGGCCGTCGCCGCCGGCGCGGGTCTTCAACGGCAGCCGCACCACCGTGTCGTAGACGCGCGGGCTCAGCGCCTCGTCGAGCGCGAGCCCGATGCGCACCAGCACGCGCGCGCGGATCAGGTCGAGCACGCCCAGGAAGGCGAACAGCGTGCCCGCGATGACGACGAGGCCGACCAGCGTCGGGATGCTGCGGCTCGGCAGCACCCGGTCGTAGACCTCGAGCATGAAGAACGAGCCCGTCAGGTAGAGCACGTTGATGACGCCCGAGAGCAAAGCGATGCCGAGGAAGGCGCTGCGGCACGACCGCAGCGCCTCGGCGATCTCGGAACGGGGGGCGTCTGTGGCCATGCGGACCGTGGTCGTGACTGGGGCGGCTCGAGCATAGGTCGCGCGAGCTAACAACGCGTTCATCGGCCGGCGCGCGAGAATCTGCCACCGCCGCCGCGGCGACCGCAATATGGCGGGCGCAGGAGGGGCAGGGAAGCGCGGCCCGCGGTCGTGGGTCGGCCGGCGCGGGTTGCCGGGCCAATGTCAAAACATTCCTATCCGGGTCCGCCCGCGCGAGCGGGCTCCGATCCCGGCTCGGACAGGAGCCGCGCGACGAACGCCTCCAGGTCGCCGCCCGGGAACCGGTAGCCGGGCACGCCGGCACGCCGCGCCGCTTCCATGTCGATGTCCTTGTCGCCGATCAGCAGGCTGCGCGCGCGGTCGATCGGCCACTCGCGCAGCGCCCGCGCGATCATGCCGGCGCCGGGCTTGCGGCTGTCGCAGGCCCTGGCATAGCGCGCGACCGTGCCGTCCGGATGGTGCGGGCAGTAGTAGAAGGCGTCCACATGCGCGCCGGCGGCGCGCAGTTGCGCGTCGATCCAGGCGTGCAGCGCGCGCACCGCATCCTCGTCGAACAAGCCGCGCGCGACGCCCGACTGGTTGGTGACGACGATCACCAGGTAGCCCGCATCGTTGAGGCGCCTGACGGCGGCCACGGCGCCGGGAATCCAGACGAAATCCTCCGGGCGATGGACATAGCCGGCATCGACATTGAGGACGCCGTCGCGGTCGAGGAAGGCGGCCGGCCGCAGGCGCGCGCCGCCTTGACGCTCTCCCGGCGCCGTGATCGATGGGTCCTGGTGCACCGCGCATGAATGCAGCAAATCCCGCCGACGCCCAAGGGCAAAGTTTTCCGGCGCGCGACCCGGCGGACCCCGCCGTGCTGCGCGCCTGGCTGGGCGACGTGCTGCTGCCCTACTGGCGCGAGCGCACCGTGGACCGCGCGCATGGCGGCTTCTTCGAGCGCCTGACGCCCGAGGGCGCGCTGGTGCCGCTCGACTACAAGCGCATGCGCCTGCAGGGGCGGCAGATCTATCTGTTCAGCCACGCGGCGCTGATCGGCCTCGACCCGGAGGGACGCGAGGTCGCCGCGCGCGGCGTCGACTTCGTGGTCCGCCACGGCTGGGCGCCGGGCGCGGGCGGCTTCGTGTTCAAGCTGTCGCTCGACGGGCGGCGCGTGCTCGACGCGACGCGCCACCTCTACGACCAGGCCTTCGTGCTGTTCGGCCTGGCCTGGTTCCATCGCCTGACCGGATCCGCGGCGGCGCTCGCGCAGGCCGACCGCACGCTCGCCTTCCTGGACGCGCGGATGCGCGATCCGCGGGCGGGCGGCTACCTCGACGCATGGATCGAGGGGCAGGCCGGCATGCCGCTGCCGCGCCGGCAGAACCCGCACATGCATCTCGTCGAGGCGCTGCTGATCCTCGCCGAGACCAGCGGTCGCGCCGACCATCTCGATCGTGCGCGCGCGCTCGTGGAGCTGTTCTTCGCGCGCTTGCGCACCGGGCCGCACGGCTTCGTCACCGAGTACTTCACGGCCGACTGGCGCCCGGCGCCCGGCGCCGACGGCGCACGCCACGAGCCCGGCCACCACTTCGAGTGGATCTGGCTCCTGCTGCGCTATGCGCGGCTCGCCGGCGACCGGGAGCTCCCGGGGCGGCTCGCCGACCTGCTCGAGGCGAGCCTCGCTCGTGGCATCGACCGCGCGCCCGGCATGCTCGCCGCGACCTTCGACGAGATCGACCCCGAGGGCGCGCCGCTGGTCACGACCAAGCGGCTGTGGCCGCAGACCGAGACCGTGAAGGCCCTGCTCGCGGCCTACGAGGCGTTCGGCGACGCCCGCCACCTGCAGGCGGCGCAGGCCACGATCCGCATGATCTTCCGCCACTACCTGCCGGGCGGCGCGCCGCTGTTCCGCGAGCACCTCGACCGCGGCGGGGGGAGCTGCGTGGTCGACTTCGTTCCGGCGAGCTCGCTCTACCACCTGTTCCTGTGCCTGGCCGAGTATCTGCGCGTGCTCGGCGCCTCCCCGCTGGAGGCGCAGCAATGACGCGCGGGTTCAAGCGACGCGTGCGACGGTCTTCACCCCCACGGCCGCCAGCGTGACGACCTCCTCCGCCGCGACGTCCCGGATCAGCGCCTGGCCGACCAGCTTGTCGACGTCGCAGGGCTGCAGTGCATCCTGCGCGATCTTCGAGGAGGCCGGAATGCGGAAGGCGAGGTCGTCCGCGGTGAGCACGCTGCCGGCGGAGAGGTCGCGCACCGCCACGACCCGCTTGACCATCTTGTTGAGCGGGCCGATCTCCGACGCGTAGGGACGCTTCACGCCGTCGCCGAGGGCGAGCCGCGTACGCTCCAGGTCGCGCACGACGCGGCGCAGGCCGCTCGGCTCGAGCGAGAAGGCCTGGTCCGAGCCCTTCCAGGTGCGGTTGAGCGTGAAGTGCTTCTCGAAGATCCGCGCACCCAGCATGTAGGCGACCAGCGGCATGGCGATGCCGCTGTCGTGCGACGAGAAGCCCACCACGATGTCCGGGAACTCGGCGCGGAAGGTCTCGATCACCCGCAGGTTCAGTTCCTCGTAGGGGGCCGGATAGCCCGACGTGCACTGCATGATGCAGAGGTTCTGGTTGATCGGCATGATCGTGTCGTAGGCGCGGCGCACCTCGGTCATGCTGGCGCCGCCCGTCGAGACGATCATCGGCTTGCCGAAGGCCGCGACCTTCCTCAGCAGCGGCGTGTTGTTGAGGTCGCCGGACGCGATCTTGTAGGCCGGCATGTCGATCTCGGCGAGGAAATCCGCCGACGCCTCGTCGAAGGCCGTCGAAAAGAACAGGAGTCCCAGGGAGCGCGCATGGTCGGCGAGCTCGAGGTACTGGGCGCGATCGAACTCGAGGACCTCGCGGTGCGCGCCGTAGGTCTCCCCGTAGGCGTTCTCGCTGTGGTAGGGGCTGTCGTACATCTCGCGCGTGAACAGGGTCCTGTTGTCGCGCTTCTGGATCTTGACGGCGTCGGCGCCGCACTCGGCCGCGGCCTTGAAGATCGCCTTGCATTTCTCGAGCTCGCCCTGGTGATTGTGGCCGACCTCGGCGATCACATAGGACGCGCTGCCGTCGGCGACGGTCTTGTCCCCGATGCGAAAGGCTCGTTGCATTCCACGCTCCCGTGCCCAGTGAGGCCGTGCCCGTACCACGGGCATTCCTTTAGGTGTCCCGGCGCCGCTAATCAACTCGCGAATATTCGAACGGCGTTCCCTGCAGGATGCCCTCGCAGATCGCGTCCAGGCCTGGGTCCGCGCCGGGTGCGAGCCGGTCGAGGGCGGGCGCCGAAATCGTGAACCGCCGCGGTCCGGGCTCCGGCACGACCAACGGGAGCGGGATCATGCGGCGAAAAAAGAAGTGGTGCGCATAGGCGATCGCCCGTTCCCGGCGCTCGCCGTCGATCCGCCCGGGGAAGGGCAGTTGCGACAGCAGCTCCAGATAGTGGCTTTTCGTGGCCGCATCGTGGGTGATGCCCTTGTTGCGGACCCAGGCCTCGCCCGCCACGATCACGGGGATCCCGAGCGCCGTCAGCTCCACGCCCATCTTGGTCCCGTAGATCAGGGCCGCATTGGCGCGCCTGGCGAGCGCGTAGGAGGAGACGGGACTGTCCGGAGGGACGACCGTGACATTGGCCGGCAGCCGGGAGAACGCGGCCGCGATCTCGTCGGCCGCGCGCTGGCGCGAGCTCGGGCTGCCCGTGATCTCGGCCGGGTGCACGCGGATGACGAGCTGCAGGTCGGGACGGGCCGCGAACCAGCGCACGGTCTCGAGGAGCCATGCGCGCTGGTCCGCGAAGGCATTGGCCGGATAGTGCAGCTGCGCGTCCCAGAACACGTTGGTGTAGGCGACGAAGGTCGGCTTCGCGGGATCCAGCGCGAGTTGCGCGAGATCCCCGGTCTCCGGCTCCGCGTGGAAGCGGATCCAATCGCCGCGACCGTCGGCACGGCTCTCCAGGTAGGCGAGCGTCGCCTCCCGCTCGGCCGGGTCGAGCTGCCGCCCGGCCCAGCGCGCAACCGGCTCGTCCATCAAGGTGTGGTGGTAGGTGTCGTCGTGACTGAAGATGAAGCAGTGGCGTCGATAGGCGGGATTCCAGGTGACCGCGCGAATTCCGCGCGCCCGTGCGAGCGCCGCGACCATGCCCTGGGGGACGTAGATTCCATGATGCGCCACCACGACGGCGGGCCGCACGCGATCCATGAGGCGGCCATAGGCGATGGCGGTGAGGACCGACGCCGCCAGATAGCGTCGCAGGATGCGCGTGCCGTGCGGCTCGTCGCCGAGCGATCCGCGCGCGAGATAGCGCAGCGCGCCCGCATGGGCATGCTCGCCGACCGGCAGTCCCTCCCAACTGGCGTGCGCGAGCTCGCTTTCCGGCGTTGCCTTCGCGAAGGCCCAGGCGCGCGCGTGGTCGTGCTCGGTCAGCGTCTCGCCCAGGCGGGCGACCGGCAGTCCGAGAGCCTCGACCTGCGCCGCGGCGGGTGCGTGGCAATAGGCGCAGAGCAGGCGCGGCGGGCCGTGACGGGCGAACCGGCCCGTATCGGGGACCAGGTTGACCTCGCACATCATGCAGGCCGGCAGCACGCCGTCGCAGAAGGCGCTGGTGACCTGCGCGCCGCGCAAGGTGAGCGCGACGGCGAGCAGCCGGTCGATGGCGGCGATCGCGAAATGCCCCCCCGTGCTGGTGGCGACGAGGACGCGCGGCCCCTCCTGCGCGCGCGCGATCGCGTCCCGCCAGTCCCGGCTGGCAGGACGCACGAAGCCGGCGAAATCCTGGTGCAGCCCGAGCCGGGCGAGGATGTTGAGCCGCAGCAGCCGGGCGCCGGCGAGGCCGGGCATGTCCCGGAGGCGCGCGCGGAGCTTCATCGCCCGCGGTCGCCGCCGAGGAACGCCCGGATGCGTGCGCGCAGGCCGTTGGCGTCGAGGGCGAGCGCCGCGAGCACCTCGTCGTTGCGGCCCGACGGGGGCACCTCTTCGAGGCCGATGGCGAGGCAGCGGGGCAAGGGCCGGACCTCGCTCCGGGCGAGCGCCGCGAGCACCATCTCGCCCTGTCCGCCGGCGCGGAAGTGGTTGTCGAGCGTCACCAGCACCGGCGTCCGCGCCGCGAGGCCGGCGAGCCAGGCGGCATCCACGCGGTTGAGCCAGGGAAGGCTCGCGACGCCGAACGACAGGCCGTCCGCCGCCAGCAGCTCCGCGGCGGCGAGCGCCTCGGCCACCATGACGAGGCCCGCCGCGATGATGGTGCCGTCGCGGCCGGGCCGCAGCTCGACGCCGCATCCGAGCTTCGGGCGGTGGCCCGCCGGCAGCCGCGCCGCGGTCGGGTAGGGCACCGAGGCGAGCCGCAGGAAGCTCGGCCCCGCGTGCTCCGCGAGGCACCAGTCGAGCAGCATGCCGACCTCCGCGGGACAGCACGGCTCGACCATCACGAGATTCGGGATGCCGCCGACGGCCGAGATCTCGCGCACGCTCTGGTGCGAATGACCGGGCCCCGCCGGCACGACGCCGGACAGGCCGCCGACATAGACGATCCGCGTTCCCTCGGTCGCATTGTTGTAGATCTGCTCGTTCGGCCGCGTGGAGAGGAAGCAGGAGAACGAGTGCACGACCGGCGTGTACCCGCCGAGCGCCAGGCCGCCGGCCTGGCTCACCATGTCCTGCTCGGCGATGCCGCACTCGACGAAGCGCTCGGGAAAGCACTCCGCGAAGGGCATGAGCCCCATGTCGAGGACCAGGTCCGCGTCGAGCACGACCAGGTCCGGCCGGCGCGCGGCGGCCGCGAGCAGCGCGTCCGTATAAGCCGGAAAGAGCCGCGCCGGGTTCGCGGCAAACGGCGGGACTTCGGGCTTGCCGACATTCTCGACGCGGATCGGCATGGCGCCGAGCGCCGCGAGGCGCCGGCTGATGCGCGCCTCGATCTCCTCCACGGCGCGCAGATATTCCTCGGCTTTCGGCGCGCCCGAGTGGAAGCGGAACATCTCGACGTCCGAGTCGATCGCGGTTCCCTCCATGAAGGACACGCCCTTCCCCTTCACGGTATCCGCGATCACGACCTTCGGCCGATCCGTGACCCGGCGCAGATCCGCGAACAGCGCCTCGAGCGCCGCGAGGTCGTGCCCGTCGACTCGCGCCACGTGCCAGCCGAAGGCGCGGAACTTGCCCTCCAGGTCGCCGAGGCTGGAGGTGCGCGCGACCGCGTAGTCGGACTGGAACTTGTTGTGGTCGACGATGACGGTGAGTTCGCCCAGGCGATCGTTGGCGGCCGACACCAGCGATTCCCAGATCTGGCCTTCCTGCAGCTCTCCGTCGCCCGTCATGACGAAGACGCGGCGATCTCTGCCGGCGAGACGGTTGGCCCGCACCAGGCCCTTGCCCTTGGAGATGCCCATCCCGAGCGAGCCCGTATTGGCGACGAGGCCCTCGGTGCCGATGTCGGGATGCCCGGGCAGGCCGTCGAGCCGGCGCAGCCGATGCAGCTTGTCCTCGGGCAGGATGCCTTGCGCGATCAGCACCGCGTAGAGGCCCGGCGCATCGTGCCCTTTCGAGGAGAAGAACACGTCGCCGCGCCGCGGGTCGAGCTCCGAGAGATGGAGCAGGCTGACGATGTCCAGCGACGAGAAGGACGAGCCGATGTGCCCGGAGCCGGCCCGCGCGATCATGTAGAGGGTGTTGAGCCGCGCCATGTCGGCGTAGAGGGCGGCCACCTCGGCCAGCGGCCCGTTGAGCGTGCGCACGCGACGGAACTCGGCGCGCGGGACGTAGTACAGGCTGGTTTCGACGACATTGCCAATCAGATCGCCCACTCTCGGCTCCTCGGATGTTCCGTCCTTCCGGGGCGGCGGCGAGGTCCGATCCTCGCGCGGCCCGGCTGCGCCGGGGCGGTCGCCGCGAGCGACCCTTCCGTCCGGCGGGTTGGCCCTACCACGTTTTCCCGTGGCCGGCCGAGTGCCTCCGGGCGACGTCCCGCGGCGGCGCGAACCGCCGGGTCGGTTGCATCACGTTTCGTGCCGCCCGGGCGTCCCATCGGCCGGACCGAGCGCCTGCAGCTCCGCGGCACGGATGGCGCCCGGAGGTTCACCCGCTTCACTCCCGACGCTCAGGAAGGGGGAGTGGAGCACCGAGATGCGCGGCCCGCTTGTGATCGCGGACCAGGCCGGGCGCGAGGCCCGGCCGCGTGGCAGCGGGTGTGAGGCGCCGCCTGCCGGCTCCCGTGTGCCCGGGATCCGGCGCGCCTCTCGGCGCTCCACCGCGGTACTTTCCGGCTCCCGAAGGCACCTCGGGGTCGAGGACGTTGTCGCCTGCCCTGTGAGCGGATCGTTTTCCGCCCCCCGATCGTAGTATCGGGGTGGTGCCCGCCTCGGCCGCCGCCCGGAGGCCCGGCGACCACCGGGCCCGCGGGACCGCATCCTGCTCCACCGAACGAGGTCACCGGTCGACGCCCCCAGCGAGCAGGAACAAGTCATGCTATCCCGGACGAAAGAACAAAGCAAGAACAAAATTCGGGCCCGACCGTGCCGCGGGCGAGCCACGGGCGGCCCGGCCGGTGCGCCCGCGCGCTTGCCGCGGTGTCGGCCCGCGGCCGCCACAATGCCGGGATTGGGGCCGCGGCATGGCGCCTCGGCTCCGTAGCGACCCCAATTCATCCAGTTTTCGTAAGCCTTTATTGAGGGACCTCACCCAAGATTTCGCCGCGCGCTAACGAGCGAAGGTCCCAATGGCCAAGCCTGTCTGGTCCGATTCTCAGATCATCAATCAGCTCGACAGTGGCTATCACTGGTCGGGCAGCAACTGGACCTACGGCTTTCCGACCAGCGCGAGCTGGTTCCCCTATTCGGAGAAGAACGGCTTCTCGGCCCTCGGCGCCGCGCAGCAGGCGGCGGCGACGCTTTCGATCAAGCTGTGGGACGACCTGATCGCGCCGGACTTCTCGCTCGCCGGCAACGGCGCGACCGCCACCGTCAAGTTCTCCAACACCACGACCAACATCGGCTACGCGCACGCCTACTATCCGGGCGGCTGGTCCGGCGCCGGCTCGGTCTGGTTCAACTCGAACTATGGCGCGAATTCCGGCACCAACAATCTGGTGACGCCGACGGTCGGCAACTGGGGCTTTACGACCTACGTTCACGAGATCGGCCACGCGCTCGGCCTCGATCATCCGGGCGATTACAACGGCGGCTCGCCGACCTATGCGAACGATGCGCTCTATGCGCAGGATTCGCAGATGTACACCCTGATGTCGTACTTCGACGCCGACGAGACCGGCGCCGATTGGTACGCGAGCGACGGCCGCTGGTACTACGCCCAGACGCCGATGCTGCACGACGTCATGGCGATCCAGGCGATCTACGGCGCCGAGACCACGACGCGCACCGGCAACACGACCTACGGCTTCAACTCGAACGCCGACGTGTGGCTCTACGATTTCACCCAGAACCGCCATCCGGTGCTGACGATCTACGATGCCGGCGGCGTCGACACGCTCGATCTCTCGGGCTGGAGCTATTCCTGCACGATCAACCTCGCGCCGGGCTCCTACTCCCACTGCGACATGATGACCTACAATGTCGCGATCGCGGCCGGCACCTTCATCGAGAACGGCATCGGCGGCGGCGGCGCCGACGTGCTCAACGGCAACGACCTCGCCAACGTGCTGACGGGGCTTGCCGGGAACGACACGCTCAGCGGTGGCGCCGGGAACGACACGCTGTATGGCGGCGATGGTAACGACACGCTGTATGGCGGCGACGGTAACGACACGCTTGAGGGCGGGCTCGGCAGTGATGTCCTTTTTGGTCAAGCTGGGGATGATGTTTTCGTGTTCTCAAGCCCCAGTCATGGGCCGGACGTAATCATGGATTTCGGGGCTGGCGACCGCGTTGCTCTCAAGGGCAGCGGCTTTGGCGGGTTGACTCCGGGTTCCCTTGCTGGCGCAGGGGTGGAATTTGTTGCAGCGTCGGTGGCGAACTCCGCAGTGCCAACGTTGCTCCACGATGGGATCGATAGGCTCTATTGGGATGCTGACGGCACCGGTGGGCAGACGGCCGTCCTGCTTGCGACGGTTAGCGCAACCTTCGCTAACCAGATTGATCGAATCGATCTTGGCTGGAAGGTCGAGGCTGTCGGCGACTTCGACCACAACGGCTACAGTGATATTCTATGGCGCCATTCCACCAGCCATTATGCGGGCGCTTGGCTCATGGACGGCGCGGGTTTCATGGGCTGGCAGGGCTACGGGACGGTTGAGAGCTCGTGGGAGGCTGCTGGTGCGGGCGACTTCAACGGCGACGGCTCTGAAGACATGCTCTGGCGGACTCCCAACGGCATTACGGAAGTCTGGTTCATGGCGAACGGCAGTGTCTCCCACCGCTCTGTGCTGGGCAGCGCTGCATCGGAATGGAGGGTCGAGGCAATCGGCGATTTCAATGGCGACGGCACCGACGATATCTTTTGGGTCAACGCATTCACCCGCAGCGCGGGCGCTTGGCTGATAAACAACGGAGCGTTCGACTCCTACAGGCACTACGGTTCGTTTGCGTCCAGTTGGCAGGTCCACGGTGCGACCGACTTCGACGGAAGCGGCACGGATGACATTCTCTTCTCGAATGCCAGCCTTGCGTCGCTCGGTGCTTGGATGTTGGGCGCTGGCGGTTCAGTGACATGGTCCTCGTTCGGATCGCTTACCCCCGGCTACTTAGTCGGAGCGATTGGCGACTATGACGGGGACGGCACCGCCGACGTCTTGGTGCGCGATGCAGCTACTTCCCAACAAAAGATCCACTATATCTCGGCTGGTAGTACAGTGTCGCAAGTCACCCAACCGTCGTTGCCAACGAACTGGAATATCCTCGCGAATGGCCAATTCCAGGCCGATCTGGGCGACGACATTCTGTGGCAGGATTCGCAGAGTGGTGCGATAGCGCTCGACTTCCGCGGCCTCATAGGATCAGACTTTCTGATCGTTTAGAACATCCGGATCCTCGCTGCGCTTGCGCAACCGCCGTTAGGGGTTGTACGGCCGTCGGGGCCTCCAGGATTGCAGGGGTGGGCGCCGATCTAAGATCAACAAGTGGACGAATCCCAGACTATGCGACAATTGTGCTTTGATCCATCGCTACCTACGTAACTAGCTCTTCCGCTGCACAGTCTGGCTGCGTTTCCGACCCATCACTCGGCGACAGCGCAGGCTGCAGTGCGCTTGCACGAATTTGGTCGATGCCGAAATGCGAAAGGCCAAGCATCCCCTCAAATTGGGCCGGCGCGTCGTCCCCTTTCGAGGAGAGGTACACGTCGCCACGCCGCGGGCCGAGCTCCGAAAGATGGAGCAGGCTGACGATGTCCAGGGACGAGCCGGACGAGCCGTTGGCCCGTGCCGGCTCGCGCGATCATGTGCTGCGTGTCGAGTCGCGCGCCATGTCCGCCTCGAGAGCGGACACCTCGGCCGGCGGGCCGTCGAGCGCGCGCACGCGATTGAGCCCGGCGCCACCATATAGGGTAGCCTGGATTCGACGAAATTGCGATCAGATCGGCCACTCACATGCCCCGTTCCGCAAGGGCCGCGAAGAACCTCGACGCGCTCGCCGAGCAGATGCTATAGGCCGTCGCTGGTTGGTTGTGCAGCGGAGGGACCTGTCGAATCCGACATGCGCCCGCGTCTGCGCGCAGCAATCATCATCGAGGGAGCGCATTGCGGCTCATCAGCGGCAGCCATTCGGGAGGGTGGGCGAGGGGCAATGCGATGCCGGCGAGGCGGCATCCGGGTGACGCGTCGAGAGAGGAGTGCCTCGTGGCGCGGCGGCATCACGATTCGGAGTTCATGCACGGTCACGCGGTTGGGTTGTCGGCGGGCGTGCGGGGTCGGGCATGACCCTCGGTGAGGGTCGGCCGCCCCGCGCCGAGGTGCTGTCGCGGTCCGGCGCGGATACGCAGGCTGCCCGCGCAGATCCGGAGGCGGGACCGCAAGCGGCGAATGGCCAACGACCTCTCCTGGTGTGGGACTGGGGCCGGCGCGGCGCCGGGCCCTTCATCACGCTGCAGCTGGTCCGACGATTGATCGCGCAGGGGTACGGCGACCGCATTGTGCTCTCGCTGTCGGAGCAGAACGAGCTGATCGATGAGTTTCGCCGGCTCGGCCTGCCCATGTCCTCGGTCCACACCTTCGACGGCCGGCCTTCGCTCGCTCACCTGGCGCGCATCTCGCTTTCGCTCGTGCGCCCGTTCCGGGAGCAGCTCGCGCGCTATCGTCCGACGACCGTGCTCGTGCCCATGCTGTTCGGTGCGGCGATGCCGCTGGCGCCGTTCGCGCGCCGGGCGGCGGATCGCCTGATCTTCGTGGTGCACGACGTGCACCCGCATCAGGGCGAGCGCACCTGGCTCGCCCAACTCGTCGCCCAGAGATACCTGCTGCGTCTCGCGGATACCCTGGTGACCATCTCCGGGGCGACGCGCGTGGAACTCGTCAAATGGCGGCCGAGCGTCGCCTCGCGCGTCGTCGTGGAGCCGCTCGCCGGCCTCTATGACAAGCTCAGTGGCCCCCGCACTTTCCCGCAGGGAAGGCGGTTGCGTTTTCTCGTCCCGGGGCGCCAGGTCCGCTACAAGGGCTACGGCCGTCTCGCCCAGGCGCTGCGGCTGCTGGAGGGGGCGGATTTCGAGCTGACGGTGGTCGGCGATGGGCCCGAGCGCGCTCTCGTCGAAAAGACGTTCGGCGGATTGCCCAACGTGACGCTGCGCTCTGGCTGGGCGTCCGTCGGGGAGCATCGACGCCTGTTCGACGATCACGATGTGCTGGTGTGCCCGTATGACGAAGGCAGCCAATCGGGGCTGATCGGCGATGCGCTGGCGAGGTCGATGCCGACTATCGTCACGCCGGTGGGAGCGCTGCCCGAGCAGATCGGCTTCGGAAGAGCCGGCTGGATCGCAGCCGACATGACCCCTCCTGCACTCGCCAAGCTGATGACTGCGGTGGCGCGCGGCGAGGTCGACTACGCAACGTGCAGCAGCGGCTGCGGCACGATCCTCGATGAGGCGCGCGCGGCGAGCAATTGGCCGCGCACGCTGGGCCTTGCGCCGGTATAGCTCGGATCGACGCTTTCGGCCGCCGCTCGGGCCTCATGCGCCCAGCGGGCTCCCGCCGGTGAGAGCCCGCGATCGCGACGACGGCCGAGATCTCGCTCCGTTGCGCCTTCCTGCGCCGTTGTCATGCCTTCGGCACCAGCATCGCGTCGATCTCGCGCGCGATGCGCCGCGCCAGCACCGTGCGGCCATGCTGGTTGAGATGCTCGGTCGCGAGGTCCTCGGCGAAGAAGTCGCTAGATGGCAGCTCGGCCGAATAATCGCGCAGAGAGGCGACGGGCGCGAGCGCGGAGCGCACGCACTCGATATTCGCCGCGAGCGCCTCGGTGAATTGCTCTCCGACAAGCTCGCGACCGGTCTCCACATTGATCGGCGTCACATAGAGCAGGGGCACGGCGCCGACGAGCCGGCAGAGCTCGGTCGCGCCGACCAGGTCGACAAGCTTGCGATGATTCTCGGTCAACGGATGCGTGTAGTGGTAGACGAAGATCTCGCGCTTTCGACGCTGCTTTTCGGTTCCGTTCTCTGGATCGGTTGCGATGACGCGGCGGAACGCGCCGATCGTATCCAGCTCGCTCAAGGGATACCTCACAGCCGTGCGCTCATAGCTTGCGTGCAGATCGTCGGACTTGCGCAAGTCCCAGAGCGGCGCGATGGGAAGGTCGGGATTCGACAACCAAGCCTCGAGGATCCCGAGTTCCTGGTGCATCTCCCAGGCCGGGTTCAAATCCCATTGTGGCGAGAAGGCACGCATGTTGACCGGCAGCACAACGAGGCGCGGCGGGTGCAGGCGCCGCACCACCCGCATCAAGGCGCGCATGAGCGTGGGATTGAGAGCGGTGCGGCTGGCGACGTGGCAGCGTCGAGCGGGGAGAGCCTCGCAGATCATGCGGCCGAGCGTTCGCGTGTCGGTATCGTGCTGCGACACGCGCTCCATCACGCTGTCGCCGAACACCAGCACCTCGGGCGGCGTCTCCTGCGAGAGCGCAGCTATGAGCTCGGTCAAGAGGGGAAAGGGCTGACCGTCCGAGCCGGGATGCACCACACCAGGACGCGCCGGGGCAGGTCCCGTGAGGCTTGCGCGCTCAGGAGAACCCGCCAATCGCGCCAAGAACATTGCCAACCTTCGCAAGACGGTTGCTTTCCTCGGCTGCTTTCTTTGCGCGCCAGAGCTCTAGGCCAATGCGACAGTGGTATCAACCTGCGCCTTCGTGGGGTTGCCAGCGCAGGTTCTGCGGTTTATGCCGCTATAGCCTTGGCATCCGCCGGGCATCTATCCTATTTTTTCCCGGGACGTGCATGGCGGAACCATGGCTGAAGAGATTCGCACGTGAGGGCCTTGCCCGGATGGGCATCCGCAATCCACGCGCCTTATTGGGTGGGGCCGTGCGTCGGATCGCGCGGACCTCGCCGATTGCCAAGGTGATCGAAGGACGGGGAAGCCCGTCGCACCTGCCGGACTGGCGTGCCATCATCGCGACCGACCAAGCGTTGTGGCGGGAGGCTCTTGCCAAGATCGCGGCCGGACCGCGCATTCTGATGGCGAGTTCGATCGGTGGTCATCCGCAGTTCACAGTGCTGGAAAGCGCACTCAATGTGAGCCTCACGTTGCGGGGCGCGTGCGTGGACACGCTCCTGTGCGACGCTGCCGTGCCCGCTTGCCAACGCGCGAAGATTGCCGGCATCGCGCCGGCCGCGCTGGTGCGCGGCGAACTCGATCGCGTCTTTTGTGACGGTTGTATCGCGACCGGGGAACTGGTGTTCACGATTCCGGGCCTCGAGCGGCTTGCCACCTCGCGCTTCCTCACTGAGGCGGAGCGAGTTCGAGCGCAGGAAATTGCATCGACGGTGCCGGCCGACGCGATTGGCAGCTACGAGCTTGATGGCGTTCCGATCGGCGAACACGCCAAGGCGGGGGCCCTGCGCTATTACGGGATCGGAGACCTCTCGCTCGAGCCGGATGGTGAGGGTGTATTGCGGCGATATCTCGAGGCGTCGTTGCTGACCGCTTTTGCAGTACGTAACCTCCTCGCCGAGCGCACCTATGACACCGTGGTTACCAATCATGGCATTTACACGCCGCACGGCATCGTCAACACGGTGGCGCGCGCGAAGGGCATCCGGACCGCATGCTGGAATCTTGCGTATCGGAAGCAATGCGCGATCTTCAGCCATGGCGACACTTATCATCATACGCTTTTGAACGAACCGACATCTGAGTGGGAGAGCTTTCCCTGGTCGGAGACGCACGAGGCCGACATCGTCGCCTATTTAAACAGCCGCCGCCACGGCAAGCGTGACTGGATCTGGTTCAACCGCGATGCCGACGAAGACATGGTAGGTTTCGCCCGGGCGACCGGCATCGACTGGTCGCGACCCGTGATAGGCATGCTCACAAACGTGGTCTGGGACGCCCAGCTCCACTATCCGGCGAACGCGTTTCCGACCATGCTCGACTGGGTGCACGAGACTGTGCGCTACTTTGCGGGGCGTCCGGACCTGCAGCTATTGATCCGCGTGCATCCGGGCGAGCTCGCGCCGCCCGGCGGCAATACCGTGTCGCGTCAGCCCGCGGTCGAGGAGATCCGCAAGGCGTTTCCGGAGCTGCCGAAGAACATCTTCATCATCCCGCCCGAAAGCGGGATCTCGACCTACGCGGCCATGGGTCGGTGCGATTCCGTCATCATCTACGGCACCAAGACCGGCGTCGAATTGACTAGCGTCGGCATCCCTGTGATCGTTGCCGGCGAGGCCTGGATCCGCAACAAGGGCCTCACACTCGATGCGACCTCGGTCGAGCAGTATCGACAGATCCTAGGAACGCTGCCCCTTGGGCGGCGTATGGACGAGGCGACCGTCGCACGGGCGAGGCGCTACGCCTATCACTTCTTCTTTCGCCGCATGATTCCGCTGCCCTTCCTCCAGCATCGGGCCGATCGCTGGCCGCCCTTCACGATCGAGGCGCCGGAGGGCCTGCGCGAGTTCCTTCCCGGGCGCCATCCGGGGCTCGACGCGCTGTGCGACGGGATTTTGAAGGGCTCGCCGTTTGTCTATCGGGCCGAGGAGTTCGGGCTGCATGATCAGGCCGAGTAGCATCGTCTTCCGTGCCGGCCTTCTCGCGCGTCAGCTGTTCCAGTCGCGCGACATCGTCGCGAACGCGAAACAGGCGGCGGGAAGCATGAGCCTGATCGACCGCTACCTCGCGGGCGGTCGGGTGCCCTGGTCGCCCGGCTACTCGAAGTACAAGAATGTCATCATGCGCGAGGCATTGCGCGACTCCACGATGATGGCGCGCTTTGCCGAGGGTCGGCCGCTGCCGGCGGGCTATGGCACGCACATCGACGAGCGCATTGTCGAATGTCCCTGGGCATTGGCCACGCTCGGCGTCGGGACATCGCGCGTGCTGGACGCTGGTTCTGTGCTGAACGCGCCGTTCCTGCTCGAGCAGCCGCAACTCAAGGGGCGTCCATTGGTGATCTATTCGCTCGAGATCGATCACCTGCAACTCGATCCGAATCTCTCCTACCTGCATGGCGACTTCCGCGAGCCGATCCTGCGCGACGAGATCTTCGAGGCGATCGTTTGCATCAGCACCCTCGAGCATGTGGGTATGTGGCCGATTCCAAAGCCGCCCGTCGCCGAGAACCTCGCCAAGCCCCAGCCGCAGAAGGATCTTACCGCCTACCGTGGCGCACTGGCGGTGTTCAGCCGGCTCTTGAAGCCGGGCGGCCGGCTTCTTCTCACGCTTCCCTTCGGCGTGCCGGAGGACCAGGACTGGCTGCAGATCTTCGATGCCGCCAAGATCGCCGACGTCAAGGCGGCCTTCGGGGGCGAGACGATCAGCGAGACCTATTATCGGCATTCGCTCCAGGGCTGGAATACGTCCAGCGCCGAAGAATGCGCGCATCTGCGCTACTTCAACATCGTGAAGACGCCGCAGTTCGACGCGGACAAGGTGGCGGCCGCTCGCGCGGTCGTCTGCCTCGAGCTGAGGCGCCCGGCATGACGGCGGCGCAGCCGTTCGCGTTCGCGATCGACGCCCAGATCTCGCCGACGGTTCCGGGCGGGACCGAGACCGCACTGCTCGCATTGTTGCATGCGTTGCGCAATCATCCCGGCGGGGAACGCATCGTCGTCCTCGGCCTGAAGGGACACAGCGAGGCGTTGCGGCCCTTTCTCGGGCCGCAGATGGAACTCGTCGAGTACCCGAAGCATTATCGCTGGTATGTCCCCGGGGAGGCGGACCGGAGACGGCTTGGTCCCTTCTGGCAAAAGGCAGAGCGACTTGTCGGCCCCCTTGGCGGAACGGTGCGCTACCTGCACGGGCGCTACGCCCACGGCCAGCCGCTGTCGCCAAGGGCGCGCGCGCTACAGCGCGTCATGGGGCCGTTCGGCTTGGCTGCCGCCGTCGGCTACCGGATTTATCATGGCCTGCGTTACGGGCCACCCGAAGCGCTGAGCGTCGCGCAGAATGAGGCCTTCCTGCGCCCTCTCGCCGTCGCCGGGGTGCACTTTCCTTATCCGCTACACTTCGAGACGCGCCTGCCCTTCGTCTATGAGCCTTGGGGGTTGCCACACCGCCATATGCCGGAGGCCTTCCGGCCCGGAGAGCCGGAATGGGTCGACGCGCTGATGCGGAAGGGCTGCGAGCGTGCGGCGATGATCGTTACGGCGACGCGCTGGGTGAAGCGCGATATTGTGGGCGCCTTTGGCGTCCCGCCGAGCAAGATCGCAGTGATTCCGCGGTTGCCGCCACCCCCTGAGCGGGTCGACACCGGCGATCCGGCCGATGCGCTTGGCGATGTGCCGGAGCGCTTCGCCCTGTTCCCGGCGATGACCTGGCCCACCAAGAACCACGTCGGCCTCGTACGCGCGCTCGCTCAGCTGCGCGACGAGACAGGCCACCGTCTCCACCTCGTCTGCACGGGACGTACCGACACACCGCATTACGAGGTGATCCGCGCGGAGATCGCGCGGCTCGGGCTCGGTGAGCAGGTGCGCTTTCTCGGACGCGTATCCTCGATCCGCCTCGACAAGCTGTTCCGCAAGGCCCTGTTCGCCGTGCATCCCTCGAAGTTCGAGGGATTGGGCCTGCCGGTGGTCGAGGCTTTTCAGCGCGGCGCCCCGGTGCTGGCGTCGACCGCGGCGTGCATTCCCGAGGTCGTGGGCGATGCGGCCCTGACCTTCGATCCCGACGACGTCGGGGCGATCGCGGCGGCACTGCGGCGCGCCATCGAGGAGCCGGAATTGCTCGCCGACCTCCGGCGCCGCGGCTCCGCGCGCCTGGCGACCTCCTTTCCATCGCCCGAGAGATTGGCGCGGATGTTCACGACGGTCTATAGGAAGGCCGCAGGCGCGCCGCTCGACGCGGACGGCGAGAAACTCCTCGCGGAGATGACGGCCTGAGCCGCAGGACATCGCAAGCATGACGCAGGAAGCCACCATCGGGACCGAGCGTGCCGGGCGGCCGCACGCCGTGGAGGCAGCCCCTGAGCCCGCGATCACCGTGATCAGGCCGCGCAACAATCTCGCGCGCCTCGGTCTGCCGCAGCTCTGGGAATATCGCTATCTTCTCAAATTCTTCGTGCTGCGCGCACTACGCGGCCGCTACCGGGCGACCCTTCTCGGCTACGGCTGGATCGTATTGCGGCCGGTGCTCATGTGCACGGTCTACGTGCTTGTGTTCGGCTATCTGTTCGGCATCAAATCCGGCGCGGTTCCCTTCCCGCTGTTCGCCCTGCTCGGAATTCTGGTGTTCCTGTTCTTCGCCGGCGGGGTAAACGAGATCGCGTCCTCGCTGTTCGGCAACGCCGGCACCATGGCGAAGGTCTATTATCCGCGCCTGGTCGTGCCGCTCACCTCGCTCGTGACCAATACCATCGACTTCGTGGTGGGGCTGGGGCTGGTTGTGTTCCTGATGCTGGTCTATCGCGTGCCGCCGAGCTGGAACGTCGTGTTCGCCCCTCTCTTCCTCGGCGGGATCGTGTTCATCACCTTCTCGATCGGCCTGATCCTCGCCGCCAAGAGCGTCGATCGGCGGGACATCATGATCGTCCTGCCGGTCGTGATGCGCATCGTGATCTATGCAATGCCGGCCGTGTATCCGGTGACGCTGATTCCCGATCGGTTCCAGCCCATTTACTATCTCAACCCGATGGCGGCGTACCTGCAGGGCCTGCGCTGGGCGCTTTGGAACGACCACTCCCCGCCGATCTGGTCCCTTCTGCTCGCGGGCACGCTCACCGTCGGCGCGCTCCTTTACGGACTGCGTCTGTTCAATCGCGCCGAGACGACAATGGTGGATCGGCTCTGATGCGCGAGGCTGCCATCACGATCCGCGGGCTGGGCAAGCGGTACAAGGTTGCCGGGCAGCCTTTTTGGGCACTGAAGGACATCACGCTCGACGTGAAGCGTGGCGACGTCCTCGGCATCGTGGGACGCAACGGCGCCGGCAAGACGACGCTCCTGCGGGTGCTGTCCCGCATCACCGATCCGACCGAAGGCGAGGCGATCGTGCGGGGGCGGATCGGAACGCTGCTCGAGACCGGCACCGGATTCCACGAAGACCTGAGCGGGCGGGAGAACGTCTATCTGAACGGCTCGATCCTCGGCATGCGCCCGCACGAGATCAGGCGCCGCTTCGACGAGATCGTCGAGTTCTCCGGGGTCGGCCGCTTCATCGATTCGGCGATGAAGTCCTATTCCTCCGGTATGCGCTCGCGTCTCGCCTTCGCGGTCGCGGCACATCTCGAAACGGACATCCTCCTTGTGGATGAGGTGCTCGCGGTGGGCGATATCGCGTTCCAGGAGAAATGCCTCAACAAGATGGGCGAGCTCACGCGCGAAGCGGCACGGACCATTCTGTTCGTCAGCCACAGCATGGGCGCGGTGCAATCCCTCTGCACGCGCGGCATTCTGATCGAGAATGGCCAACTGATGCGCGAGGGCTCGACCGGTGAGATTGTGGCCGCCTATCAGGAGCTGCTTCTGGGCAAGCAGGGGGAAGCGAGCCTCGCGGCGGTGCAGGGTCGCCCGGGCTCGGGTCTGGTGCGTCTGACCGCGATGCATCTGCAGGATCTCGAGGGCGGGAGCATCCGCGAGGTGCCGGCCGGCACCGGTTGTCGCCTCGTGTTCGACTATGAGAGCCGGCTGACGAGCCCGACCGCCGATGTCGTTGTCACCGTGGTCTTCGTCGGCAGCAAAGGATTGCGCCTGTTCGGCTTGCCCAGCGACATCGTGCGGGCCGAACTCGTCGTCGACAAACCCAAGGGACAGTTCGTCTGCACCATCCCGCGCCTGCCGTTGCTGCCAGGAAACTACGATCTGGTCGCGAGCGTGCTCGTCGATCGCGAGCTGACCGACAAGATCGCCAACATGACCCATGTGATCGTGTCGGACCGCGACGTCTTCGGCACCGGCCGACTGCAGCAGGGTAATTTCGGAGACATGTTGGTTGATTTCGACTGGTCCAGCCGATAAACGAGTTCGGGTTGACACGGCGAACCCGTTGAGCCACCTCTACGCCGGATCGCCCCGGAAAGGCGGGGAGGATCGGGAACCGCAACGGCAGTGCTTCAGTCAACAAGAGACCACGGGCTCGACGTTCCGCTGGTGAGCATCGGTGTGCCGGTCCATAATGGCGCACGTTTTCTCGAAAGGGCGCTCGTCTCGCTTCGCGCCCAGGACTACCCGGCGATCGAGATCATCATCTCCGACAACGCCTCGAGCGACGAAACCCACGCGATCTGCGCGCGTCATGCCGGCGAGGATGCCCGCATCCGCTTGATCCGGCAGACCGAGAACCGCGGTCCGCACGCCAATTTCGAGGCCGTTTGCCTGGAAGCCCGGGGACGCTACTTCATGTGGGCGGCCGACGACGACTTCTGGCTTCCAACCTTCGTTTCGCGGCTCGTTGCCGAGCTCGAGGCGCATTCCGAGGCCGGTGCGGCCATGTGCGCGACGCGTCGCGTCCGCGAGGACGGGACCCCGCTCGACGAGATTCGCTTCCTCGGCCGTGATGATCTCGCCCGCATGGGAGCGCTACGGCGCGGGCTCGCCGTGTTGACGCCCAGGAAATACAATCTGTTCATCTATGCGGTCTATCGCGCGGAGTTCGTGCGCAAGGGGCTGCCGTATTTCCCGCGTGTTCTGGGCGGCGATCGCATATTCGTTCTGCAGTTCGCCTTGACCGCGCCGCTGCGTTACGTGGACGAGATCCTGTATCTGCGCACGCATCGTCCTGCGCACGAGGCGAGCTATCTCGCGCAGTTCAAGAGCTTGCGGGTGCGTTTCGGCCAGTTCCGGGCGCTTTGCGCGATGATTTATCGCTCTGCTATCATACCGGGCAGGGCGAAGCTCGCTTTGCCCATCTTGGCGCTCGCTTACGCTTTGTTCCTTGTGCGCAAGGAGGCGTTCCAGGTGAAGACCGAGCTGATTTCGATGTTGCGCGGGGTCCATCGCAGGCGCTGGGAGGGCGCCGCTGTCGCGCTCGCCGGCCTGTTCGCAACGGCGGGCTATCTTGCTGACGCTGCAGGAGGAGTGTCCGGTCGGCTCACCGCCTCGCCGCTTTTCATCTGGACGGTTCTCGGCATCCTCGGGGCGATTGTGGGACTCGTCCTGGTCAAGCTCGACGCCTATCGTCGATTCTGGCTCCGGAATGTCGGCGACATCGCCGGTCGACAGCGGGAGGTGGAGGCGCGCTACGAGAACTTCGAGCGGTTCGCAAAATTCGCGACCGATCTCCTGCTGGCGCCCCCGCCGTCGCGAAGCGATGTCAACCTGGAAGGATGGGCCTACGGGCAGAACAATCAGAACACCGTACGCAAGCAGGTCTACTTTGCGCGCAGCCTCGAGGTGAGCAGAATTCGCGAGCTCTATCTGAAGGAGATCTTTCCCGACATCGAGGCCGTGTCCCTGCCGATCGGCGCCGTCAACGAAGTCTCGGGTCACGCCAACAAGGCCGACATGCTCTACGTCTGCGCCATCGCCAAGCTGCGTGGGGCAAAACGGATCTTCGAGTTCGGCACCTATCAGGGGCGTACGACCTATCACCTCGCGCTGGCGAGCGAGCAAACGCAGGTCACGACGCTCGACCTGCCCCCCGATCCGAAATGGGCCTACTCGAAGTACAACGGCATCTATTTCCGCGGCACTCCGGTCGAGCGACGTGTCACTCAGCTGTTCCAGGACTCGCGCACGCTCGACACGCGCCCGCTCGCAAACAGCTTCGACTTCGTCTTCGTCGATGCGGACCACAGCTATGATTCGGTCAAGAACGACACGCAGAAGGCCTTCGAGCTGCTGTGCCCGGGAGGAATCATCATGTGGCACGATTATGCCCCCAAGTCGGCCGGGCTCGTGCAGTTCTTCAAGGAGTTCACTCAGCAGCGGCCACTGTTCCGTGTGAAAGGAACCTGTCTGCTGCTGCATATCGACGGCGTAGATCCGATGACCTTCGAGCCGCATCCGATGCTCCCGTCGCTAGAGCTCGAGCACAAGGCAACGGATCCGTTCCAGATCGAGCAGATCTATCATCACTGAGCGGACGGGCTGAGTATGAAGGCTGTGATCCTCGTCGGCGGGAAGGGCACGCGTATCAGCGAGGAGTCGGTGTTGCGCCCGAAGCCGATGGTGGAGATCGGCGGGCGGCCGATCCTGTGGCACATCATGAAGTACTATTCCCATCACGGCATCAACGACTTCATCCTGTGCCTCGGCTACAAAGGGTACATGGTCAAGGAGTACTTCGCGAACTACTTCCTTCACATGTCCGACGTCACCATCGACATCGGCAAGAACGCCATGCACGTGCACCGCCGGTACGGCGAGCCGTGGGTCGTGACGCTGGTCGACACCGGCGAGGAAACCATGACGGGCGGGCGCCTCAGGCGCGTGGCGCACCATCTCGACGATGAGGACTTCTGCTTCACCTACGGCGACGGCCTGAGCAACGTGTCGATCCACGAGTTGCTCGCGTTTCACGCCCGTAACGACTCGCTGGCGACGCTCACGGCAGTGCAGCCGCCCGGCCGGTTCGGTTCGATCGACATCGAGCGCAACAAAATCGTCGCATTCCAGGAGAAGCCGCAGGGCGACGGCGGTTGGATCAATGGTGGCTATTTCGTGCTCTCGCCGAAGGTGATCGACTACATCGAAGGGGACGAGACGATCTGGGAACGCGGTCCGCTCGAAGCGCTCGCGCGCGACGGCAAGCTGTCCGCATTCCTGCATCGCGGCTTCTGGTTGCCGATGGATACATTGCGCGACAAGATCGCGCTCGAAGACCTCTGGCAGTCCGGGGCTGCGCCCTGGAAGGTCTGGTCATGACGCCGGGCTTCTGGAACGGGCGGCGGGTATTCCTCACCGGCCATACAGGCTTCAAGGGAAGTTGGCTGTCACTGTGGCTGCAGAAGCTGGGCGCACGGGTCACCGGTTTCGCCCTTCCGCCGCACACAGAACCGAGCCTGTTCGAGGCCGCGGACGTCGCTGGTGGCATGACCTCGGTGATCGGCGATATTCGTGAGCTCGCGGCCTTGCGCGAGGCCATGCTCTCGGCCGCGCCCGAGATCGTCGTCCACATGGCGGCTCAAGCGATCGTGCGCGAGTCCTATGCAGACCCGGTCGGGACTTATGCCACGAATGTCATGGGTACGGTCCACGTCCTCGAAGCGATGCGGGACTTGCCAAGCGTTCGCGCGGCCGTGGTGGTGACGACCGACAAGGTCTATCACAATGAGGAATGGGCCTGGGGCTATCGCGAGGACGATCGGCTCGGCGGCCGCGATCCCTATTCCAACAGCAAGGCCTGCGCGGAACTCGTGGTCCAGGCCTTTCGTGCGTCCTTCGCGGCCGGGCCTGACGCTCCGGCCATTGCCGCGGCGCGTTCCGGCAATGTAATTGGCGGGGGCGACTGGGCCACGGATCGGCTGGTCCGCGACCTCGTTCTGGCCTTCGCGAAGAACGAGACCCTGGTCATACGTCATCCCGATGCGACCCGCCCGTGGCAGCACGTCCTGGATCCGCTGCACGGATATCTCGTTCTCGCCGAGCGCCTCGTGGAGGAGGGAAACCGTTACGCCGCAGCGTGGAATTTCGGTCCCGGCGAGGACGGCGCACAGACGGTTCGCACCGTCGTCGAAAGGCTCTCCAAGCTCTGGGGCGGTGGGCGCTGGGAGATCGACCCGGGGCCGCATGCCCACGAGGCCGGGCTGCTCAAGCTGGACATATCGCGGACGCGCAGAGAGCTCGGCTGGAAGCCGCTGATGGACCTCGACACCGCACTCGATTGGACGGTCGAGTGGTATCGCGGCTTCCTTGCCGGTCGTTCGCACGCCCGCCGGGCGACGGAACTGCAGATCGCGCAATATCAGGAGCTCGCTGCCGCATGAAGAAGTGTCGTTCGTGCGGAGCGACGGCCTTTCGCTCATTCTGTGACCTCGGAATGTCGCCGCCGTCGAACTCGTTCCTGAAGGCCGAGCGGCTGAATCGCAAGGAGGCGTTTTTCCCACTCCACGCCTTCGTCTGCGAACGGTGCCTCCTGGTTCAGCTCGAACAGTTCCAGGATCCCGGTGAGATCTTCTCGTCCGACTACGCCTACTTCTCCAGCTATTCGGACGCCTGGCTGCGCCACGCCGAGAGCTACGTGGCAACGATGATCGAGCGGTTCGGACTGGGAAGCGATCACTTCGTGGTCGAAGTCGCGAGCAATGACGGATATCTACTGCAGTTCTTCAGGAAGCGCGGCGTGCCGTGTCTCGGCATCGAGCCCTCGGCCAATGTCGCGGAGGCCGCGATCAGCAAAGGAGTGCCGACGCGGGTCGAATTCTTCGGGGCCGATTCCGCGCAGCGCCTCGCCGCCACGGGTCGTCGACCCGATCTGATTCTCGGCAACAACGTGCTGGCGCACGTTCCCGACCTCAATGATTTTGTGCATGGGCTGAGACTGCTGCTCGCTCCATCCGGCCTCATCACAATCGAGTTTCCCTATCTCGAACGACTGATGGCCGAGAATCAGTTCGACACGATCTATCATGAGCACTTCTGCTATTTTTCGTTGCTGAGTGTGGAAGCCGTGTTCCGGCGTCAGGAGCTCGAGCTCTTCGATGTCGAACGCCTGCCGACTCATGGCGGCTCGCTGCGCATATTTGCTCAGCATGCCGGAGGACCTCATGACGCAAGTGGCCGGGTGGAGGCGTTGCGCGAGGAAGAACGCGTGAATGGGCTCGACCGCCTGGAGGCCTATTCGGGTTTCGCCGAGCGGGTGCGCGAGACGAAGCGGGCCTTGCTCGATTTCCTGATCAGCGCCAAGCGCGCGGGCAAGTGCATTGCCGGTTACGGTGCTGCTGCCAAAGGCAATACGCTCCTCAATTATTGCGGCGTGCGTACCGATTTCATCGATTATGTGGTCGATCGCAGTCCGCAGAAGCAAGGCCGATTCCTGCCGGGTACGCACATCCCGGTGCTCGCGCCGGAGCACGTCGCCGAGACCAGGCCCGACTATCTCTTGATCCTGCCCTGGAATCTGAAAGCCGAGGTCATGGCGCAGATGAGCCATATCCGCGCGTGGGGCGGGCAGTTCGTGGTGCCGATCCCCCGCGTCGAGGTGCTGCCGTGATCTTTCGCGAATTGGCGCTCATTGGCGCCTTTACGATTGCGCCGGAGCCGGCGCGGGATGCGCGTGGCTTCTTTGCGCGCATCTTCTGTGAACAGGAATTCACGCATCACGGATTGGAGACCTCGTTTCCGCAGTCCAGCATTTCCTACAATGTGCACCGGCACACCTTGCGGGGTATGCACTTTCAAGCCCCTCCCGCGGCTGAGACGAAGCTCGTGCGCTGCACGGCCGGAGCCGTCTACGACGTGATCGTGGATCTGCGTGAGGGCTCGCCGACGCGGCATAGCTGGGCAGCCGTCGAGCTTTCGGCCGAGAACCGCCTGACGCTCTACGTCCCCGAGGGCTTCGCCCACGGATTCCAGACGTTGACCGACGGGGCCGAGGTCGCCTACGACATCTCGAGACCCTATGCGCCGGATCTCGCGCGCGGCCTGCGCTTCGATGACCCCGCGCTCGCGATTCACTGGCCCGAGGCGCCACAAAGGATCGTCTCGGAGCGCGATCGTTGCTGGCCGCTGATCGGGGCCTAACCATGCGCGATCTTGTGCTGTGGGGTGCGACCGGGCAGGCCAAGGTGCTCGCGGAGTTCGCGGAGAGGGCCGGTTATCGCGTGGTCGCCCTGATCGATCGTGATCCCGCCGTGTCCCCGCCGCTGCCGGATATTCCGCTCTACGTCGGGCAAGACGGCTTCGAATGCTTCATGCGCCGCCGCGGAAGCGGTCCTCTTTGGGGCCTCGCTGCCATCGGCGGGATGCGCGGCAGGGACCGCGTGGAGATCCACGGCCTTTTCGAGAGTCGCGGCATCACCATCCCCACGCTTGTGCATCCCGAGGCCTATGTCGCCCGTTCGGCACGGCTGGGGGTGGGTGCGCAGATCCTCGCCCGCGCGGTCGTCGGGGTCGACGCGGAGATCGGGCCGGCCACCATCGTCAACACCGCGGCGAGCATCGACCACGACTGTCGCATCGGCCGCGGTGTGCATGTTGCTCCCGGGGCGACCGTCGCGGGCGCGGTCACCGTCGGGGACCTTTCGTTCATCGGGCCCGGCGCGGTGCTGGTCGCACGGGTGCGCATCGGCGCGGAAAGCAGAATCGGTGCGGGATCGGTGGTCACGCGCGATATGCCGGACCGAGTCCTCGCCTATGGTGTGCCGGCCCGCATTTGCGCCACCAACGGTCCGGTCTCTCCTTGAACAGGGATGGCGTCATGTCTTCACACGATCCGAAGGACCTCGCGCTGATCCGCCGCATGGGTGCGGATTCACGGCTCGCGGAACGCGCCAACGAGGTATTCGTCAACGCCTGTCGTTACCGGTACTCCTACAACTTCACTTGGCTCGGCCGGCCGATCATTCAGTTTCCGCAGGACATCGTCGCGCTTCAGGAGATCATCTGGAAGGTGAAACCCGATCTCGTGATCGAGACGGGCGTGGCGCACGGTGGATCACTGGTGTTCTCCGCTTCGATATTGGAGCTCCTCGGCGGCTCCGGACGCGTCCTTGGGATCGATATCGATATTCGCCCCCACAATCGGGCTGCGATCGAGGCGCATCCGCTGGCGAAACGGGTCGACCTGCTTCAGGGCTCGTCGATCGACGAGCGGATCGTCGAGCAGGTGTGCGCGCACGCCCGCGGCAAGGACAAGGTGATGGTCGTGCTCGACTCCAACCACACTCACGCGCACGTCGCCGCGGAGCTTCGGCTCTATTCGCCGCTCGTCACCAAGGGCAGCTATCTGATCGTGTGCGACACCGTGGTCGACGACATGCCGGCCGACTGCTTCCCGGATCGACCATGGGGGCCGGGCGACAGCCCGAAGACTGCGGTGCGTGAGTTCTTGAAGTCGACCGAGCGCTTCCAGATCGACGAGGAATATGAGAACAAGCTTCTCCTCACAGTCTGCCCCGAAGGCTATCTCAAGTGCATCGCCTGACGGGGGCCTCGCTGGGCCCGACGTGCGCGCGCGACCCTGGCGCCCCAGGCCGCCCGGTCGCCGGTTCCGATGCGCTTCCGCCTGCGGCGTCTCGATGCTAATCAGGCAGCTTCCGACGTGCCCCGAGGGAGCCGATGACCACGATCTCGCCGGAGCCGATCCCCGTCGCCGGCCCGTCCATCAGCCGGCGCGAGATCGAACTCGTCGCCGAGGCCGCGGAGAAGGCGTGGTATGGCAATCATTATGCCTACAACGCCCGTTTCGAGCACATGTTCGCCGACTACATCGGCGTGACGCACGCGGTCTCGCTGCCCCACTGCACGGCAGCGATCCACCTGTCGCTCGCCGCGCTCGGCATCGGGCCCGGGGACGAGGTGGTCGTGCCGGATGTCACCTGGATCGCTTCGGTAGCGCCCGTCGATTATGTGGGCGCTACGCCCGTGTTCGTCGACATCAGGCCCGACACCTGGTGCCTCGAGCCGCGCGCCGTCGCGGCTGCGATCGGGCCGAGGACGCGCGCCATCATCGGGGTCGACCTCTACGGCAGTCTCTGCGAATGGGACGAGCTCGCTGCGATCGCGGAGCGGCACGGTCTCGCGTTGATCGAGGATTCGGCGGAGGCGCTGGGCTCGGTCTACCGGGGACGACGCGCGGGAGCGAACGGACTCACCGGCGTGTTCTCGTTCCACGGTTCGAAGACGGTGGCGACCGGCGAAGGTGGAATGCTGGTGACCAATGACGATGCGATCCATCTCCGCGTGCAGACGTTGCGCGACCACGGCCGCCCGCCCGGCGATCGCTTCTTCCTCAACGAGGAAATCGGCTTCAAGTACAAGATGAACGCCGTGACGGCAGCGCTCGGCATCGGCCAGATGGAGCGGATCGAGGAGCTGATCGCACGCAAGCGCGCCATCTACGGTTGGTACGCCGAGCGCCTCGCGAGCCTGCAAGGCGTCGCCCTCAATGCCGAGCCGCCCGGCACGCAGAACAGCTTCTGGATGGTCACGGCGGTTCCCGACGCCGAATACGGCCTCGACAAGTTCGAGCTCATGGCGCGCTTCAAGGAGCGCAACATCGACACGCGTCCATTCTTCTCGCCGCTGTCTTCCTTGAATGCGTTTGCGGGCAGGCCCGAGTCCCGCCGTTTCGTGGACCCCTGCGACGTCGGCCAGCGCATTGCCAAGACCGGCATCAACCTGCCTTCCGGCTACAACATGGACGAGGCGAAGGTCGACCTCGTCTGCCGGGCCTTCCGCGAGATCCTGGCGAACTGACGGGGTTCCTCCTGCATCGCCCGATCGGTGCTTGTCGTGCACCGGAGAACCCGAAGTGGGAGTGTCCGCATCGTTGAACCTAGGAGCGGCCCGGAATTCCGAACAGCCAGGTCAAGACCCCGGCCACTCCAATCCCTGCGACCAGAAGGCCGAAGACGACAGAAATCAGCAGCGCGTCGTTGTGGCCGACGCCCGCGATCCCCAGGCCGACGACCATGGCGGCCTCCCGTACCCCCCATCCGCCGATCGAAATCGGCAACAACGTAACCATCAGGACAGACGGGGTTACGAGCAGGTACCAGACGAAGGAGACCGAAACGCCGATCGCGCTGCCGATGGCCGCGATGGCCAGAGCGACGCCCAAATGGACTCCAACCGCGGCAGCGATGGCCGGCAACGCGAAGTGTGGCCGGAAGAACAGGCGTCGAGCCGCGAGGGATATGAGCAAGAGATTGCCCTTCAACGGGAAGGCTGGAAGAGGCAGCGAGGGCAGAGCAAGCAGGAGGCCCAGGCCGGCGAGCCCCGCGGTCGACATGGCTACCGGCACCCATATCAGCGAGCCTGCCGCCTCGCTCAGCATCAATGCGGGCAGCCCCGCCGCCATCAACAGGATCAGACCGAAAACGCCAACGATCCGATCGAGAACCGTCGATCCGAGCGCGTGCGTAAGCGAAGGGCTCCTCCCCGTGAGCCACCAGATGCGGAACGCATCGCCGCTCATGGTGAAGACGAACTGGTCCATGGCGGTCGAGATCATCAGGACGCGCCAAGCCGATATCAGCCCGATCCGGCCGCTCGTGCTCGCACAGACCTTGCGCCATCGCAGGCTCGAGAGGATCGTGACCAGCGCGAGTATCACTGCGGCGACGAGCAGCGCGGTCGTACTGAGAGCGGCAGAGCGTTCCTGCAGATCGGCCAGCGAGAGGCGCCTCGCAACCAGCCACAACAGTCCGATGGACACCACGGCGCGCAGGACGGTCAGAAGCCCTTGCCGAAGCTTTCTGGAAGAGTCGCCGGAGGCATTCCGCGTTTCGGCTTCAAGAACTGGACGCAAGTTTGGCTCCGTCATTAGCGACGCGCAGGGCCGGCTTGATTGCAGCGTTTGCCAGTTGGCGCCAGGGGTGCGACCGGACCAACGAGGGCGACCGACCAAGCTTCATCATGGTGGAGCTGCTCCTTCGACCAGCTCACGGCGCGTCGGCTCTTGCGCGCTCCAATCGGCATCCGACCGGAAGGCCATGACCGCAATGAGCGTCGCCAGCAGACCCCCGAGATGGATCAGATAGATGTCCCATGTCATCCAGTAGCCGATCGCGCCGAAGAACCATTGCCACGGATACTGCAGGTAAGACTCGTATGTAAACTCCAGTCGATCCAGATCAAGAATGATCCAGACCCGCGATGTCGCAAGGGCAATTGCGCAGAAGAGCAGGAGGAACAGCCGCGGTCGCCGCGGCGTGCGCCAGGCCGCGATCGCAGGCACGGCGATGAACGCGAGATTCGCCATCATCTGTCGACTCTCGGCGCCGAGCGAAAGTATGATTGTGAGGAGGGCAACCGCGACCATCCCCGGGCCCCAGCGTCTTATCGTCCCGCAGAGCGGCGTGAAGCAGCAGCTCGCAAGGGCGACAATCGGCCCAAAGAAGGCGAAATGGGCCACCAGGAAGATGCCCGGCGCTCGCGTCGAGGTGTCGAGTAGCGCTTGCAGGAACAGCGCGGGATTGTTGCGAGGCGGCCGGCTCGCGAGGAGCCAAAGCGGAAGCATGGCCAGCGCAAGAACCACGCCCGCCAGCGCGATCCGCCGGGCATAGAACGGCAGGTGATCAATGAGACGCCGAATCTCGAAAGCAGGGTCGATCAGCAGAGTGACGCAGGCGCCGATGTAGGCCCCGGCGACGACAATGGACAGCGGCGCAAGCCAGTCGAGGGGCGGCGTACCGGGGTGGCGGAATCCGCTCACATAGTGGACGTAGCTGGCGGCCGCGACCACCGCCAGGCCCGAGGCGGTACCCAGGAGAAGTCGCGTGCGCAGGCGTGAGGCGTTGGCCTCGATGGAGATTGTCGCGCGGCGCGGCTGCCCCGACGCCGCCTCGGACGGCAAGGCGATCAGGATCGCTCCGATGAGCGGGAGGAGCGGCCAGACGAAAGCGCCCGTTATCGTCAGAAGCACGAGCGCTCCCGTGCTCCCGACGAGGTAGGCGGAAAGCATCGCCAGACCGACCGTGAACGAGCAGACGTCCGTGGTTATCGGATAGAATGAATTGTATTTGAGAAAGCAGAAATTCAGGAACAAGGCCGCGCATCCGAGCAGGAGCTGATGGCTGCTCAGTTCGAGGCGGATGCAGAGTTGGTAGAAGATGCCGATGGCCGCGAGAATGCACGCGAAGTTGAGAATCGAGAAACCCAAGAGGATGCTTTGATTGCTCAGGTCGAGACCGCTCACGCGGACCAGCAGGTGGACGATCAGGGACGGGGCGATGCGGCTGAGGGAATAGGGGTCGATATCCCGCGACCAGAAGATTTGAAACGGAGCGCGCGCATAGTTGAGGTAATACGTGCCATCCCAGTGAAAGCGATGGTCGAGCGGCACACGCTGCGCCACGAGCAGATCGAGGACCATCACGGCCAGGGCGATCAGCAGGACGGCAGTCGCGGCTGTCCTCATTCGCATGGGCGGATCCTTGGCTCTCTGACGGTCGGACGAGCCGCTTGGCAGTCAGACGATTCCCGCTCACAGGCCGGCGAGGGACTGCTTCGAGCCGTGGGCCTGCGGTCAATCGCACATCTCACCGGAACGCGCCATCCCAAGCGAGGGGGCGCCGGCCGTCGGAGGTTTCCCGCGGCATGCGCATGTCTGGGCAGCGGGGGGCGACGAGGAGGGGGCTTAGTCCGGGGCTATCCGGTCGGACCAGATCCGAGATCAGGCGCTCGGACCCGGACAGAACGCCCCGGCTCATGGAACCGTCTCATCTAGAGCAACCATCCGCTCTGATCGAGCGGATCGGAATCGAGGGGGGCGCCCAAGGCCCTGATGTCTTCCGGGAGAGAACCGTTCCAGGACGCAGCGGAAACATCGCCGTCGGCGAAACGGAAGGTTTCGAAGGCCGTGACCGTGTCGGTGCCGTCGGGCGAGCCGAGGCGCAGGTCGCTGATCGTGTAGCTTCCCGGGCCGGCATTGTAGACGATCTGGTAGTTCGCGAAATTTCCGCTGAACACGACGATGTCGGTGCCGGCTCCGCCGTGCGTCACGTCGTTTCCGCCCGCCCCCGCCACGAGATCGTCGCCGGCGTCCCCGTAGAGCCAGTTGGCGCCGTTGTCGCCCCGCAGGATGTCGTCCAGCGGCGTGCCGTAGAGCCACTCGATGCCGAGATAGCTGTCGCCCGCCGCCGCGCCCGTGTTGTTCGCCGGGGTGGCGAGGTCAACCGTCACGCCCGCGGTCGCCACGACGTTCTGATCCAGGAGATAGTAGCTCGCGCCGTCGTGGCCCGCCCCGCCGTCGAGAGTGTCGGCGCCGAGCCCGCCGAACAGGATATCGTTGCCGTCGCCGCCGTTGAGCGTGTCGTTGCCGCCGGCTCCGAACAGCGTGTCGTTGCCGCCGAGCCCCGACAACGTGTCATTGGCGGCCCCGCCCCTGAGGAGGTCGTCGCCCGCCGTGCCGGTCAGGCCGCTAATGAAGATCGAGGTCGCAACATCGCCGTCTGTAAAACGGAAAAACTCGAAAGCCGTAAGGGTGTCGGTTCCATCCGGAGAGTTCAGGCGCAGGTCGGCGACCGTGAAGTTCGTGAGGCTGGCGCTGTAGACAATCTGATAGTTGGCGATGACGCCGGAAAATGCTGCGATGTCCGTGCCGGCTCCGCCGTGCAGCACGTCATTGCCGCCGGCACCACTGAGGAGATCGTCGCCGAGATCGCCGTAGAGCCAGTTGTCCTCGGCGTCGCCGCGCAGGTTGTCATTGAATGTCGTTCCGTAGACCCACTCGACGCTGATATAGCTGTCGCCGGCCGCTGCGCCCGTGTTGTTCGCCGGGTTGGCGAGGTCGACGGTCAAACCTTCGGTCGCGACGACGTCGTGGTAGAGGAGATAGTAGCTCACGCCGTCGATTCCCGCTCCGCCGTCGAGAATGTCGGCTCCGGGCCCGCCGATGAGCGTGTCGGCGCCGTCCGCGCCGCTCAGCGAATCATTGCCGGAATTCCCGACCAGCAGATTGTCGACATGATTGCCGATGATCGTGTCGCTGCCGCTGCCGCCCACCGCGTTTTCGATGATTGTGTTGTAGGCGATGGCGAGGTTGCTGGTCATGTACCCGCCAACGTTCGAGTAGCTGCCGGGAATCAGGCTGATCCGCTGTCCGCCATACTGGCCCGAGCCAAAACCCGATAGGTTGAGTGTATCGACTCCGCCGGCGTCGTAGATCGCGAGCACAGGATTCGTGTTCTTGGTGAAGTCGTAGACGTCCTTGCCGGTGTTGCTGTTGAAGCCATACGTTGTGTTGCCGACGCGCGTGGTCGGGTCGGCGCCATAGATCGCCTGAACTGCGAGGATGTCGTGCAACAGCGGCGTTTGTCCGTAGCGCCAGGATCCGCTGCTGCCTGCGTGATCGGTGCCGCTGCCGTCCTCATCCGCGTCGAAATAGGACATCACGGTGTAACGCCGCGTATCCTCCAGGTACTCTGCACTGTTGGCGTAGGTGATCGTCCCGCCGCCTGCGTTGTACGAGCCCGGATGGCTCAGTCCGAGCGCATGGCCGATCTCGTGGAGGTAGGTGATGAAACCATAGCCGCCGTAGTATGCATATCCGGACTGATTGATAGGCGACGAAGAGCTGTGCGTCGACCAACTGGAATTCAGCCAGATCTCGGCACGCGTAATGCCCCAGGAATCGCCGCCGTAGGAGTTCGTTCCGAGATAGTAGCCAAGCTCGGGAAATTCGTAGGTGCCACCGCCATCCGTGGTCGTCGAGTACGCAAATTGAATGACGGCGCCGCCGCTTGGTGGATTGCCCGGGTACTGGTTGAGGTTGATCGAGATCAGGTCGTCCCAGAGCTCGAAGGCCTCGGCGGCGCGCGCGACCATCAGCGCAGTCAGGGCCTGCCATCCGGAATTTTCCGGTGAGGACGCGTCGAGTGGGGCGCTCGCAAGGAGGGCGTAGTAGACGGTGCTGTTGTATACTGGATAAGTATCGTTCTCGAAGGCACCGCCCCAGCTTGTGCGCAATTGCTTGATAATTGCCGTGGTGCCGAAGCTCGGAGGCGCGGCGGAGCTTGGGCCTGCAATCTGGATGGGATCGCTACTCAGGCGGATCGCATCTTCCTTGTGAGCTGAATTGCCGCAAAGCCAACACATGGTCTCGATGATGCCCGGAACAGTTTCAGAAAACCTGCCACCTTCACGTGGATCCGCGTCGCTGTTGCGTGGAGCGCTTCCATCCGATGCGCTCCCGGTGCGACGCCGCGACGGGTTGGCGGGAGTCGGCAGTAAGAATCCGTTAGCAGAAATTTGTAAGCAGATAGTTACGTTATACTTCGTAGATTGAATATTTGAGGGCCGGGCGAGTCGCCGGAATGCCTTTCAAAACGCGCGAATCGGCGGCCTCGAGCAGTCGGGTTCCGCGCCGGTTCTCTGCCGTGGCTTGGGGGGCATATTGAGGCACCCTCTGGCGAAAATTTTCCGTAGAGGTAGCATGGCACGGGCGGCCGGCGACCCTGCGACAGGCATCTCAGGTCTTTCTTGACGCGTCTTGGATAGAATGAGACCCGAAGACCCGGTTTCGGCTGTGACGACCGGCGCCTTCGGGGAACGATCGGCGTGCAGTTCCCACGGGTGCAACTCGATGCTTGGTGTATCGGATTGAGATGACCCACGCGGGAACACATCGCTCAGACCCTCCGTCGCGGTACGCAAGACGCGCCGGGCCCGACATGAGATGAGCGGTTGAATCGTAAATGCCCCCGCCTTGGACTTCGCGATACCTCCGTCAAGTCTGGGCGACCACTCCCGCGAATTCCAGGGGGACGAGCCGAATGGGTTGCCAATTGCCGGGAATTCGGCTCCAGCCAACCAAGGTCGAGGCGACCGCCAAGTCTTTCGACGTCGGCCTCCTCGTGACGGTGACCGGCGCACTCATCCCACTGCTTGGCTACGCCTTCGGTCATATCCGGGACGTGGAGGACGTCTATTCCACCACCGTGACCACCGCCTTGTTCGTGCGCTCCCTTCTCGAGGGACACAACCCGTTCTGGACAGATCTGTTGGGCCTCGGAATGCCGCAGCCGTTCCGGATCAGCCTCGTCCAGCATCCGCTCGCGATCCTGTTCGGTCTTGTCTCACCTTTCGCCGCGGTCAAGATCGTCGTCGTGCTGCAGGGCCTCCTGGGCACGGCTTTCTTCTACCTCTTGTGTCGACGTCTGGGCATGCCGTGCTGGATCGCAGTGACGTGCAGCCTGTCATTCGCTCTTTGCTCGTCGACAATCGAATTCCTGTTCATCGATGACTTCTACACCGCGTACCTGAGCTTCAGCCTCTGCCCGGTCGTTCTCTACCTTTTCCTGAGCCTGATCGAACGACCGGAACCGGCGGTCTCCAGCGGGATCCTTCTCGGCACAAGTCTCGGCCTGCTGGTCGCTACCGGTCTCGCCTCACATGTCCTGTCCTATCTCATCGTCATCGGCGTATTCTTCTGCGTGCCGCCATCCGGACTGCGCAAGCATTGGCGCAGCCTCGCGGCGGCCGCACTCGTGGCCGCGACGGCCTCCTCCGGCCTCGTGACGATGTTGATCGGCGAGTGGCTGCGCTTCCCGGATGCCGCGGCACGGTCCGCGCACCACAATCCGGCCTTCGTCGAGCATGTACGCACCGCGCTACACCTGCCCTATCTGAACACCCTGGGCGGCTCCTGGAGCGCGTTCCACGAGAAATCGATCACTGACCCGCTGCGGGTCACAAGCTTCGGGGCGATCGCCGCGCTGGCGGCAGTGGCGGCTCTGATCGTTCCCTTTGGCCCGCTTGGTGCGCGCGTGAAAGCGGCATTCGTTGCAGCGGTCCTCTGCCTGTTCCTCCCGGCCGGCGCCTTCGCAAACGTGATCAGCGCCACGTGGGTGTTCCGCGACAGCGTCAACGTGTTCGGGATCCTGCTGTTCGGGATGCTGGCCTCGCGTTTCGCCACCGGAGGCAGGATCCGGCATCAGGTGGCAGTTATGCTCTGCATCGCGCAAGTGGCGATCCTGACTCTTCTTGGACTGCCTCGCTGGAGCGAGGCGATCCTCAACGCGCTCGAGCCGACCAACCGACGCGCGAGCCAGGCGGCGCTCGAGGCGCGAGGACTTGTCGTCAACCTCAAGAGGCTGGTTGGCGACACGGATATGCGCATCGCCATGAGTCAGGAGCTGGGCGATCGCGTACGCCGGAACACGCTCCTGGGCAGCGGGCTGCTCTTGAACGTCACCGCGCTCGACGGACTGCGTGTTCTCAACGCCTTTCCGCGCGGAATCGCGACGGGCGACCTGTTTCCGGACGAGGCTTTGATGGAAGGCTACATCAACACCACAGCATCGAATATTCTCGACAAGTCGTTCCTGGATACGCTGGGAATCGGCTTCCTGGTGACGTTCGATCGGCAATCCGTCGCATCGGGCCTTGTGAGGATCGGTACCCTGTCCGCCGGGGTCGAGATGCTGGCGGTCTGGCGCAATCCCGATGCCTGGCCCAAGGTCGTGGAAGTGGATTCGGCTGCGCGAGATCGTCGCCTGCCGCTCCTGCCCGGCTGTGGACATGAAGGCTTTCTCTGCTCCGATTTCTCCGTCGTCGGCGGCCTCGTTCGAAGCGCCCCAAGGGCAGCGCTGTCGCAATCGGCGGGTCGCATTGCAGTCGGCCTGGCGGCAGCGGAGCGCGACCGCGTCCTGCTGCTGAACAGTTGGTACCGGCCGGGCTGGCGCTCCGAGGATCCACGCGTTACGGTGACGCCGGTCTTTGGCCACCTGCTCGGTGTGCTCGTGCCGGCGGGTGTCGACGAATTTGCGCTCGTCTACCGCCCGCCCGCCGTAGTGTGGAGCTACGCGGTGAGCAGCGCCACCTTGCTTATGGGGCTGGCGGTCGCGATTGCAGCGCTGCTGCGTCTCCCGCGGCGGGCATGCTCGCGCTCCGAACTCGCAAGAGGAAGAGAGTGATGACGATTCGAATGGACCTGATGCCCGGTCCGGAAGTGAGCAGTGGGGCATCGAGGGCCATCCCGATCGCACGCCCGATCCTCGATTCCGAGGAGGCGGAGGCGGTCGCTCGGGTGCTGCGCACCGGCTGGATCAGCCAGGGGCCGGAAGTCGCCGCCTTCGAGGAGGATTTCGCAGCCGCCACGGGCGCGCGCCATGCGTGCGCGGTTGCCAACTGCACGGCCGCCCTCCACCTGGCCTTGATCGCGTTCGGGGTCGGCGCCGATGACGAAGTCGTGACTGTCAGCCATTCATTCATCGCCACGGCGAACGCGGTTCGCTATACCGGCGCCCGCCCTGTCTTCGTCGACGTCGACCGCGTCAACGGCAATATCCTGCCGGATCGCATCGAAGAGGCCCTCACGGCTCGGACCAAGGCTCTGCTGGTTGTGCATCAGCTCGGGATGCCGTGCGATCTGACTGCGATCCTGGACATCACGCGTCGTCGCGGGTTGCCCGTGATCGAAGATGCCGCCTGCGCCATCGGCAGCGAAATCCTGGTGGACGGACGATGGGAGGCCATCGGTCGCCCTCACGGCGACGTGGCGTGCTTTTCCTTTCACCCGCGGAAAGTCGTCACGACCGGGGACGGCGGAATGCTCACGACAGCGGATCGGCAGCTGGACGCGCAGTTTCGCCTGCTGCGCCAGCACGGCATGAGTGTGTCGGATCGCGTACGCCACGGATCGAATCGGGTCATCGCCGAGCAATACGGCCTGCTTGGATACAACTACAGAATGACCGACATCCAGGCGGCCGTTGGTCGCGTCCAGTTGCGACGATTGCCGGCGATGATCCGCGAGCGTCGGGAGATGGCAGCCGTCTATGGCGAGCTGCTGTGTTCGGTGCCGGGTCTCAGATTGCCGCAGGAGCCGAACTGGGCGAAGTCCAATTGGCAGAGCTATCTCGTGCGGCTCCCGGGGGAGGCGAACCAGACGGCGGTCATGCAATGCATGCTGGACAGTGGAATCTCGACGCGAAGGGGCGTCATGTGCAGTCACCGTGAGCCTGCCTATCGGGGAGCGGATTGGCGTGCCGGGCGTTCGCCCGTGGGGGGCCAGGTGGATCTGCCGAATAGCGAGTGGCTTCAGGACCACGGCGTGCTTCTTCCGTTGTTTCCCGGCCTTTCCCGCGGCGAGCAAGAAATCATCGCTGACCGCCTGCGGGCATCTCTTGCGCTGGCCCGGCCATAACCGCCCTCCGCGCATTGCGCGATTCTTGACCACCGCCGGACGCCAGGAGACCACATGCAGCTGTCGGTCGCGAGTGGGAGAACTCTTGAACGGCTCCCTCGCCGGCTCGCGGGCGGAGCAGAATTCATCAACGAGGACGGACGATGCCGATCGCGGAAAGCGTGATCTTGGGGGAAGGGGTCAGGATATTTCACCCTTCGCTCGTCAATCTGTATGGCTGTCGAATCGGTGCCGAGAGTCGAATTGGAGCCTTCGTGGAGGTCCAGAAGAATGCCGTGATCGGCGTACGCTGCAAGATCTCTTCGCATTCGTTCATATGCGAAGGCGTGACCATCGAGGACGAAGTCTTCGTGGGTCACGGCGTCATGTTCGTGAACGACAAGTATCCGAAGGCGACGACCGGCGGTCGGCTGCAGACCGATGCAGATTGGAACGTCATTCCGACCCTGGTGCGAAGCGGCGCATCGATCGGCAGCGGCGCGGTGATCCTTGCCGGGGTCACGATCGGTGCGGGGGCCCTGGTCGGCGCCGGAGCCGTCGTGACGCGAGACGTTCCTGACGCTGCCGTGGTGGCGGGAAGCCCGGCCCGACTGATGGCACGCAGCGAAGACAAGTAGGGTGGATGCCAGTGCGCTACCTTGTCACCGGCGGTGCCGGGTTCATCGGGAGCCATCTCGTCGAACGGATCGTCCGCGACGGCCACGACGTCACGGTGTTGGACAATCTCGCGTCGGGAAAGCCGGGCAATCTTGCGCAGGCCTCGACCACGGGGCGCGTCCAGCTTGTCGAGGGATCGATACTCGACGAGGCCGCCGTCGATCGCGCGATGCGCGGGGTCGATGCGGTGTTCCATCTCGCTGTCGAATGTGTGCGCAAGTCTCTCGGACAGCCCATCGAGAACCATGCCGTCAATGCGACCGGGACGCTGCTGGTGCTCGAAGCGGCCCGTAGGCATCGCATCGGACGATTCGTCTACTGTTCGTCCTCCGAGGTGTATGGGAACTACTCGGAGAGCGCGCTGGCGGAGGATACCGCAGTCTGCGCTCCCACGACGATATATGGTGCGGCCAAGCTCGCCGGCGAGCTCTACACGCTGGCCTACTGGAGAACCTATGGGCTGCCGGCGCTCGTTGTGCGGCCATTCAACGCCTTCGGCCCGCGCGAGCACGACAGAGGTGTGTTCGCTGAAGTGATCCCGCGCTTCGTCATTCGCGTACTCAACGGCTTGCCCCCGGTCGTCTTTGGCGATGGGGCGCAGTCGCGCGACTTCACCTATGTGACCGATACGGCGGACGGGCTTTGGCGCGCGGCAAACAGCAACCCTGCCTTGGGAACGATTATCAATCTCGGATGGGGGCGACCGGTGACGATTCAGCAGGTCGCCGAGGCGGTGATCAGCGAATGCGGGCGCAACGACATTTCGATCCAGTTCATCGGGGTGCGGCCGGGGGATATTCGGACGCTGATCGCCGACACCCGCAAGGCCAAGACGCTGATCGGCTTCGAGCCTGCCGTGGATTTCGCCGAGGGCATACGCCGCTACGTTGCTTGGTTCCGGCAAACCCACCCGTCGTCCGCCGAGTTGTTGGACGATCAGGCAGAGAACTGGAGCATGCCGAAGGATTAGACGCAGCCGCAGTCGCTCCGAGGTTCATGCTCGACCGTGACACCGAGCGGAGGCTGGAGAGTGTTCGGGCACGGTGCGCTGATCGGGACCGCGCTAAGCGCCTTTGAGATAGGTTCCTGCGACCGTACCGGCCTCGAAGCATCCGAATGGCACCACGAAATGCCCCGGGTAGGCTTGCCGCAACCCGGCGGCGCCAAGGCGCAGGATTCGCTCGTCCTCGCAGAACGTCTTGGTCAGGAAATAGTAGGGTTTCTCTTCGCTGCCCCACTGACGCTTGAACTTGTACACCCCGTCCCCCCGGCGCGGCGACGACTGCCAGTTCATCATTTTCACGCCGCGGGTTGCCATTTCCAGCATCGCGGCCTTCACCGCCAGATAGTTCGGCGCGTTGCTTGCATGAGCGCTGTTCATGCTCACCGCGAAGACATCGCAAACACGCTTATGAAGAACCATGAGGCAGCCGGCTGCGATTTCGTCCCCTGCCATGACGAGCTGTAGGAAGGAGCAACCTCTCGCACCGAGATCGCGCCAAATGTGCTCGGCGAGCCGGCGGTCGAGGGGCGCGGTCGGGATCTCGGTGGCGCGTTGCACATGGATCGTGTACCAGGCCTCGAACTCGGCGGAAGTGCTGCACAGTCTGGCTGAAAAGCCGGCGGCTTCCGCCTTCTTGATGGTGGCCGCGGGATTGCCCTTCTTGTTGTTGCGAAGGACGAGACGGCCATTCGACACCACGGCATCGAGGTCTACGATCTGAGTGAAGTTCTGCAAGGACACCGATGGCGCCAAGTGTCGATGGTAGAGGTCGACGTCGTCATCGATCGGATTGGAGATGATCGTCAGTGCCAGACAGCCATGTGCGCGGGCGATCCCCTGCGCTTCTCCGAGCAGGGCCGCATAGACGCGCTCGCGGTCGCTATCCAGGCGCGAAAACACACCGCCGAGCGGCCCTGCATACGGTACCGACGTCAAGATCGACCCGGGAGCGCCACGGTAGAGATAGAGCGGTAGTCCACCGAGCTCGCGTCCGCCCTCGGATGCGAGAAGGAAGATCGGCTGGTCCGGGCCGAGACCCTGGAGCGCCTCGGCCCAGTGCGTGGACTGCTGGATGTAGGCGTGTGGACAAGCCTCGAACAGATCATCGTACCGCGCGCGCGTGTCGACTTCCGCGAGTCCGAATGCGATCACCTGCATCTAGTGAGAACCGGTTGGCTCTTTCCGCCGCGCGGCCGTGCGGTCGACAATCGCCGCCAAGGTATTCACCACCGTATCCTCCGCGCCGGACGGAAGTTCCGGGTAGATCGGCAGCGACAGCGTCGTGCGCGCGAGCGCCTCCGCGTGAGGAAACTGGCCCGCTCGGCCCAATTCGGAAAATCCGGGCTGCAGATGGACTGGTCGTGGATAGTGAACGCCAGTCTGGATTCCGCGCTCATGAAGCTCGGCGCGGACGCGATCGCGTTGATCCACGCGGATTGCGTATTGGTGATAGGCATGGAGGCCGTCGGGACAGGGACGCGGTGTCTTCACAAGTCCGCTCGGGATGCGTTCGCGGAACAGCCGGTCGTAAGCCCCAGCGACACGCTGGCGAGCGCTTACCCACTCGGACACGTGGCGCAGCTTCACGCCGAGCACAGCACCTTGAATCCCTTCCATGCGGTAGTTGAAGCACGGGTAGTGGTGAACCGAGCGTTCGTACTGGCCCCAATCGCGCATGGCCCGCATCTTCCGGGCGAGCGCGTCGTCGTTGGTGACGACCGCGCCGCCTTCGCCAAAGGCTCCCAGAATCTTGCCTGGATAGAAACTGAAGCATGCGACCCGGCCGTGGCTACCTGCCGGGGCGCGACGGAAACTGGCGCCATGAGCCTGCGCGGCATCCTCGATCACCGGTACGCTGTGTCGCGCCGCGATATCGCAGATCCGGTCCATCTCGGCGACTTGGCCGTAAAGATGGACCGGCATGATCGCCGCCGTTTGCGGAGTGATCGCCGCCTCCAGCAGTGCTGGATCGAGGGTGTACCGCTCGGGATCGATGTCCAGTAGTACGGCCCGTGCGCCGGTATAGCGAATGGCGGCGACCGTGGCGACGAAGGTGCTTGCCGCAGTCACTACTTCCTTGCCCGGACCTGCATCCAGCGCCAGCAGCGCCAGATGCAGTGCACTGGTTCCCGAATTCACCGCAACCGCGTGTCGGACGCCGCAGAACGCCGCGAAGGCCATCTCGAAGCGGTCTACCGCGGGTCCGAGGCAGAACTCGCTGGACTCGATGACGGCTCGGATCGCCGCGTCTATCTCCTCCTTCAACGCGCTGTTCTGTGCATTCAGATCAAGGAACGGGATCATGCCTTCCCGTAAACCTGTTCAAGAGGCGCCGGCTTGTCGGGAACGGACTTGTCTCCGAAGGCGGCACGGATCGCCATCTCGAAGCCCCAGTCCCAACGCATCCCCATCCAGTCCGTGCAGGGGCCGCAGATCGGATGCGCCTCGGCATACTTGCCGCCGAGATGGCAGCCGCGCATCCGCTCATACTCGGCTCCGCGCCACAGCTCCGCGATGCTGTGGGTCCGGACATTTCCCATCTTCGACTTGTCGAGCCAGTCGACGACGCAGAAGCGGATGTCGCCCTCTGGCGTGATGGTAACGCGCTTCCAGAATTGGGGGCAGGGCCAACGCTCGATCTTCGACTGCTTCTCCCCGATGTCTCCCGGCTTGCGTCCGGTCAGTCCGAGATTCGGCAAATAGGGGCGGACCAGTACGCGGTCGACCAGGGGCGTCCAGTACTTGACGAACTGCTCGACCTCTCCGGCAGCTTCCGGTTGATCGACGATGCTCAGCATCACCTTCATGGGGGACTTCTTCTGCTCCCGCAAGTACAGGAGACGATGAAGATTGGCCCAGACGCGATGATAGTTGGAGCGGACACGAATGCGCTCGTAGGCATCCTTCGTTGCGGCGTCGAGACTGATATCGACGACATCGAGCCCGTGATCGATCAGGCGATCGAGAATCGACTTTCCCGGTACCCTCTCGCCGTTCTCGATCGCCTGATTGTCGAACGTAAGCGCGTTGGTCGTGAGATCGATAGGGCCGACGCCCTTTGCCTTCGCGTAGGCGATCTGATCGAGAAACTGAGGATGAACGAGCGCTTCTCCGGCGGGCGAAATGCGCACCAAGGTGATCTTGTGCTGCGAGATCTCGTCAATGAGCTTCTTGTAGACGTCCCAGGGCATATACTCGGCCCGATAATTCGGACTCTCCGGCAGCCCTTGCCCTTGTGGGCAATGGATGCAACGGAGATTGCAGACATTGGTGGTCTCGACGACGATCGTTTGCGGAAACGCCCGAGCGTGCTCGTCGGCGAAACCGTACAGCGGCTTGGGGGTGGCCACAGCCTCGTTCATGCAGAGTCCCAGTCTGTTTTCAGGGTTGCACTTAGGCGCCCACTGCCACCGCACTTCCGCCGTTTTGCGCCGATCTTGAGGCGGCCTCGAGAAGACGAACGGTCCGTAGCCCGCATTGGCCGTCCGTGATCGGTGAAGTACCCGTGCGGACGCATTCGGCAAAGTGCTCGACCGCCGTCTTGAGCGCCTCCGTGCGGCGCAGCATGGGTGCGAACATGTCTCCGAGTCTGTATCCGAACTGAAGCCCGATCTGGTCGGGCTCGGCTTGCGTGATATCGACTCCGCGATCGTAGACCTTGATTTTCTCGTCAGGCTCCAGATCGTCATAGACGATCATGCGACGCGAGCCGCCCACGAGAGTCCGTCTGACTTTGACCGGAGCCAGCCAGTTCACGTGAAAATGCGCGATCATCTGGCTAGCAAAAATGCAGGTCATGTATGCTATGTTTTCAGGTTGTCCTATAACGTGGGCTCGTGCGTTTGTCAAAACGGCGGTCGGTCGCTCATCGATGATGTAGTCGACGATCGAAAGGTCGTGGACAATCAGGTCCCAGATGACACTTACGTCGTGCTGGAACAAGCCGAGGTTCACCCGCACCGAGTCGTAATAGAGGATCTGGCCCAGCATATTGGTCGAGATCAACTCCCGAATTTTCTGGACCGCTGGATTGTAGACGAACACGTGATCGACCATCAGCGTGAGGCCCAGCCGCTCGGCTTCGCTGACAAGATGCTCGGCTTGGGCGACATCGGATGTCAACGGCTTCTCCACGAACACATGTTTTCCAGATCGCAGTGCGGAGAGCGCGAGCGAGTAGTGTGTTGCCACCGGCGTGGCGATGAACAGCGCGTCGATCATCGGGGAGTTGAACAGATCATGCGGATCGTAGGTCACCACGGGAGCAGCGTACTGGCGCCTGAGCGCTTCGCATTTGGCGGCATCCTGGTCGCATATCCCGACGAGCTGTGTGGCGCTCGACGCCGAGATATTTCGCACCAGATTGGGTCCCCAATAGCCCAGTCCAATCACTCCGCAACGCACCACCATGACTAGCTTCCTCGTTGCTGCTTGCGGCGCGCGCGGTGTTCAAGTCGGAAGCTGATCATGTCGGCAAGCGTCCACAGGATGTCGCGGGGTTTTCCGAATTTCGCTTCCCCTTGACGCCTTGGATGAAAGGTCGCCTCGACATGGCCGATTTTGAGGCCCGCTTCCCGTGCGCGGATGATCATTTCCGGAGTGACGAAGGCCGGACTTCGCGCGCGAACGCCGAGCTCGAGCACTGCCGAGCGCTTGCAGACCTGGACAAAGTTCATGTCGGGAAGCGCACTCCAGAATAGCAGCCGGATCAGCCAATGATGAAGGAACGATGTGGTTTTTCGCCAGAGCGAATGTGCCGAGCGATCGGTGCGCGAAACGACGACCAATGCCATTTCGGGATCTTTGAACAACGTGAGGATGCGGCCAAGATCCCTAGGATCGAAGGGCAGATCCATAGCATTATGAGTGACCAGGACACCGCGCGCGGCGCGATATCCGATCAGAATGCTTGTGCCGACATTGACATTGACAAGATTGTGAATGACGCGCACGTGTGGGTCCTCGGCGGCGAGGCTATCCGCGATGGCACCGGTCTCGTCGGGGCTCGCATCGTCGACAATGAGGATTTCGTAAGAGATCTCCATCTCCGCCAGGGCGATCTTGCAGCGATCGATCGCGTGGCGGATATTCATCTGCTCGAGATAGGCGGGAATGACGATCGTGAGCAGCGGCTCAGGGGTCTGGTCGACCGTGTTCGTCGACATGTTGCCGCACGCCCCCCAATCCCCACAACACCGCAGGCATATCGAGCAGACAAAGCGAGCCTGCCGGACTTCGCGGCAGCTCAAGGAATTCTGCTAGACGGTCAGCAAAGGGAAAGCAAGTAGGCTTGCCGGGCGGCCGCGAAGCTCACCTTCGCTTGACTAAGGGGGTGGCGCCGGAACCGGAACGGTGCCTTCCGAATAGGCATCGCAGTCGGCGATACGGCGGAAGCGAGGTGGCCCGCCCAAGCAGAGCTGTGAGCTTGCAGCGCCTTCATGCGGATGCGTGACGCGGCGTCTGGGGGCGTGTTATGAGAATCTTGGCACGGACTCGCTTGATCCCAATGCGGAAAGATAGAAGGCAATTCTTGAGCTGTGCAGTCTCCGGGTTGGCCGGTCTTTGCAGTCTCGGCTTCAAGGGCGCTGTCGCGCAATGGGAGAGTCCGAGGGAGATCTTCCTCCTCGCCGGCCAATCGAACATGAGCGGCAGGGCGCCGCTCGCGGGGCTGCCGGCATTTCGCCATATCGATCGCGTTCGCACCTATCGGAATTCCGGCGAGTGGACCTCGACCGCCGAGCCCATCGACGACAGGGACCGCTCAGTCTATCCGGTGGGCGATGACGACGCGAGCGCATCGCCCGGCTCGGCCTTCGGGGATCGGTTGGCCGAGCTGCGGCCGAACGCCGTCATCGGTCTCGTTCCGTGCGCCAGGGGCGCGACGGGCATCGATCAGTGGGCACGGAACTTGTCCACTTCTGCGCTTTACGGCGCCATGATCGCCCGGGCGCGGGCCGCAGCGAGCGACGGCGAGCTCAAGGGGCTGATCTGGTTCCAGGGCGAGAGCGACGCGGCCAATGCGACGCTCGCCAATGCGTGGCCCGGCAAGTTCAACCGGTTGGTGGCGGATGTCCGCTCGGATCTGCGACATGCGAGACTGCCGGTCGTGATGACGGTGCTCGGGCCCGATCCGAACCGATCGGACTTCCCGGCATGGCCCATCATCGTCGAACGGCAACGGACCATGGCGTTGCCGGACAATTGTGTGCGTGTTTCGGCCCAGGACCTCGCCGGCCAGCCGAACGATCCCATTCACCTGGATACGCCGTCGATCGTGACGCTCGGGCGACGGTGGGCGGAGGCGCTTCACGCGTTGCTCTAGCTTACCCTTGGTGAGGATCGCGCACGCAGCTATTTCATCGCGCGTCGACGGTCGATCAGCTCATTTGGTCGAAGGCGGCATCGGGCCCCGGCCTCACGCCACCCCCTCGCGCAAGAGGTCGTGGAAGCTCAGGATCCCGACCGGCACCCGGTTCGCGTCCACCACGATCAGCACCTGGATCTTCGAGGCGTTGATCAGCTCGAGCGCCTCGCTCGCGAGCGCGTCGGGGCCGATCGTCTTCGGGTTCGCGGTCATGATCTCCGCGACCGCGGCCTCCATCAGGCGCGGGCCCATGTGCCGGCGCAGGTCGCCGTCGGTGACGATGCCGGCGAGCCGGCCGGCCGCGTCGGTGACGGCGACGCAGCCGAGCCCCTTGCCGGTCATCTCCACGATCGCCTCCGACATGCGGGTCTCGCGCGCCGCGACCGGCAGTCGCTCGCCCGTGCGCATGATGTCGCGCACGTATTTCAGCATCGCGCCGAGCCGGCCCGCGGGATGCAGCAGGCCGAAGTCGATCGCCGTGAAGCCGCGGCTCTCGAGCAGCGCCACCGCCAGCGCGTCGCCGAGCGCGAGCTGCATGATCGAGGAGGTGGTCGGCGCCAGGTTGTGCGGGCAGGCCTCGCGCGCCTGCGGCAGCTTGATCACCACGTCGGCCGCCGCCCCGAGCGTGCTCTCGACCGAGGCCGTCACCGCGACCAGGGCGATGCGGTAGCGGCGCGAATAGGTGATCAGGTTCTTCAATTCGGCGGTCTCGCCCGACCACGACAGCGCCAGGATCACGTCGTCCGACGTGATCATGCCGAGGTCGCCGTGGCTCGCCTCGGCCGGATGCACGAAGAAGGCCGGCGTGCCCGTGGACGAGAGGGTGGCCGCGATCTTGCGGCCGACATGGCCCGACTTGCCCATGCCGGAGACGATCACCCGCCCGCGCGCCGCGCGGATCCGCTCCACCGCGGCGACGAACGGCGCCCCGAGGCCGTCGCGCATCGCGACCGCCAGCGCCGTGATCCCGCCCGCCTCCGCCTCGAAGGTGCGCAGCGCCGAGGCGATCAGGGGGTCGTCCCCGCGATCCGCATAGCCCGCCGGTGGGACCGTCCGCTGCGTCATGGTTTCGGCCGTTTCATCGCACGAGTCATGGCACAATTGCCGCGCCGGGGCCACCGAGCCGGGAGCCGGCGCGCCGGCCGGCATCCCGTCGCACCGCCCGGCACTGGCCGGCTACTGCTTCCGGACCATGAAGCGAGTAAGGCCGGGCCCGTCGACCACGGTGAACTGCTTGCCGGCCAGGAACGCGTCGATCGCGGGCTTGGAGTCCGGCCAGGCCTTCAGCGACGCCGCGTGATACTCGTCGAAGATGACGACGCCGCCGCTGGCGACGTGATCCCAGAGTGCCGCGAGAACCTCGGTGAAGGAGCGGCCGACGTCGACGTCGATGTGAAGGATCGAGATCGGCCCGTGCGGGAAGCCGCGCGACAGCGTCTCGGTGAACGGGCCTTGGACGAACGTGACCGTGCCGGCGTCGACGTCCGCGGTCGCGAGATTGCGGCGGACCACCGGCAGCATGTCCCGCGGGTTCGGGTCCTGGTTCTGGACATAGCCGGGCGGGAAGCTCCGGAACGTGTCGAAGGCGAAGATCCGCTTGTCGGGCGCATGCACCTTCCGCAGCAGCGCCAGCATGGCCAAGGAGACGCCACTCCCGACGCCGCACTCGACGATCGCTCCCTCGACCCCCTTCGTCAGCTCGAACGCCAGCGAGAAGTTCTGGACGCGCGTCAACGACCGGAAAACGGTGTCGAGCGTGGCCTGCTTTCGCGCGCCGAGATACGCCTTCACGCGGCCGCCCACGAAAGGGACGTGCGCCGCCGCTCTGAGTGCCGATTCGAGCATCGAGGGCCCCGCTGGAGATGGGGCGCAGGTATTGGGCTTTTTCGGGCGCGCTTCAAGGGGCTGCAGCCCGGATTGCCGTTCTCGCCGCGCCGGAGAGCCGGCCTCAGTAGCGGTAGGGAACACAGGCCCGGTGTCGGTTGCTGAACCGATAGCCGGGCGGGCAGGCGGGCCGATAATGAGGGCGCGGCACATAATGGCGCCCATAGGTCGGCGGGGGCGGGGGCGGAGCATAGACGGGCCCGCCATAGGGCCGCAGGTAGGCGCGGCCATAGTCCGGCCCGTGATAGGGGACGCCCGGCTGGGCGCCCGGATAGCAATACCATCGACCGCGGTCGAACAGGCATCCGTCCTTTGCCTCCGCCGGGAAGGTTCCGAGCGCCAGGAGCCCGAGGGCTGCTGCCGCGAGCCAAGTGTTTTGCATGGGGCGTGTCTCCGTTGGTCGACCGCACCACTATCACGGCCGAAGCTGAACGGGACCGGAACGGAGGGCTGCCGCTGGACACGTCCGCGCAACGCGGACACGTCCGCGCAACTCCGGCCGACGCGCCGCTCCTGGCCCGGCTGCGGCTGCCGGGATCCCGATACCCTTGCTTGACGTTCATTTCATGAACGCGCTATCAATCCGTCGCCTGGGCCATGTTCATGTCGTGAACGATAGGCGGGCCCTTCAGGGGGGACGATGGCGGCCGAAGCGGACCTCGCACGACGCGATGCCACGGACGACGAGATCGTCCTCGGCGTGCTCGACGTGGTCGAGCGCGATCCGGCCGTCACCCAGCGCTCGGTCGCCCGCGAGCTCGGCATCGCGCTCGGCCTCGCCAACGCCTACCTCAAGCGCTGCGTCCGCAAGGGGCTGATCAAGGTCGCCCAGGTGCCCTCGCGGCGCTACGCCTACTACCTGACCCCCCAGGGCTTCTCCGAGAAGTCCCGCCTCACCGCCGAGTACCTGTCGCATTCCTTCTCGTTCTTCCGCAAGGCGCGCGCCCAGTGCGGCAGCCTGTTCGCCGAGGCGGCCGGGCGCGGCCACCGCCGCATCGCGCTGATCGGCGACGGCGACCTCGCCGAGATCGCGAGCCTCGTCGCCCCCACCTGCGGCGTGGAGATCGCCGGCATCCTCCCGGCCGGCGCGCCGGTCGCCGAGCGCGTGTCGGGGCTCGGCAGCGTCGACGCCGTGATGGTCACGGCCCTGCTCGACCCGCGCAG
>PQAH01000059.1 GCA_003105195.1 Bradyrhizobiaceae bacterium
TTTGCGGAGGTTGCCGTGCCCGAGCGTTGGTCGCCAGACAGCTGGCGCAACAAGCCCATCGTCCAGGTCCCCGATTACCCGGACCCCGCCAGGCTCGCGGAGGTGGAGCGGCGGCTCGCGAGCTTTCCGCCGCTGGTCTTTGCCGGGGAGGCGCGCCAGCTCAGGAGGGCGCTCGCCGGGGTGGCCGCGGGGCGCGCGTTCCTGCTGCAGGGCGGCGACTGCGCCGAGAGCTTCGAGGACCACAGCGCCAATTCGATCCGCGACTTCTTCCGCGTCTTCCTGCAGATGGCGGTGGTGCTCACCTTCGCGGCGCACTCGCCGGTCGTGAAGGTCGGCCGGCTCGCCGGCCAGTTCGCCAAGCCGCGCTCCTCGGCGGTCGAGAAGCGCGACGGCAAGGAGCTGCCGAGCTATCGCGGCGACATCGTCAACGGCGCGGAGTTCTCGGTGGCCGCGCGGACGCCCGATCCGCAGCGCCTGATCGAGGCCTATCACCAGTCGGCGGCGACACTGAACCTGGTGCGCGCCTTCGCCCATGGCGGCTACGCGAGCCTCGCCCGCGTGCACGAATGGATGCTCGGCTTCGTCAAGGATCCGCGCCAGATGGAGCGCTTCGCCGGGGTCGCCGACCGCATCGCCGAGGCGCTCGCCTTCATGCAGGCCTGCGGCCTCGACCTCGAGAGCCATCCGGAGTTGCGCACCACCGACTTCTACACCAGCCACGAAGGCCTGCTGCTCGGGTACGAGCAGGCGATGACCCGCGTCGATTCCACGTCGGGCGACTGGTACTGCACCTCGGCTCACATGCTGTGGATCGGCGACCGCACGCGCCAGCCGGATCACGCCCATGTCGAGTATTGTCGCGGCATCCGCAACCCGATCGGCCTCAAATGCGGGCCGTCCCTCAAGGCCGACGAGCTGATCCGCCTGATCGACATCCTCAACGCCGACAACGAGCCGGGCCGCCTCACGCTCATCTGTCGCTTCGGCTCCGACAAGATCGAGGATCATCTGCCCGCGCTGGTGCGCGCGGTGCAGCGCGAGGGCAAGGTCGTGGTGTGGTCCTGCGACCCGATGCACGGCAACACCATCACGTCGCCCTCGGGCTACAAGACGCGGCCGTTCGACCGCATCCTGCAGGAGGTGAAGTCCTTCTTCGCGGTGCATCGCGCCGAGGGATCCCATGCGGGCGGCGTGCATCTCGAGATGACCGGCAAGGACGTCACCGAATGCACCGGCGGCGCCCGCGCGATCAGCGACGAGGACCTCAACGACCGCTACCACACGCTCTGCGACCCCCGCCTCAACGCCGAGCAGTCCATCGAGCTCGCTTTCCTGCTCGCCGAGCTGCTCAAGCAGGAGCGCATCGCCCAGGCGAAGCCGCTCCCGGCCGCGGCGGGGCTGTAGCCCGCCACGATTGCCGCCCTCCGCGGGCTGTGATACTGTGAGAAAATGAAAAATATCACAGTAACCGTGGACGACGAAACCTACCGCCGGGCGCGGATCAAGGCCGCGGAGCTCGACACGTCGGTGTCGGCCCTGGTGAAACGCTATCTCGCCGAGCTGGCCGCGGGGGAGAGCGAGTTCGACCGCCTCGAACGCGACGAGCAGGACGTGCGCGCGCGGATCGCGAACTTCCGCGCAGGCGATCGCCTGTCCCGCGATGCGGTCCACGAGCGGGACGCGTGAGCGGCGGCCCGTTCCTCGACACCAACATCCTGCTCTACTCGATCAGCGACGACCGGGGCGAGGCCGAGAAGCGCGGGCGCGCGATTGCGCTTCTCAAGGCGCGCGACGCCGCGCTCTCGGTCCAGGTCCTGCAGGAGTTCTACGTGCAGGCGACGCGGTCGACGCGACCCGATCCCCTGCCGCACGACCTCGCCGTCCGCTTGATGCGGTCCTGGTTGCGCTTCAGGATTCAGGAGATGACGGTCGACGTGATGCTGGGGGCGTTGGAGATCACGGCGGCGCACGGGTTGTCGTATTGGGACGCCGCCATCGTGAGCGCTGCGCGGGCGCTCGGCTGCCGTGAGCTTCTCTCGGAGGACATGGCGCATGGCCGGCAGATCGACGGCGTCCGGATCGTCGATCCGTTCCGGTAGCCACGTCGGGCGCACTCGGATTGGCACAGGTCCACTGTCGCATCAGCTTCACGTCGTCTAACATGCAGCCGGGCGCGAGGGATCGCGCCCGAAGCGTGTTCGGAGCGTCGTGTGGATCGGATCCTGCAGGCCTGCGTCAACACCTGGAACGGTCTGTGCGCCGCCAGCCGCTCGGAGGCGGCATTCCGGCAGGAGCTCGTCGCCGTGGCGCTCGCGGTCCCGCTCGCCTTCCTGGTGGCGGCGGAGTCCTGGAAGCGCCTCCTGCTGATCCTCGTGGTGCTGATCGTGATGGTGGTCGAGCTGCTGAACACCGCCATCGAGAAGCTCGCCGACCACGTCACCGCCGCCCGGCATCCCGAGATCGGCCGGGTCAAGGACATGGGGTCGGCCGCCGTGGGCGTGTCGCTCCTGATCGCGGGGCTCGCCTGGCTGCTTGCGCTCGCCGAATGGCTGGGGATCATCTAGACCGGGCTGCGCCGATTGCGGCCGAGCATTCCCGACGATAGACCAGCGCCATGAACGCCCGCCCCGCCGACCGCCTGTCCATCACCCTCGCGCAGCTCAACCCGACCGTCGGCGACGTGGCCGGCAACGCCGAGAAGATCCGCCGCGCCCGCGCGCAGGCGGCCGCCGACGGCGCCGACCTGGTCCTCACGCCCGAGCTGTGCGTCTCCGGCTATCCGCCCGAGGACCTGGTGCTCAAGCCGGCCTTCCAGGCCGCCTGCCGCGCCGCGACCGAGGCGCTGGTGCGCGAGACCGCGGACGGCGGGCCGGCCGTGCTGATCGGCACGCCCTGGGCCGAGAACGGCAAGCTCTACAACGCCTATGTGCTCGCCGAGGGAGGGCGCGTCGCGGCGCTGCGCTACAAGGTCGACCTGCCGAACTACGGCGTCTTCGACGAGAAGCGCGTGTTCTCGCCCGGGCCCATGCCGGGCCCGATCGTGCTCAAGGGCGTGCGCATCGGCGTGCCGATCTGCGAGGACATCTGGGAGGCCGACGTGGTCGAGTGCCTCGCCGAGACCGGCGGCGAGATCCTGCTGGTTCCGAACGGCTCGCCCTACTGGCGCGAGAAGACGCAGGTGCGGCTCAACATCGCGGTCGCCCGCGTGGTCGAGAGCGGGCTGCCGCTCGTCTATCTCAACATGGTGGGCGGGCAGGACGAGCTCGTGTTCGACGGCGCCTCCTTCGCGCTCAATGCGGATCGCTCCTTCGCGCTGCAGCTGCCGGCCTTCCAGGAGGCCGTCGTGACCACCCGCTGGGTCCGCGAGAACGGAACCTGGCGCTGCCTCGGCGGCCCGAACCACATGGTCGAGGAAGCGGACGAGGCCGACTATGCGGCCTGCGTGCTCGGTCTGCGCGACTATGTCGAGAAGAACGGCTTCAAGGGCGTGGTGTTCGGCCTTTCGGGCGGCATCGACTCGGCGCTTTGCGCCGCCATGGCGGTGGACGCGCTCGGGCCGGATCGGGTCCGCGCGCTGATGCTGCCCTATCGCTTCACGGTGCAGACGTCGTTGGAGGACGCGGCCGCGGTCGCCAAGGCGCTCGGCATCGCCTACGACGTGGTGCCGATCGCCGAGGCGGTGGAGGGTTTCGAGCACGTGCTCGCGCCGCTGTTCGCCGGCACCAGTCGCGACGTGACCGAGGAGAACCTGCAGGCGCGCACCCGCGGCACCGTGCTGATGGCGGTCTCCAACAAGTTCGGCCTGATGCTGGTGACGACCGGCAACAAGTCCGAGATGTCGACCGGCTACGCCACCCTCTATGGCGACATGAACGGCGGCTTCAACCCCATCAAGGACATCTACAAGACCGAGGTGTTCCGCCTCGCGCGCCTGCGCAACGCGAAGAAGCCCGCGGGGGCGCGCGGCCCCGACGGTGTCGTGATCCCGGAGCGGATCATCACCAAGCCGCCCACCGCGGAACTGCGCGAGAACCAGAAGGACCAGGACACGCTGCCCCCCTACGAGGTGCTCGACGCCATTCTCGAGCGCCTGGTCGAGCGCGAGGAGCCCATCGCCGACATCGTCGCGGCCGGCTTCGACCGCGACACGGTGCTTCGGGTCGAGCGCATGCTCCACCTCGCCGAGTACAAGCGCCGCCAGGCGGCGCCCGGCGTGAAGGTGACCTTGAAGAATTTCGGCCGCGACCGCCGCTACCCGATCGTCAACCGCTTCCGCGACCCCGGCACGCCTTTGCCGCAGCCGGACCGGACGCTGGCGCCGAGCCCTGCGCGCGCGGAATCGTTCGATTTCTGACGCTTCTCGATCCGTATTCCGAGAGGCGCGGCTGCGACGCAGCCGGGCCTCGCGATGATCGGATCAGCCTCTCAGCGCGCCGGAATGAAGGGCGGGCCGACCGAACGGATGCTGCGCTTGCCGCCTTCGGCCGATGGCGCCGGCTGAGCCGCTGGCGCGGGCTGGCTCGCGGGCGCGGGTTGTGCGGGGGGTTGCGCGGCGCCCTTCTGCTTCGCGGGCTCGCGCGGGCGCGACATCTGCCGGGCGCGGTCCTCCGTCACGACCACGTCGCCCTGCTCGAGGGACTGATCGGGACCGACCGCCTCGGCCCAGCTCTGGCCCGGGCGGCGGCAGCTGCAGGAGGCGTTGAACTCCTGGCGGAAACGGAAGGCGTTCGGCAGCGCCGTGTAGGGCTGTCCGGTGATCGACACGGCCTGCGCGACCTCCTCGCCGGGATTGCGATGGGTGAACAGCATCACCTCGGCGGCCGGACACATGCGCCGGCAGGCCTGCTCGTCCTCCTGGAAGCGCGCCGGCACGGTCGCGAACGAGACCGGGAAATAGGAGCCGTCGCAGGTGCGCACGCACAGCGTCCGATAGGTGCCGCCCTGCGCGCCGTAGCTCGGGTTGTCCGGCGTGCCGCCGAACAGCGCGCCGAAGAAGCCGGGCGCCTGCTGCTGGGCGCTGCGATACTGCGGACCGCAATTGTTCTCGCCGAGCGACATCAGGATCGAGCGTCGCTGCTCGCCCCGGTCCAGGCTTCCGCCCTGCAGGCGCTGCATCTCCGAGGTGAGGCGCGCGAGGTTGGCGCGCATGCGATCGATCTGGTTGTTGAGCCCGGTGCATTGCGGGTTCTGCCCGAGCGAGAACAGGAAGAAGCCGGAGCTGCTGCAGCCGAGCCGGCGCGCCTGCGCCACGGTGCGGTCGATCTCGGCCTGCTGCTGGCTCGTGTTCGCCTCGTACTTGCGGATCTGCTCGGCCTGCGCCGGGTCCATGCCGCCGCCGCGGTCGAGTTGGGCGAGCTGCGCCTCGAGCCGGGTGCAGATCTGGTTCTGATAGGCGGAGCGAGGCGGGATCTGGCCGGGCGGCCCGGCTTGCGCGGGCGGCGGATAGCCTTGCGGCTGTTGCCAGGTCTGTGCCAGCGCGACGCCCGCGGTCGCGACGAGGCCGAGCAAGGCGAGTCCGGTTTGCCGACGCAACGTCATTCGGTTGCCCGCTTGTCCTTCGCACCCGGCCCGATCAATGGCGCCAAAGGTGTCGGAAGTGTGGATGTTTCCCCCGACCGCACGGTTGCGCGATCGGGCCTCTTTTAGCCTCTGTCGGGACCGCATGCGAGCCCCGTTACCGGCGGGTTTCGCTGCGCACATTCCACAATATTCCGGTCGCGATGATGGCGGCCCCCGCCAGCACGAAGAGATCGATGCCTTCCGCGTAGAAGAGCCAGCCCACCAGCGCGATCAGCGGCACGCGCAGGAAGTCGATCGGCACCACCACGGTGGCATCGCCGTAGCGGAATGCGCGCGTGACGCAGTAGTGCGACGCGATGCCCGTGAGGCCCATCGCGAGCGCCGGCAGGATCGTGCCCGGCCCGAGCCGGGTCAGGAACGCGGGGTCGCTTCCCGCGAGGGCGAGGGGAAGCTGGATGCCGTTCATCCACACCAGGATCGTGTACGTGCCGATGGTCGCCGTGAGCTTCTTGGTGATCACGAAGGTGATCGCGTAGCCGAGCGCGGCGCCGAGCACGAGCAGCGCGGCGGGATGCACGCTCGCGAGCCCGGGCCGCAGGATCACGAGCACGCCGACGAATCCGAGCAGCACGGAACCGGCGCGGCTCACGGTCATGCGCTCGCCGAGAAAGATCAGCGCCAGCAGCGCGGTCCAGGCCGGCATCGTGAACTCGATCGCGAAGACGGTCGCGAGCGGCAGCACGGTGAGGGCCGAAACCCAGCCGAGGCCGGCCATGAAATGGATGACGTTGCGTGTCAGGTGAAGCCCGAAGTGGCGCGGCGGCAGCTCCCGGCGCAGGGCGGGCCGGGCGAGCGCCAAAGCGAGAAGGATGATGATCCCGCCGGCCGTGCGAAACGATTGCATCTCGAACACGCTGAACGTGCCGGTGAGCGCGCGGACCGATACCGCCATGGCCGAGAAGCTCACGAGGCCGCCCGTCATCCACAGGATGACCCGCACCATGTCGGAACGTGCGTGCTGCATGGCCGCCACGGGATGAACGGGACGGCCCCTATTCGGCGTCCGGTTGGTTCTCCGGCCGCGCCTTGTCGAAGGCCGGCAGCGCGAGGCACGCCGCCTCGACCGCGGTGATCTTCGGATAGTCGTCGAGCGGCACCTTGAAGCGGCGCGCGTTGAACACCTGCGGCACCAGGCACAGGTCCGCCATGGTCACGTGTGCGCCGAAGGCATAGGGCCCGGGCCTGATCATGGCCTCGAGCGCGTCGAAGCCCAGCAGGATCCAGTTGCGGTACCAGGCATCGACGGTCGCCTGGTCGTGGCCGAGCGTGCCCTTCAGGTAGTTCAGCACGCTGGTGTTGTTGAGCGGGTGGATGTCGCAGGCGACGAGCTGCGCGGCGGCGCGCACCTGCGCGCGCTGGACCGCCTCGGCGGGCAGCAGCGGAGGATCCGGATAGACCTCGTCGAGATACTCGATGATCGCCAGCGACTGGGTGAGCACCTCGCCGGTGGAGAGCGCGAGCGCCGGCACCCGCGCCTGCGGGTTCACGGCGCGGTACTGCGCGCTCCATTGCCGTCCGCCGTCGCGGGTGAGGTGGATCGACTGCATCTCGCAGGACAGCTGCTTGAGTTCGAGCGCGATGCGCACCCGATAGGCCGCGGACGAGCGGAAGTAGCTGTAGAGCTTCACGGGACGTTCCTCGTCGTTATCGTCGATGCGTGGCGCGCCGGCCCCACGCCCCCCGCTCGGCGCGGTCCGGACTCATGCGCCGGGCAGCCCGCCGTTCTGGGTCTCCTGCACCAGCGCCTGCGCGCGCTCGGCGAGGCGCGCGAGCACGCGGTCGAACGCGGCGCGCTCGGCCGGATCGATGCCGTCGGTGAAGCGCTCCGCGAAGGCGAGCGCGATCGGCGCGATCTCTTCGTAGATCGCGCGGCCCGGCGGGGTGAGCGAGAGGATGGCTTCGCGCATGTCCGCGCTGTTGGCGCGCCGCGCCACCAGCCCGCGGTGCTCGAGATGGGCGACCGCGCGTGAGACCTTGGTCTTGTGCATGTGGCTGTGGGCGCCGATCGCCTTGCCGGTCATTTCGCCGAACTGGCCGAGGGTGACCAGCACGCGCCATTCGGGCACGCCGATCTGGTAGCGCTCCGCATAGATGCGCGAGAGCGCCTGGGAGACGAGGTTCGCCACCACGTTGAGGCGATAGGGGAGGAACTGCTCGAGCCGCAACGGCGCGTCCGCGGGCAGGGCGGTCTCGGTCGCCGGGCGGCGCTTGGGGGTGTCGACGTCCTCGCGCATGGGCGTCGAAGATGGCGGGTTTTCGCGCGCCGCGCAACGCCATTGACGCCGGCTCAACCGCTTGCGGCGCCTTGACAAACCGCCGCCGGCGCTCTGCCATGGGAGGGCAAGCCGCCGGGTGGACGACCCATGACCTCAGCCGCGCCTGCGCTCGCGCCGCGTTTTCCGCTCGACCGCGCGGAGGCGGTCGCGCGCGCCTTCGATCTCAGGCGCCTGCCGCCGGACTTCATAGCGAACCCGTACCCCTACTACCACGCGCTGCGCGCGCACGATCCGGTCCACCGGATGCCGGACGGGGCCTTTCTGCTGACCCGCTGGCGCGATTGCGACGCGGTCTATCGCGACGCGGGCACCTTCTCGTCGGACAAGAGGATCGAGTTCAAGCCGAAGTTCGGCGATTCGCTGCTCTACGAGCACCACACCACCAGCCTCGTGTTCAGCGATCCGCCGCTCCACACCCAAGTCCGCCGCGCGATCCAGGGCGCGCTGTCGGCGCGCGTGATCGCCGGGATGGAGCCGGGGCTGGTCGCCCTGGTGGACCGCCTCCTCGCCCGCATGGCCGAGAGGCGCCGTGTCGACCTGATCGAGGATTTCGCCGCCGCGATTCCCGTGGAGATCATCGGCAACCTGCTGGCGGTGCCGCAGGCCGATCGCGGCCCCTTGCGGGGCTGGTCGCTCGCGATCCTGGGCGCCCTCGAGCCGGTGCTGGACGACGCCCAGCTCGCCCGCGGCAACGCGGCCGTGCGCGATTTCCTCGCCTATCTCGCGGAGCTGGTCGCCGAGCGCCGCCGCCGTCCGGGCGACCCCGAGAAGGACCTGCTCACCAGGCTGATCCAGGGGGAGCACGAGGGCCGGCGCCTGAGCGAAACCGAGCTCCTGCAGAATTGCGTCTTCATCCTCAATGCCGGCCACGAGACCACGACCAACCTGATCGGCAATGCGCTCGTGACGCTGGCGCAGTGGCCGGCCGAGCGCGGGCGACTGATCGCGGATCCGGCGTTGATGAAGACCGCGGTCGAGGAGGTGCTGCGCTTCGAGAGCTCGAACCAGCTCGGCAACCGCCGCGTCACCGAGGACACCGAGATCGGCGGCGTGCCGATGCCGGCGGGCACGCTGATCACGCTCTGCATCGGCGCCGCCAACCGCGACCCCGAGCAGTTCGAGGATCCGGACCGTTTCGACGTGGCGCGTACGCCGAACCGCCATCTCGCCTTCGCGACCGGCATCCACATGTGCGCCGGCATGACGGTCGCGCGCCTGGAAGGCCGCGTCGCGCTCGAGCGCTTCCTGGCGCGCTTTCCGGACTACGAGCTGGAGGGCGAGCCGGTGCGCAGCCCGCGCGCGCGCTTCAGGGGCTTCGTGTCGATTCCGGTAAGGGTGATGTGAGGAGACGAGACCGCGCTGCCTGCGGCGCGCGCCTTCCCCGCAATTCGTAGGGTGCAATAGGCGCGAAGCGCCGTATTGCACCGTCGACGCATCGAACAAACGTGGCCGGTGCAATACGCCGCTGACGCGGCTATTGCACCCTACGAGCGGCCACGTGTCAGGGCGGGGCCCCAAACATCAAAGATGCTCCGCAGCCCGGAATTTCCGTCACCGCCGCATGAACTGCTGGCGGCGCGTCTGGCCGGCGGGCGGGGCGCCTGCGCGCTCGCCGCGGTGGCGGAAGCTGATGCGGCCGCGGGCGAGATCATAGGGCGACATCTCGACCGTGACACGGTCGCCGACGCCGGTGCGGATGCGGAACTTGCGCATCTTGCCGGCCGTGTAGGCGAGGATCTGGTGTTCGTTGTCGAGGGTGACGCGGAAATTGCCGTCGGGCAGCACTTCCGTGACCACCCCCTCGAATTCGAGCAGCTCTTCTTTTGCCATGGTGACTCCTCTCGATCCGTTTCGATTATCAGGACGCCGCCGGCGCGTCGGGGCGCGGCTTGCGCCGCAGGAACGCCACCGCGCCGATGTCGTCGTGATGGGCGTCGTGTCCGGGCTGGCCGTAGGGACGCTTCGGCGCGCCCGGCGCGTCGTTGCGGCGCGTGTCCTTGTGCTGCGCAACCTGGCCGCCGCGCTGCGGACGCCCGCTCTTCTTGCCGCGTCCATTGGCGCGCGGCTCCTGCCGCTGTGCGTTCGGGCGGCCCGGGCGGTGATGGCCGGTCGCCGGCGCCGGCCGCTCGCTGCGCCGGTCGCTCGCCGCGATGCTCATGCGGATCAGCTTCTCGATGTCGCGCAGATAGGCGCGCTCCTCGCCGTCGCAGAACGAGATCGCGATACCTTCGGCGCCCGCGCGGGCGGTGCGGCCGATGCGGTGCACGTAGCTCTCGGGGATGTTCGGCAGGTCGTAGTTGATGACGTGGCTCACCCCGTCCACGTCGATGCCGCGCGCCGCGATATCGGTCGCGACCAGGGTGCGCACAGTGCCGGCGCGGAACGCCGCGAGCACGCGCTCGCGCTGACCCTGCGACTTGTTGCCGTGGATCGCCTCGGCCGCGATGCCGGCCTTGACGAGGCCGCGCACCACCTTGTCGGCGCCGTGCTTCGTGCGGGTGAACACCAACGCCCGGTCCACCGGCTCGCTGCGCAGCACCTCGGCGAGCAGAGCGGGCTTGCCGGCGCGGTCTACATGCATGACGCGCTGGTCGATCCGCTCCGCCGTGGTGGCGAGCGGCGTCACCGCGACCTTTGCGGGATCGCGCAGGAACTGGCCCGCCAGCTCCTCGATCTCGCGCGGCATGGTGGCCGAGAAGAACAGGCTTCGCCGCTTCGTCGGCAGCTTGGCGATGATCGAGCGGATGTCGTGGATGAAGCCCATGTCGAGCATGCGGTCGGCTTCGTCGAGCACGACGAACTCGACGCGGTCGAGCTTGACCGAGCCCATGCGCATGAGATCGATCAGCCGGCCGGGCGTCGCGACCAGCACGTCCACGCCGTTCGCAAGCCCGCGCTGCTGGCGCCCGATCGGCACGCCGCCGATCGCGAGAGTCACGCTCGGCCGCGTGTAGCGGCCATAGGTGTTGAAGCTGTCGTGGATCTGGCCCGAGAGCTCGCGCGTCGGGCTCAGCACCAGCACGCGGCAGCTCTTGCGCTCGGGGCGGATCCGGTTGGCGGCGAGATGGTTCAGGATCGGCAGCGCGAAGGCGGCGGTCTTGCCGGTGCCGGTCTGGGCGATGCCGATCACGTCGCGGCCCGCCAGCACATGAGGAATGGTCTGCGACTGGATCGGCGTCGGTTGCGTGTACTGCTCTTCGGAGAGTGCGCGCAGGATGGGCTCGGCGAGGCCGAGGTCATTGAAAGAGGTCAAGCGTATAGTCCTGTAAGGCGTATCGCACCGGCGCCTCGCAACGAGGCCGGCACGGTCGCGGGTTGCATGACACCCCGCGTGGTCTGGGACGTCAGATGATTGGATGAAAGTAAAGAGCCGAAAGCCAACCAAAAGTTGGTTACTGGATTTCGTTCACGCGGCTCGCGGGCAGCCCGATTCGGCCAACAGCCCGATGCCGCTCATATGGCCGATCCGTGTGGTGGTTTCAAGGCGGAACATGACGTATGGGCAAAATTGGCAGGACGCCGGCCGGCGGGGCCCGATGTTTGACCTTGGTTGCACCTGTAACTAAAATCTTTCCAAAACAGGCGCCGGATGGCGCAACCCCCGAATCAACGCAGGAGACCCCCATGGCGAGCGCCCGACACGAGGCATTCCAGCGCGCGGGAAGCCGCAGCGCCATCACCCCCGACTACATGTCGGGCTTCGGCAATTCCTTCGAGACCGAGGCGCTGCCCGGCGCCTTGCCGATCGGGCAGAACTCGCCCCAGAAGGTGAACTACGGACTTTATGCCGAGCAGCTCTCGGGCTCGCCCTTCACGGCGCCGCAAGCCTCCAACCAGCGCTCCTGGCTCTATCGCATCCGCCCGACCGTGCGGCACACCGCGCGCTTCGCGCGCATCGACCGCGGCGCCATCCGCACCGCGCCGGAGCGCGACGAGAGCGAGCTTGCGATCGGCGCGCTGCGCTGGAGCCCGGTGCCGATTCCCGGCGCCAAGCTCACCTTCGTCACCGGCCTGCACACCCTCACGCTCGCGGGCGACGCCGAGAGCATGGCCGGCATGGCGAGCCACCTCGCCTTCGTCACCGAGTCGATGGACCACGAGCACTTCTTCGACGCCGACGGCGAGCTGCTGGTCGTTCCCCAGGAGGGCCGGCTGCGCTTCCGCACCGAGTTCGGCGTGATCGAGATCGAGCCCGGCGAGATCTGCGTGATCCCGCGCGGCGTGATCTTCCGGGTCGAGCTGATCGACGGACCGGCGCGCGCCTATGTCTGCGAGAACTACGGCGGCGGCTTCACGCTGCCGGATCGCGGGCCGATCGGCGCCAACTGCCTCGCCAATCCGCGCGACTTCCTCACCCCGGTCGCCGACTACGAGGATCTCGAGGAGCCCTGCCGGCTCTACGTCAAGTGGGGCGGCGAGCTGTTCGAGACCGAGCTGCCGCACTCGCCGCTCGACGTGGTCGCCTGGCACGGCAACTACGCGCCCTACAAGTACGACCTGCGCCACTTCTCGCCGGTCGGCGCCATCCTGTTCGACCATCCGGACCCGTCGATCTTCACCGTGCTGACCTCTCCCTCGGAGACTCCCGGCACCGCCAACATCGACTTCGTGATCTTTCCCGAGCGCTGGATGGTCGCGGACAACACCTTCCGCCCGCCCTGGTATCACCGCAACATCATGTCCGAGTTCATGGGCCTCGTGTACGGCGTCTACGACGCCAAGCCCGAGGGCTTCGTGCCGGGCGGCTTCAGCCTGCACAACACCATGCTGCCGCACGGGCCGGACACCGATGCCTTCGAGCATGCGAGCAACGTGAAGCTCGCGCCCGTGAAGCTCACCAACACGCTCGCCTTCATGTTCGAGTGCCGCTTCCGCCAGCGCGTCACCCGCTACGCGGCGCGCTCGCCGGCGCTGCAGCAGAACTACAGCGACTGCTGGGCCGGCCTGAAGAAGCATTTCGATCCGGGCCGCAGGGAGCCGAAGTAGCCGGGAGACTGTCCCAGTGATCCCGGCCGAGCGAAGCCCGTAGGTGGGCAAGGCGCGAAGCGGCTTGCCCACGCGTGCTGAGTCGCGATGAAGTGCGCGTGGGCGTGCTGCGCATGCCCACCCTGCAATTCAGAGGCCCCCATGAAGCTCGCTTCTCTCAGGCATGACCGTGACGGCCGCCTGGTCGTGGTCTCGCGCGATCTCGCCCGCTGCGCCGATGCCTCGGCGGTGGCGCCGACCCTGCAGGCCGCGCTCGACCAGTGGAGCGCGGCCGCGCCGCGCCTGCAGGAGATCGCCGATGCCGTCGAGGCGGACCGCATCGCGCACCTGCCGTTCGATCCGCGACACTGCGCGGCGCCGCTGCCGCGCGCCTA
>PQAH01000060.1 GCA_003105195.1 Bradyrhizobiaceae bacterium
GGCGACACTCAAGAAATGATGTTTTTGAATAGGAGCTCACCATGTCTTGGGCCGCAGTTGAGGAAAATTCTGCAAGCCAATTGAACCAATTCTCCCGCATTTCGAATAACGGCGAGGCAATAGAAGCGTTTTATCCAGAACTGCACGGTCCGGAACTGGAAGGTCAATTCGTAAACGTATCAGGCGGTCCGCTCATTGCTGATCTGATAACCGCACCACATGTTGTCTTTGATTTGTATCCTTATCGCGACGAAGCCGAACTGATCCAACGAGTTGGAGTGGACCTCAAGTTCCTTCTTGCTTTACGGGATCGCAAGCTGATCACAATTGCAGCCAATGCTGACCTCAGCGCATACCGGGACTGTTCCTGGATTTACCATGTACTTGCTGATCAGAGGACTCTCTTCAGGTCGGTCCGAACACCACTTTTCTTTCAAGCTATTTGCCCAGATATCGTGGAAAAACGAGAGAATTTGAAGAGTTATCTCGAGCGTCGATTCAACGAAATGAGTTCAGACGAATTTGCGTTGCATATTGCACACACTGCTCACTGGGAGGCTCCTACTGCGCAGAGCCTTGCCAGGCAGCTGTCCTGGGAATGGGCGCGTGTTGAGTCATTATCTGAGTTGACATTCGAGAGGGATGCTCAAGAGAGCGAGCAAGAAGGATACTCAAAAGACGATGTGCTGAGGAGACCAGACAAATGGCTCCCCGTCCTTTATCGCGATTTTACGCTCATCGTTACCCCACACAGTGGCGCATTGGGTGGGGTGGCCCGAATCCCGAGCGGCCGATTGAGACAGTGGTTTCCGGAATCTGCTCATGAGCCCGATTTGATGGAGCTCAGCTATTTTGACGAGATTCATCAGTTCTTACTTTCCGTCGGCCCCAAAATAAATAGCGTGACCATATCAGGATCCCAATACTGGGCTTCATTAGACCGAATGCAGCGACACGTTCTGCTCGACTGCCTTTCTGATAGTGCGGGCGAACGATCGCGACTTATGAGAGTCGAAAGAAATTTACGCAGCAGGATAGGCAAGCTCGACGGGTCGATCACATGCGAGGATATCTATGATTTCGTACAGCAAGACATCAAACTGACAAGGAGCTTTGAGGCGGTCGGAAACCTAGCATACAATCTTGTTTGCACTTCCTTTGGCGCGGCCATAGACCTCTACATGAATTGGTTCGGAGGCCTCTTGGGGAGCGCCATGGGATTTGAGACCGGGCGCATCCTCAAGGGAGAGATAGTGAAATCTAAGGCTAAAGCTGCATTGGAATTTGCGTTGCCTCGGATCCAGGTTGCGAACTATGTCAGGGATAAAAGGAAATAGCGGCTCCATTCATAAGGCCGACATATATGAAGGGGCACTCGCAATAGCGAGCACTGTTTGTACAGAGAGGGTAATCGCCTGACAGTGCCGCTCCTGTGAGGCGGCTCAGGCAGCGTGTTTGTGTTTCGGCTGTTTGGCTGTGGTCTTCTCCTCCTTCACGGGTTCGGGTTTGCGGATTCCCTGGACGAAGGCCAACGCCGGCGTGCGGCCGTTCATGCCGCGGCCCTGGTGCGGGCGACGCTGATTGTAGCCTTCGAGGTAGCTGTCGAGAACTGCCTGCATCTCCTCGATGGTCTCGAACCAGGTGCGACGACCTTCGACACGGAAGTGCTCGTCGAGCAGCGTGCGGTGCAGGCGCTCGACGATGCCGTTGGACTGCGGGCGCTTGACCCGGGTGGTGCGGTGCCCGATCTCCTCGAGCTGGAGGAACAGCTCGTAGGGATGCTGGTCGGGCCGGCCGCAGAACTCGCGCCCGTTGTCGGACAGCACGTTCTCGATCTTGGCGTCGTGCGACTCGAAGGTCGGGAGGACGTCGTTGTTCATGAGGTGGACGGCGGTGACCGGCAGCTTGCTCGAATAGAGCCTCGCCCAGGCGTAGCGGCTGTGGCAGTCGATCGCGGTCTGCAGGTAGACCTTGCCGACGCCCTTGAGCGTGCCGACGAAGAACGTGTCGACGGCCACCAGGCTGCCGGTGTGCGGGGCCTCGATGTGGCGCTCGCGGAACTCGGGCGAGAAGCGCTCCAGCATGCGGGTCTGTTCCTCACTGAGCTCGATCCTGCGCTCGGCGGTCGTCTTCTCCAGCCGGAGCAGGCGCTCGTGCTTGGTCAGAAGGTTATGGCGCTGCCAGACCCCGCGGATGCCGCCGGCCGACACCTGAATGCCTTTGAGCCGCAGTTCCTGCTCGACCCGCATGGCACCGTGGCAGGGATGCGCGAGCGCATGGTCAAGCACGGCCTGCTCGATCTCGGCCGAGACCCGGTTGGGATGCGGACCCCTGGCGCCGGGCAGGCGGTCGATCAGCCCCTCGGCGCCGTAGGTCTGGAAGTTGCGGCGGATCTCGTAGAACTGCTGGCGGGAATAGCCCATCAGCTTGCAGGCGCGGCTGACATTGGCGAGGTCGGCGGCAAGCTCCAGCAGCGACAGCTTGCGGCGTGCTATCTTGTCCTTGGTGGTCATGTCGTCTCCGTTCGGGTTGGACGGTTCTCGCAAACTCATCCTAAGCCCTCTCAGGAGCGGCGTGGCCACGCCCGGGCGCGCCCGACTCTTGCGGTCGCGCGCCCGGGCTACTGATAGCCAAGTGTCAGGTGATTACGATCTCGGGACAGCTGGCGTTTTTCGACGGATCCGAACCGCTGAATCATGAACGTGGCGGGCTGTTGTTGCGAATCTCGCTCTCGCGCCATTCCAAGACTCTCTTGATACCCTCTCTGAGCGGCACTTCCGGCTTCCAGCCAAGCTCGCGTTCGGCCTTGCTGCGATCGAACCTCAAGCGGGTGGTCGTCGTTACCTTCACACGACCGGGGGCGTCGATGTGCTCTGGTCGCAATCCAGAGCCGACAACATCCAGGATGATGCCGACCAGCGCATTCAAGCTGGTTTCGTTGCCGGTCGCGATGGTCGCGTTGTCCAGACTCGTGTCACGCCGCATCGCCGCGACGTTGGCGCGAGCGACGTCGGCAACATGAATGTAGTCATGAACCTCACTACCGTCGCCAGGGATCAGAGGCGGCAACCCTTGTCGGATTCTGTCGTAGGCCTCGACGATGATCAAAGAATTCACACCGCGCGCGTGTTGCCGCTCTCCATATACCGTGGAATAGCGCAGGGCCGTGCACTCGAGGCCGTGACGGTCCTGATACATGCGGCAGAGCTGCTCCGCGACGATCTTCGAGGCTCCGTAGAGGACGCCTGCCGGCTGCAGGCCCGCGTAGTGGAACGGTTCGGATTCGGCGATGAGTTCGGCGGGGCTGGCGCCGTAGAGTCCGACGGATGAGGAATAGATCAGCCGCGTCACGCCGCGCCATCTGCAGGCCTCCAGCAGCATCAGATGCCCGTCGACGTTGACCTGCATGCCGGTCAGCGGGTCCCGATGCAGCGGGTTGGTGATGTAGGCCGCCGTGGCGAATACCCCGTCGATGCCGTTCAGTGCGTCCATCAGAGCATGAATGTCTCGAATGTCCCCCCGCACGAGCCGAAGGCGCGGATCGGTACCCGGCTGGGCGGTCGGATCCGAGGAGAGCGACAGGTTGTCGAACAGGATGACTTCGGATGCACCGGCCGCGAGGAGGTGATCGGCGATATGCGAGCCGATCAGGCTCGCGCCGCCTGTGACGAGGAATCGATGTCCATCGATGCGCATGACGATTTCTTCGTGGGGGAGGGACGTTCTTTGGCGAGATCCTGGCGGGCAGGGTCAGTTGCCGCGGAAGACCGGCGAGCGCTTCTGCAGAAACGCCGCGACGGCTTCCTGCTGGTCCGCGGTGTGTTGCACGACGGCCTGCATGGCGGCGGCGAGCTCGAGTGCGGTCGGCAGGTCGACACGCGCCGACTCCCGCAGCAGGCGCTTCGTCAGACGGAGCGAATGGGGCGGGTGCCGTGCTATCCGCTTCGCCATCTCCTGCGCCTTCTCCATGAGTTGCTCGGGCGTCACAATAGCCGAAACGAGGCCCATGGTCAGGGCCTGCTGCGCGGAGATCGGATCGGCCGTATAGGTCATCTCGAGCGCGCGCGGCATGCCGACGACGCGCGGCAGGAACCACGCGCCTCCATCCCCCGAGATCAAGCCGACGCGGAGGAAGCTTTCGGCGAATGAGGCGCCGTCCGCGGCGAGGCGAATATCGCACATGGCGGCGAGGTCGAGACCCGCACCGATCGCGGGGCCGTTGACCGCCGCGATCACCGGCGCCTCCAGGTCATACATGGCCATGGGGATCTGCTGGATGCCGTGACGATAGGCGCGCCGCATCTCCGCGGCGGAGCCCATGAACGGGGCGCGATTGCGCTCGTGCATTTCCTTGACGTTTCCGCCGGAGCAGAATGCAGGACCATTGCCCGTGAGGACGACGCAACCGACCGAAAGATCCTGGTTCACCCGGTCGCAGGCGGCGATCAGGCCTTCAACGACATCCTGCGACAGGGCATTGCGTGTCTCCGGCCGGTTCAGTGTCACGACGGCAATGCCGTCGCGCGCGTCGTAAGTGACCGCGTCACTGCTCATCAAGCGCCGACTCCTCTTGGTCTGCCGCCAGGCACTCCGGCGCCCATGCCGCTCTTCCATTGCCGATCGAGTGCCGTGCGTGCCTCCCGATAGCTCTCCGCGAGGACCTTGTAGTCGATACCATAGACGCAGAACCGCACGTCGCCGCCGCTCCAGCGGCTCAACGCCTGGGCATTCGCCACATAGAAACCAACCGGGACGTTGTGCTTCGCGGCGTCCGCAAGGATCCGGTCGACCAGGGCGGTCACGCGCGGATGAGCGAACGCGGCGGGATGGCCGAGTGCCGTGGAAAGATCTGCCAGGCCCGGCAAGATCGCATCGACGGAAACCTGTGAGAGAATCGCGTCGAGTGCGCTCGCCGCGGCCACGTCCTCGATCTGGACCATCAGCAGCGTGTCGCGATTGGCGCGGGCCACCGCCGCGCCGAAATCATCGAGCCCGTATCCCGCGGCACGGATGCCTGTGCAGGTCCCGCGGTTTCCGAGCGGCGCGTAGCGGGCGGCCGCAACGGAGCCCGCGGCGGCTTCGCGGTTCAATCCGAAGTGCGGGATCACGACACCCTGCGCGCCGACATCGAGGGCGTGCCCGATCTCGTCCGCGTCGGCGCGCCTGACCCGCACGAGCGAAGGCACGCCGACCGCATCGCTGGCACGCACATGCGCCGCGACGTCGCGCCAGGACAGGCTGGTATGCTCTCGGTCGACGATCACGAAATCGAAGCCGGCCCGGGCCGCAATCTCACTCGTCGCGGGATCGCTGCTGAAGATGAAGGTGCCGCATAGCGGAACGTCGCCGGTCAGCTTGCTCTTTAGAGTCGTATGTCCTTGCACGGGGCGTGCCCTCCTTCTCTAGGCTCGCCGGCCGCGCGGTTCAGCGCAAGACGCTTGGGATCATCATCGTGATATCTCGCGACGAATGCCCGAAGGCCATTCGCGTCTTGCGTCGTCCCGCCTATGTTGGGGCGGTCACCCCGACGGCCTCGGCAGATGCGATTCAGTTTCCCCACTGCGGATCCCATGGACGGTCTCACTGCGCTCCGTCGCGAAGTCGGCGAGTTCCTGTCGGAAGCCCGCTCCGCCGGCGCGTTCACTCCGCGGTGTTCCGGCTGGATGGCGTTCGATGCGGACTTCTCGCGATCGTGCGGGGAGCGCGGGTACATCGGCATGACCTGGCCGCGTCGGTACGGGGGGCAGGAGCGCTCCGCCATCGAGCGGTATGTCGTGGTCGAGGAGATGTTGGCGGCGGGTGCTCCGGTGGGCGCACACTGGATCGCCGACCGGCAGAGCGGGCCGCAGATCCTCAACAACGGATCGGAAGAGCTCAAGCGTGAGCTGCTGCCGCGCATTGCACGAGGCGAAGTGTTCTTCGCCATCGGGATGAGCGAGCCCGACGCCGGTTCCGATCTCTCCAATATCCGCTCGCGCGCCCGCAAGACCGAGGGTGGTTGGCGCCTGGACGGCCGGAAGATCTGGATGACCAATGGTCATCGCGCGCACTACCTGATCGGCCTGTTTCGGACGGGACCTGCGGAGGCAGGCTCGCGCCACGCCGGGATGACCCAGTTCATCGTGGATCTCTCGGCGCCCGGTATCGAGCGCCGTCCGATCGAGGACATGATCGGCGAGAAGGATTTCACGGAAGTCGTGCTCGACGAGGTGTTCGTCCCCGATCACTACGTGTTGGGAATGCCGGGGGACGGCTGGCGGCTGGTCATGGCCGAGCTCGCCTACGAGCGCAGCGGTCCGGAACGGTTTCTCAGTGTGTTTCCGCTACTCAATGAAGCTGTCGACCTGCTGCGCGGCTCGGCCACCGAAGTCGAGCGGCGCGGCATCGGGCGCATCGTGGCCCACCTCGCGACCCTACGGGAAATGTCGATCTCCATTGCGGCGCGCCTCGCGCGCGGCGAGTTGCCCTCGACCGAGGCTGCGCTCGTCAAGGATCTCGGCAACGCTCTGGAGCGTGAAATTCCGGAAGTCCTGAGAGGCTTCGCCAGGCAGCCGCCGCGTCACGGCGGGGACGATTACAGCCAGCGGCTAGGTGACGCCATCCTGGCGGCGCCGTCCTTCACGTTGCGTGGCGGCACCCCCGAAATCCTGCGCGGCATCATCGCCAGGGAGCTCGGACTGCGATGAACGAGCTCGGGGCGATCCTGGTCGATACGGCCGACCGCGTGTTCCAGCACGCACAGAAGCACTTGGACGGGCGGTTCGACGCAGCGGTATGGGACCTGACCGAGAGCGCCGGCCTGGATCGCATCCTGCTTCCCGAGGATGAGGGAGGGGTGGGCGACGCGTTCCCGGATGCGGTTGCGGTGGCAATGCGCCTGGGAGCCAACGCGGCCGCAATACCGCTCATCGAGTCGATGGTGGCGAACTGGGTCCTGTCGCATGCGGGCCTCGCAGTGCCCGACGGGCCGAAGTCCATCGTCGTTGCGTCCGCGGGCGAGCTTCCGAAGCTGGGCGCCGGAGGCGTGCTGTCATTCGGTCAGCTGTTGGAAGTGCCCTGGGGTTCCGCCGTCCGCACCAGCGTGGTGGTCGCGGCGCAGGAGGGTGACTGCCGGATCGTTCGCCTCGACCAGCCGTTGACCGGCGACACCCGCACGACTCTTGCCGGTGAGCCTCTGACACTCGCAAACGGACACACCCGCACCGCGGATGCCGTCGGCGACTGGCGCTTCGATCCCGAACTGCCGCTGGCTCTCCTGGCTCTGCTCAAGGCCGCCGCGATCGCAGGCGCCGCGGACTCCATCGTCTCCATGACGATTGAATACGCAAACACACGTACGCAGTTCGGGCGGCGGATCGCGGCGTTCCAGGCGATCCAGCACATGATCGCGCGCATGGCGAGCGAGGCCGCGGCTGCCGCCGCGGCCGTGCAGCGTGCGGCTCACGATTTCGGCGCCGGCAATTCCGTCTTTGCGGCTGCCGTTGCGAAGAGTCGCGCGAGCGAAGCAGCCGGCACGATTGCATCGGCTGCCCATCAGGTCCATGGCGCCATCGGGTTCACGGCCGAGCATACGCTCCATCACTTCACACGGCGTGTCTGGACGTGGCGGGAAGATGCGGGTAACGAGACGTACTGGTATGCGCGGCTCGGTACGGCGGCATTGCAGGCCGACGGTAAAACACTGTGGTCCGGGCTGGTAAGCGGCTTCGATTTATGAAAGAGCGCGTCGTCAAGTCGGCAGTTCGAGCCCTTCAGGTGCTCGAATTCTTCGACGAGATGCGGACGAGCGCTTCAGTCATGGAAGTGGCACGCGCGTTGAAATACCCCCAGTCCAGTACCAGCGGCCTGCTCAAGAGCCTCGTGACGCTCGGCTACCTCTCCTACGATGCCCACGCTCGTCTCTATGCGCCGACGCACCGCGTGGCGCTGCTCGGCTCGTGGATTCCGTCGCCGAATCTCGGCGAGGGCAAGGTCGTGGAAATGATGGAGGAGCTCGGCGAGCTGACGCGCGAGACCGTGATCCTCGGCGAGCAGACCGGGCTCATCGTCCGCTACATCTACGTGGTTCCCTCGCGTCAGCTCATGCGCCTCCATGTGGGTCCCGGCCTGGTCCGACCCCTGGCGTCCTCCGGTATGGGCCGCTTGTTCCTGTCGAGCTATCCGGTCGAAAAGGTCCGGGAGCTTCTGAAACGGATCAACGCGGATCTCGGACCGGGCGAGCAGATCTTCCGGCTCGCGGACATGGCCGCGGACTTCGAGGATATTCGCAGCCGCGGCTACGCGGTCTCGATCAACCGCATCACGGCGGGCGCCGGCGTGGTGGCGACGCTGCTTCCCCACACCGAAGGGTTTCCTCCCCTGGCCATTGCCATCGGGGGTTTTTCCGAGACAGTCTCCAAGCGGGCCGCGGAATTCGCGCAACTGATGAAGTCCGCGATCAACCGCCATCTGGCGTAATCCGGCCGCGCGGCCGCCATCACGCAGGTGATATCAGGACCTGCGGCTCGCCTGCGCGTGGCGTTCCCGAGCCGCCTTGCACTACTCTTGCAACCGCGGATTCAGGCGAACCGCGGCGCCAAGGGAGAGCAGGATGCCCAAGACCGTGGTCATGCCACGGCCGATCGCGACGGACGCTCGTGCAGATCTCGCAACGACGCTGGATCGCGTGGCGAGCGGGCACGTTCGCACGATCTCGCGCTGCATCTCGGAGATCGAGAACGCGACCGCACGGGCATCCGAGCTGGTCGCGGCCCTCGACCCGCGCGCCGGCAGCGCGCTGGTGATCGGGGTGACGGGCGTACCGGGGGGCGGCAAGAGCACGCTGGTGCCGGAGCTGGCGCGCCGCATGGCACGCGACGACCGTCGCTCCGCGATCCTGGCGGTCGACCCCTCCAGCCCATTGAGCGGGGGCGCTATCCTGGGCGACCGGATCCGCGCGAGCGAGCCGGCGGGCAGCGGCCTGTTCTTCCGCAGCGTCGCGAGCCGCGGCAGCCTGGGCGGGCTCTCGCGGACGCTGGACGATGTCGTGACCCTTCTCGATGCCGCGGGGTACGGAGCCATCGTCATCGAGACTGTCGGGACGGGACAATCCGAGATCGCCGTGACGCGACTGGCGCACACGACCTTGCTCGTCACCGCGCCCGGCCTGGGGGACGAGATCCAGGCGATGAAGGCTGGCATCCTCGAGACGGCCGACATCATCGTCGTCAACAAGGCCGACAGCGATCCGCGCGGCGCCGTCGCGACAGCAGAAACGCTGCGCAACGCGTTGTCCTTCAGCATGCGCGCGCACGGGCTTGTCGAGGGTGCCAATCCGGCGACTGCGGACCGGCCTGCGTCGTGGCACGCGCCGGTGCGCGTGGTCTCGGCTCTCAAGGGTGACGGCCTCGAGGAACTGGTCGGCGTCATCACGGCACACCGCGATTTCCTCGCAGCCACACAAGGGTTCGGGGAATGGCGCCGTCGCCGCCGCCTTGCGCGTTTCCGGGAGGCGCTGCGTGACGCGCTCGCGGCGCGCGCAAGCGCCGATCACGAGGGCCTGCTGCGGCAGGCCGAGGACGAGGTCGTCGCAGGCGCCTCGACTCCGGTGGGCGCTGCCACCCGCATCGCCGAGACACTGATCAAGAATGACGAGAGTGCGCCGGGCCGCTATCCGAGCGCTGTGGTGTCCGGCATAGAAACGACCGATCAAGGAGCCCCCCAATGAACGAGATCGATCCGAAGATGCATCGTTCGGCTCTGCGGCACGTCCATGACCAGTGGCTCGATTCGCATCGCAGCGAGCTCGCATCGACCTGGAAGCCGTCCTTCGAGACGTCCAGCGGGATTCCAGTCAAGCCCGTCTACTCGCCGGTCGATCTCGAGGAGAAGGGATGGAGCTATGAATCGGACTGCGGCTTCCCGGGTGATCGTCCATGGACCCGCGGCTTCAGCCCGGGCGGCTACCGGCAGCATCTCTGGGAAATCGAGATGTATGCGGGATTCGGCTCCGCCGAGGACGCCAACAAGCGCTATCGCTACCTGATCGAGCACGGCTCGACGGGCGGCGTATCGATCGCGCTCGACCTGCCGACGCAGATCGGCCTCGATTCGGATCACCCACTTGCCCGCGACGAGGTGGGTCAGATCGGCGTCGCGCTCACGTCGCTGCAGGACGTCGAGCAGATCTTCGACGGCATACCGCTCGACCGGGCGGGGCACGTCTTCACGACCGCGAACTGCATCGGACCGGTGGCGGTCGCCTGGTTCCTGGCGCTGGTGGAACGCCGCGACGCCAAGACGTCGGATTTCGTGCTTCAGGTCCAGAACGATCCGATCAAGGAATACATCGCGCGCGGAACGCAGTTCGTCCCGATCGAAGCCGCAGTGAAGCTCTCCACGGATGCGGTGCAGTACGTCGCGCAGGAGGTCCCCAACTGGCTTCCCATCAGCATTTCGGGCTCGCACATGAAGCAGGCCGGGGCCACGACCGCGCAGGAGGCGGAGTTCACGATCTGCAACGGCATCGCCTATATCGAGTCCTGCCTTGCCAAGGGCATGCGGATCGACGACTTCGGCCATCAGATCGAGTTGCACTTCTGCACCGAGATGGACTTCTTCGAAGAGGTCGCGAAGTACCGGGCGGTGCGCAAGGTCTGGACCAACCTGGTGCGCACCCGGTTCGGCGGGACGACGGAGCGGGCCGAACGTTTCCGTCTGCACGCCGCCACGTCGGGGCGTCCGCTGACCGCGCAGCAGCCCCTGAACAACATCTCCCGGATCACGCTGCAGGCCCTGGCGCAGATCCTCGGGGGCTGCGAGCAGACCCGAACGGCGTCTTTCGATGAGGCCCTCGGAATCCCAACGGAGCTCGCCGCGCGGACCTCCATCCGGATCAATCAGATCATCGCGCACGAGACCGGCGTGCCCCATACGGTCGACCCGTTGGGCGGCTCCTATTACGTCGAATGGCTGACCAAGGAGTTCGAGCGGCGCATCTATGAGACGATCGAGAAGACGGATGCCCTGGGAGGGGCCGTCGCCGCCGCCAAGACCGGATGGTTCCAGCGCCAGCTCGCGAACGGCGCCTACCGCGAGCAGTGCCGCGTCGAGAGCGGCGAGCAGGTCGTCGTCGGCGTGAACGCGTTCAAGGTGGACGAGCCACCCCCGAGCCAGGTGTTCGAGGTCGATCCGGAAGCCGCGGAGAGGCAGATCGCCAAGGTCCAGGCGCTGCGCGCCAATCGCGACCAGCGCGCCGCCGACGCCGCCCTGGCGCGGCTGCGCGAGGACTGCGCCTCGGGCGCCAATGTCATGCCGGCCACCCTCGGAGCCGTGAAAGCGTTCGCCACGATCGGAGAGATCGGGCAGGTGTGGCGCGAGGTATTCGGCGAGTATCAGCCCCAGGCCGAGAGGTTTTGATCGATCCCATGCTGGAACCAGCCCGAAAGTTCAACAGGCCGCTTCGCGTGGTGATCACGAAGGTCGGGCTCGACGGTCACGACCGCGGAGTGAAGGTGATCGCGCAGGCCCTGCGCGATGCCGGGATGGAGGTGATCTATGCGGGCCTTCGGCGCACGCCCGACGAGATCGCCGAGATGGTCCTGCAGGAGGACGCCGACGTGCTCGGCCTCTCGATCCTGTCCGGTGCCGTCGTCCCGCTGACCCGGAAGGTGATCGCGGCGTTGCGCGCGCGCGAACTCGACGACGTGCTGGTGGTCGTAGGCGGCATCGTCACGACCGAAGCCAGGCAGGAACTCCAGGACATGGGCGTGGAAGGCATCTACGGACCCGGTGCGTCCCTGACGGACATCGTCGAGTTCGTGCACGCCAATGTCCCCCAGCTGCGCGCGGTGTGAGGGAAGAAAATGAGCGACGCATACGTGGCGGGAGTCGGCTTCCATCCGTTCGGCCGGTTTCCGGAGAAGACACTGAAGGAGATCGCCGCGCAGGCCGTGCTGGCGGCGCTGGACGATTCGGCCCTCGACCCGGACGGAATCGATGCGGCGTTCTGCGCGAACGCCTATGCCGGGCTCCTCACGGGACAGGAATCGGTGCGCGGAGAGACCTGGCTGCGCAGCGTCGGCATCGGCGGGGTCCCCATCATCAATGTCGAGAACGCCTGCGCGGGGGGCGGCGCGGCCCTTCACCTCGCGACCATCGCGGTGCGGAGCGGGACCTATCGTCGTGTCCTGGTGGTCGGCGCCGAGAAGATGTTCACAGGCGATACCGGGCGCGCGATCGCGGCACTCGCCACGTCGTCGGACATCGAGGTAACCGGCGGCATCGGCATGCAGTTCGCGGCGGTCGATGCGATCCGCGTGAAGCAGCTGATGGCGGAGGAGAAGCTCGGCGACGACGCGCTCGAGTGGGTAACGGTCAAGAATCACGACAACGGCGCGCTCAACCCGATTGCGCAGTTCCGCAAGCCGATGACAGCCCAGGACGTGCGCAACTCGCGGATGATCGCCGAGCCCTTGCGGCTCTACATGTGCAGCGCGATCTCGGACGGCGCCGCGGCCTGTGTGGTCTCGGCCGAGCCGTCGCGCCGCCGCGTGCGCATCATCGGCAGCGGGGCGGCTTGCGCTCCCGTCCGCGCACGCCAGGGAGAGGTCTCGACGGCCCGCCGGGCCGTCAAGAAGGCCTACGACGACGCCGGCGTGGGCCCATCCGACATCGGCGTCGTCGAGGTGCACGACGCGGTCTCGCCGCTCGAGCTCGTCTACTATCGTGAGCTCGGGTTCTGTGCCCCCGGCGAGGTCGGCAGATTCGTCGCCGAGGAACGTACGCTCCGGACGGGACCGATCCCGTTCAATCCCTCCGGCGGCATCAATTCGCGCGGCCATCCGGTCGGGGCGACGGGGATCGCCCAGGTCTGCGAGCTGGTGCTGCAGCTCTCGGGCGAAGCCGGCGCGCGGCAGATCGCGCCGACCCGGCGCGGCCTCGCGCTCAACGCGGGCGGCTGGATCGGCGAAGACCCCGCCTTCAACGCCGTGCACATTCTGGAGGCCGCATGACTGCACCCATGACCGAGGCGCCGGTCAAGACGAACCCGCATGTCTTCTTCGCGGCCGGAGAAGTCGACGGCGCGCCGGGGCTGAGCGCGAGTCATTGCCGAATCTGCGGAAAGTTCACGCTCGGACGTGTCCCAGTCTGTTCGCACTGCTTTTCCCGCGATGTCGAGAGCGTCGCCGCCGGCCGGCGCGCGACGCTGGTGGAGCATTCGGTCGCGCACCATCCGGCGGGAGGATTTGCAGCTCCCTACGCTATTGGACTGATCCGCACCGAGGAGGGGCTTACGTTGTTCGCGCCTCTCGAGGGGAGCCTGGAGGGTCTCGCACCCGGAAATCGGCTGCGCTTCGTGACGGTGCCGCGCGACGGGGGCGCGACCGGATTCGCCTACGCGCGTGGGTGAGGGAGGCAAGGGGGGATGATCGTCGGCACCCAGATCGCGCGCGCCGTGCGGCGCTACGGGGACGAAATCGCCGCGATCTGCGGCGAGGAGCGGCGCACTTTCGCCGAGATCGACGCGCGCACGAACCGGCTGGCCAATGCCCTGCTGGCGCTCGGATTGCGCAAAGGCGACCGCGTGGCCACGCTGCTCGAGAACTCGATCCGCTGCGTCGAGGCCGATTTCGCGCTGGCCAAGGCGGGCCTCGTGCGGGTCTCGCTCAATCCGCGCTCGACGGCCAAGGATGCGAGCTACATCCTGGCCGACTCCGGTGCCCGGATCGTGATCTATGGCGCCGGCTACGCCTCGGTGGCCGCGGAGGCGGCACGCGCCGGGACGGAGGTGGCGCGCTGGATCCGAGTCGCGGAGTTCGCTTCCGACCCGCAGGCGCCGTTCGAGTCCGCCGACTACGACGCACTGCTCGCCGGCGCCTCGCCGCTTCGCCCGGCTGCCGACCTCGATCCAGAGGATCTCTACTGCCTGTTCTACACTTCGGGCACGACGGGCCGTCCGAAAGGCGTAATGCTCAGTCACCGGGCAATCCTGCACGTCTCCTACAACCTTCTGCTCGACACCGGGCCTCAGGCGAGCGGTGAGAAGGTGCTTCTCATGCAGCCCATGAGCCACGGGGCCGGGTTCTTCGTGCTGCCCTGGTTCATGCGCGGCGGCGCCTCGGTCATCATGCGTCAGTTCGATCCGGCGGAGGTGCTGAGGCTCGCACGAGTCCATGAGATCGAGACCATCAAGCTGATCCCAACGATGCTGCAGCGCATGCTGCGGGTAGAGGGCGCCTATCCGATCGCGCTGCCGAAGCTGCGGCAGATCATCTACGGCGCCAGCCCCATGCCCACCGAGGCCCTGCGCGACGCCATCGCGAAGTTCGGTCCCCGCTTTGTGCAGATCTATGGGCAGAGCGAGGCGCCCGTGACCATGACCGTCCTGCCGCTCGAGGACCACGAGCCCACCTGTCCGAATCCCGAGAGGTTGTCGTCCGCGGGGCGCCCCTGGACGACCGTGGAGATGAAGATCGTCGACGACGCCGGTCAGGATGTACCCATCGATGGCGTGGGCGAAGTGGTGCTGCGCGCGCCGCAATTGATGTCCGGCTATTGGAAGCGCGCAGATTTGACGGAGGAGACGCTTCGCGGCGGCTGGCTCCATACCAAGGACATGGGCCGCATGGACGCCCATGGCTATGTCTACCTGCTGGGCCGCAAGGACGAGATGATCATCTCGGGTGGCTACAATATCGCGCCCCGGGAGATCGAGGAGGCGATCTATCTTCACGGTTCCGTGCAGGAGGCGGCGGTCGTCGGCGAGCCCGATCCGGAATGGGGACAGGCCGTGGTGGCCTATGTCGTGCTTCGCGACCGCACCAGCACGGTCGAGCTCGGCGAATTCCTCAAGCCGCATCTCGGATTCAAGCGGCCGAAGCGGATCTATCGCGTCCGCGAGCTGCCCAAGAACTCCAACGGCAAGATCCAGAAGACGGCGCTCAGCCCAGCCATCGCGCTGGCCGAGGAGAGGGTCGCGCCGTGATCGCGGAGCTTGCGCATCACGCCGGCACGATCAGGTTCGAGAAGCTCTCGGTCGCCGCACGGGAGCGGCTGCTGCTCTGCCTGCTTGCCAACCTCAGCGTCGGCGTGGCGGGTGCCAAGCACGTGGTCGTGCCGGAGCCGGCCATGTCCGAGGGGGCGTATCGCCTGCTCTCCGGGCGAAGCGCCGCGAATGCGCGCGCGGCCGCGTTCTGGAACGGGGCCGCGATGCACGCGCGCACTCAGGACGATTTTCATCCGGTCGGCAATCTGCACATCGGCACGGTGGTCATCCCCGCGTTGATGGCGGTCGCGGACGAGGCCGAGATGTCCGGCGGCGACTTCCTCGCTGCGCTCGCTGCGGGCTATTCCGTCGCGGTAGGTCTCTCGCGCCGGTTCTCCCCGGTGACGACCCCGCGGGGGTTGCGCTCGACCTGCCTCTATGCGCCGTTCGGTGCGGCGGTCGCGGTGGGAGTGGCGCGCTCGTCTCCCGCGCAGCAACTCGCGAGCGCGATTGCGCTCACCACGGCCGTCAATGCCGGAACGACGCAGACCTGGGTGGATGGAAGCGACGAGTGGCAGGTCCACACCGCGCTCGGCGCCCAGAATGCCCTGCTGGTCAACGACCTCGCTGCCGCGGGAGTTCGCGGGGCCGCGCACGCGCTGGATGGACCCGCGGGATTCTATCGCGCGGTGGTCGGCCAGGAGGTGAGCTTCGCGGAGATCGCGGGGGATCTCGACCCCTCCGCAGCCATCGAGGAGAACGTCATCAAGCGCTATCCGGTGAGCGGCATCTGCCAGGCCGTGGTGCTCGCAGCCGAGCGCGCGGCACGCCAGATCGACAGCGCGAACTCGGTCAGTCGGCTGCGCATCGAGATGAACCCCTTCGAGATGAGGTATCCCGGAACACTCAACAGAGGGCCGTTCCACAGCTTCAGCGACAAGCTGATGAGCGCCGCGTTCTGCGCTGCATCGGTGGTCGCCCATTCGGGCTTCCGCTTCGAGGACTTCCATTCCGGAGCCCATGCGGTTCGCGACCGCCTCACCGCGCTGGCGCAGGTGGAGGAGTCCTCGCTGCCGCTACTCTCCGCCCGCGTGACGATCGAGACCGCGGGCGGCGCGCGGATCGTCGGCGAAGTCGAGAACTCGCGTGACGAGGTGGCGATCGACTGGACGTCGGTCGACGATTGGGCGGCTGCGCTGTGGACGGAAGCGGGCCGCACGGAACGTGAATACGCGGCATGCCGCGATGCGGTTCGGGACCTGCCGGAATCGCGATGCGCCAGGCTGCCGGTCTGATCGCAGGGTCCGCATGATCGCTGCGGCGGTGCGGGCACGATGATGCACGCCTCACCGCATCGACGGTGCGTGCACGAAGCCGCGCAACCACGACACCGCCATCACAATCTTGATGATTGCCGTGCGATCGGATGTTCGGCTTGCGACCGAAACGCCTGCTGGCCATAGTGGTTCGAGGTGCAATGCGTAGATCGCAAACAACAGTTCGCTGATCGTCATGCTCGCGAACAAGGGAGGTTGGTGATGTCCTGTCTGGGGGGACTGCGTGCGAAATTGGGATCCGCTTGGAAGGCCGGCGTGGCGCTCGCCGCACTCGTCGTTGTCGCCGGGGCGCCGAACGCGACATACGCGCAGGGTAAGAAGGCCGAGCTCAAGGTCGGCTTCATCGCCGCGCTGTCCGGACCCGGCATGAGCTGGGGCATGGGCATGCTCGGCGGCCTCGAGCTGGCCGCGGAGGACGTCAACAAGGCGGGAGGGGTGGTCGTCGGCGACACGACCTACACGATCAAGGTCATCGCCTATGACGACAAGTATGCCGGACCGCCGGCCGCGCAGGCCGCGCAACGGCTGGTGTCGCAGGACGAGGTGAAGGTCATCTTCGGTCCACTCGGCTCGGTCTCGATGCTGGCGATTGCCGACACCACCGAGAGCAACAAGGTCCTGGTGCTGTCCAACTCCTACACCATGAAGGCCCTGAGCAAGGACAAGCCCTACACCTTCCGTCTGACCCCGACGACCGCCGAGAACTCAGATCCGATGGTCGCCTTCATCGCCAAGGACCTGCCCGACGCCAAGACGGTCGCGATCATCTCCCCGAACGACGAATCCGGGAAGGAGGTCCAGTCGCACAGCGAGCCAGCCTACCAGAAGTACGGCCTCAAGGTGATCTCCAAGGAGTTCTACGAGCGCGGCACCCAGGACTTCGTGCCGGTGCTGACGCGCATCATGGCGCAGAATCCCGCCATCCTCGACCTGGACGGATCCACCCCCGTGGATTCCGGCGTCATCATGAAGCAGGCGCGCCAGATCGGCTTCAAGGGCAAGTTCGTGAAGGTCGGCGGACCAGGCGTGGCCGACTCCATCAAGATCGCCGGGCCGGCGGCGGAGGATCTCTACTACTACAGCCCCTGGAACCCGGAGGAGCCCAAGACCAAGGCGCTGACCGACAGGTTCGAGGCGAAGTACAAGATCCCGATGAACGGCCTCGGCATTTTCTTCTACGAGGGCGCGCACATGCTGTTCGCCACCATGAAGCAGACCAAGTCCGTCGACACCGACGTGCTCCGGAAGGCGCTCGAATCCCAGAAGGAGTACATGGGCCTGCAGGGGCGCTATGTGTGGGGTGGTGCCAAGGCCTATGGCATCAACCACCAGTGGATCGCGCCATTCTTCGTCGGCCAGGTGCGCAAGGGCGCCGAAGTGATGCGCACGAAGATCGAGCCCTGATCGCGCCGGTACTCGACTTCAGCAGACCCTCGAAACTCGCCCGGCTCCCGCAGAGCCGGGCGTGCATCGAGCCGCCCACCGAGCACGAGTGACCGGGCCGTGATAACGACGTCGACGATCGCTCAGATTCTCGTGAACGGCCTGACCTCGGGCGCCTTCTACGTCCTGATGGCGCTGGGTTTTACGCTGATCTTCGGCATCCTGCGGCTCGTCAACTTCGCGCACGGCGAATTCTACATGCTGGGCGCGTTCGTGGTCTACCATCTCACCACCCAGCTCGGTCTGGACTACTTCTCGGCGGTGGCACTGTCGGCACTGGTGATCGGGCTCGCCGGCATGATGGTCGAGAAGACCGTGTTCGCCCCGCTGCGCGGCCGTGAGCTCAGCATGCTGATGAGCGCGCTCGGCCTGCAGATCGCGATCCAGGGGGTGATGGCGGTGGTCGAGGGCGTGGACGGGTTCTCGATTCCCTCGCCGGTGAGCGGAGTGTACCGCTCGAGCTGGCTCGCATTCCCCTATGAACGTCTGCTCGTCGTCGGTCTCACCATCGTGGTCCTCGCCGGCTTCTACCTTCTGATCAAGCACTCCACTCTCGGCAAGTCGCTTCGCGCGGTCGCCCAGGACGGCGAGGCGGCGCTGATGCAGGGAATTCCGGTGAACCGCGTGTACGCGATCGCCTTCGGGCTCGGTGCCGCGCTTGCCGCGATCGCGGGCGGGCTGATCGCGCCGATCTTCTCCCTCCATGTCTACATGGGACAGGCCGCGCTCCTGAAGGCCTTCATCGTCGTGATTCTGGGCGGGCTCGGCAGCATCCCGGGAGCGGTCGTGGGCGGCCTTCTCCTCGGAGTCGCCGAGAGCGCCTTCGCGACCCTGTTCGGGGGCCTGACCGCCGAGATGCTCGGCTTCCTGCTCATCATGGGCGTGTTGTTGTGGAAGCCGACCGGCATCCTCGCGCGCGCGGACGGCTGACATGCGCGCACGTTCGTCCCGTTACGCGCTGGCGATCGTGATTGTGGCGGCCGTCGTCGGCGCCTGGCTGGTGCCGAGCTTCGTGCACGGAAATTTCTGGCTGCACATCTTCGACATGATGCTGATCAATGCCGTGCTGGCGCTCGGTCTCAACATCATTCTCAAGACCGGGCAGGTGTCCCTCGCCCATGCCGGCTTCATGGCGATCGGTGCCTATGCGTCGGCGCAACTTACGCTCAAGCTCGCGCTGCCGTTCCTCGCCGCCTTCCTGCTCTCCGGCATTCTGGCGGCCGCGGTCGCGCTTCTGCTCGGCCGGGTGATTCTGCGGCTGAAGGGCGTGTACTTCATCCTGTTCACCTTCGCGCTCAACGAGTTCATATTCCTGGTCAGCAAGGATGCGGTCGCCCTGACGGGCGGCAATACCGGGCTGGTCGGGATCAAGGCGCCGACCCTGCCGTTCGTGGCCGGCTCGCTCCAGACCAAGGCGCAGTTCTACTATCTCGCACTCGCAGTCTTTCTCCTGGCGCTGGCATTCCTGGCCGCGCTCTACCGCTCGCCGTTCGGGCGCGCCATGGATGCGGTGCGCGAATCGGAGCAGCTCGCGGAGGCGACCGGGTACGACCCGATGCGGGTCAAGCTGATCGCTTTCGTGATCGGCTCGTTCCTCGCCGGGCTCGGCGGCAGTCTGTCCGCGCATTTTCTGCGCTACATCGCGCCGTTCAACTTCACGTTCTGGGAGTCGGTGAACTTCCTGCTGATGAACATCATCGGGGGAAGCTTCTCCCTGGCCGGACCGATCATCGGCGCGTTGATCCTGACGCCGCTGCCGGAGTTCCTGCGCGACTATCTGCTGTGGCAGCAGTTCCTCTACGGCCTGATCCTGATGCTGTTCATGCGCTTCCTGCCCGACGGCGTGACCTCGGCGATCGGAATGTCGGTGCGTGCGGTCGTCGATTGGGTGCGAACGCCGCGCCGCAAGGGGGCGCCGGTCGCGGCCGAGACGCAGCCATGAGCGAGCTCCTCAGCGTGTCCGGTCTGAGCAAGCGCTTCGGCGGCCTCAATGCCGTGTCCGACCTGTCGTTCTCGATCGAATCCGGCAGCATCGTCGGCCTCATCGGTCCGAATGGCGCCGGCAAGACCACCGTCTTCAACCTGGTCTGCGGCCAGCAACAGCCGACCGCGGGCGAGGTCCGCTTCGAGGGCCGCGTCGTGAACGCGCTGCCGCCGTTCGAGCGCGTGCGGCTGGGCATGGCCCGCACCTTCCAGTCCACCGTCCTATATACCGACTCGACCGTCCTCGAGAACGTGCTGCGCGGTCTCGCCGCGCGCAGCGGGCCCGCCGTGTGGAGCGGAGTTCCGGGCCTCGGCCGGTGGCGTGCTTATCGGGACGACCTCCATCGCCGCGCCTTCGACCTCCTCGATTTCGTCGATCTGCGCGACGTCCACGACATCACGGCGCGGAATCTCCCCTACGGGCACCAGCGCTCGCTCGGCGTGGCGATCGCACTCGCAACGTCGCCGAAGCTCCTGATGCTCGACGAGCCGGTGGCGGGCATGAACCCGGCCGAGACGGCGCAGATGGCTCAGCTGATCCGTCGCATCAACCAGCAGGGCACGACGATCCTGGTGGTGGAGCACGACATGAGCTTCGTGATGCAGCTCTGCGGGCACATCATCGCGGTGAGCAATGGACGCAAGCTCGCCGAAGGCACTCCCGACCAGGTGCAGCGCGACCCGCAGGTGATCGCGGCCTATCTCGGAGACGAAGATGTCGCGGCTTGAGGTGCGCGATCTCCACGTCGCCTACGGCAAGGTGCGCGCGCTGCGCGGGGTATCGATGTCGGTCGACCCACGTCACATTGTGTCGATAGTCGGCGCCAACGGCGCGGGCAAGTCGACGCTGCTCAAGTCGATCATGGGCCTGCTCCCGGTTGGTGCCGGGGAGATCCGGTTCGGCGATCTCCGCCTCGACGGCGCCTCGGCTCCCGACGTGATTCGGGCGGGAGTCGCGATCTCGCCGGAGGGCCGGCGCCTGTTCCCCGACATGGACGTGGAGGAGAACCTCGCGCTCGGCGCCTACCAGCGATCGCGGGGGGAGGCGGCGCGGACCCTCGAATCCGTCTACGAGTGGTTCCCGGTCCTCGCCGAGCGTCGCCGGCAACGCGCCGGCAGCCTGTCGGGTGGACAGCAGCAGATGGTCGCCATCGGGCGCGCGCTGATGTCGTCGCCCAAGCTGCTGCTGCTCGACGAGCCCTCGCTCGGACTGTCGCCGCTGATCGTTCGCGACATCGTGCGGATCATCCGGCGCATCCAGGAGAAGGGGATCTCGGTCGTGCTCGTGGAGCAGAACGCACGGTTGGCGCTCCGGATGTCGGACCGGGCCTATGTGATGCAGACCGGGGTCATAACCATGAGCGGGACGGGCGCGGAGCTCCTCGACGATGTCGAGGTGCAACGCGCCTATCTCGGGGCATAGCGCGCCGGCAGGAGAACGGATCAGTGGCCAGACTTCTCGGAATCGACGTCGGCGGAACCTTCACGGACCTGTTCTACCTCGATGAGGCAAGCGGTCGCGTGCAGATCAGCAAGGCGTCGACGACGGCCGGAAACCTGTCGGCCGGCCTGTTCAACGCCATGGAGAACATCAGAATCTCGGCGCGCGACGTGGACCTGTTCATTCACGGAACGACGATCGCGACGAACGCACTGATCGAACGCAAGGGCGCGCGCTGCGGGATGATCGTGACCGCGGGATTCCGCGACGTGCTCGAGCTCGGCCGGCGCGAACGACCGAACCCCTACGGGATGTACGGCCTGCAGAACCCGCTGATCCCCCGCGATCTGCGCCTGGAGGTGCAGGAGCGCATGGATTTCCGCGGCGAGGTAGTCGAGCCGCTCGACGAGCAGGGGGTCAGGACGGCAGGCGGAATCCTGCGCGCCAGTGGCGTACAGGCGGTGGTCGTGTGTTTCCTGCACTCCTATGCGAATCCGGCGCACGAGCGGCGCACCAAGGAGATCCTGCTCGCCCTCAATCCAGACTGGATCGTCAACACGTCTTCGGACCTCCTTCCCGAGTATTACGAGTTCGAGCGGTTCAGCACCGCGGCCGTGCACACCTTCGTGCAGCCCATGGTGCAGACCTATGTCGGCAAGCTGAAGGACGAGCTCGGCAAGGCGGGATATGTCCGTGACGTGCTGTTCGTGCAGTCGAATGGCGGCGTCATGTCCAGCGCCTCGGCCTGCGAACGGCCGGCCAACCTCGCGCTCTCCGGTCCGGCGGCGGGCGTGACGGCGGCAAGCTTTCTGGCGCGCATGGCCGGCTTCGAGAACGTGATCTCGGCCGACATGGGCGGCACCAGCTTCGATGTCTGCCTGATTCCGGCGGGGCGTCCGCGGACCACGGAGGAGACCTCGATCGCGTTCCGGCTCCCGCTCCGCGTGTCGATGATCGACGTCAACACGGTGGGCGCGGGCGGCGGCAGCATTGCCTCGATCGACCGCGGCGGCATCCTGCAGGTCGGGCCGGAATCCGCCGGCGCCTTCCCGGGGCCGGTTGCCTATGGCCGCGGGGGTACGCGCCCGACGGTCACCGATGCCAATCTGGTGCTGGGCCGCATCAACCCGGATTTCGTGCTGGGCGGCGAGCGCGGCATGCGGATGAACCGGGATGCGGCGGCGGACGCGATCCTGCGGGACATCGGCCGGCCGCTCGGGCTCTCGGTCGAGGAGGCCGCAAGCGCCATCATTCGCGTCGCCAACAACAACATGGCGGGCCGCATTCGCGTCGTCTCGGTGGAGCGCGGCTACGACCCGCGCGACTTTGCCCTGGTCGCGTTCGGGGGTGCCGGACCGCTGCACGGAGCGGCGCTGATGCGCGACGTGGGCGTGGGCCGCTGTCTGGTGCCCTACTATCCGGGCGTCCTGTGCGCGCTCGGGAGCGCAGCCGCCGACGTCCGGCACGACTTTGTCCGCACCGTGCTGCGCAATCTCGAGGAGCTCGACTTCGCCGATTTCCGCGCGCAGGTCGATGCCAGCGTGGAGGAGGGCACGAACCTCATCCGCAGCGAGGCGATTCCGATCGAGGAGATCGAGGTCCTGCTCGACGCCGACATGGCCTATGAGGGGCAACGCCACAACATCCGCGTGTCCCTGCCAACCGAACTCACCGCAACCTCGGTCGCGGAACGCTTCCGGGAGGCCTACGCCAAGGAATACGGCAAACCCATCGAAGGCCTCGGCATTCGCCTCACGACCTTGCGGGTCACCGTGATCGGGCTCCGCCGGAAGCTCGACGTCGCGGCATGGGTCTCGCCCGGCGGCTCACTCGAGGAGGCGCGCACCGGCACGCGTCGCGTCTATTTCGACGACCGCTTCCACGACACCCCGGTCTACAGCCGCCGTGCGCTGGCCGCAGGCACCACGCTCGCCGGCCCCGCCATCGTCGAGCAGGAGGACTGCACGACCGTGATCGAGCCCGGCATCCGTGCCGGCGTCGACCACATGGGCAACCTCATTCTGGAGACGCAGCAGTCATGAAGGCCAATGCGGGCGTTGATCCGATCACCGTCGCCGTCATCAAAGGTGGCCTGGAGCAGATCGTCGACGAGATGGACGCGATCATCGTGCGCGCCGCGTTCTCGTCGGTCATTTCGGAGCAGAAGGATCGCGCCAGCGGCATCTTCCATCCCGTTACCGGAGAGATGGTCGCGCAGGGGTCCTATACGCTGCCGGTCTTCATGACGGCCATGCAGTTCTCGGTCCAGACCGTGCTGCAGGAGGCGGAGCGGCGCGGGGGCTTCCGGCCAGGCGACGTCTACATCATGAACCAGCCCTATCTGGGTGGGACCCATCTGCCCGATGTGAAGCTGATCGCGCCGGCGTTCAGCGGCGGGCGCATGGTCGCGCTGCTCGCGGCGTGCGGCCACTGGAACGACATCGGCGGCTCGACGCCGGGCGGATTCGCCCCGGGCGCCACCGAGGTCTTCCAGGAGGGCATCATCATCAATCCGGTGCCTCTCTACCGTGAAGGCCGGCTCGAGGAGGACTTCCTGCGGTTGATCCTCGACAATGTCCGCATGCCCGACGAGCGTCGCGGCGACATCGAGGCCACCATTTCGGCGCTGCGGGTGGGCGCGAGCCGCTTCGACGATCTCGTGAAGCGCTACGGCGCGCAAGCCATGCTGGCGAGCTTCGCGGAGCTCAACGATCGCTCCGAACGGCACATGCGCTCGCTCATCGAGAGCATCCCCGACCGGACCTACGAGTTCGAGGACGCCGTCGACAACGACGGCCATGTCGACGCGCCGCTGCGGATCCGCCTGCGCCTCACCGTCAAGGGCGACCGCGTCAGCTTCGATTTCTCCGAGTCCTCGCCGCCCGCCAGGGGCCCGCTCAACGTGCCGATGCGGACGAGCGTCGCGTCCTGCCAGATCGCGATGAAGCACATATTTCCCGAGATTCCGATCAATGGCGGCTGCTTTCGGCCATTCGACTACGTCATTCCGTCGACCACCTTCCTCGGCGCCGGACATCCGCACGCGATCAGCGGCTATCCGGAAACGGTGGGGCGCATCATCTCGGTCGTGTTCGGCGCGCTCGCACAGGCGCTGCCCGACCGGGTGCCGGCCGACAATTTCGGCACCACGGGGATCATCACTTTCTCGGGCACGCATCCTACGCGGGGCAACTACTACGTGATGCTGTTTCCGGCCGCCGGCGGCTACGGCGGTTCGCCGCAGAGCGACGGTCTCGTGAACGGCCCGACGGCGCTCGGCGCCGCGAATTATCCGTCGGTGGAATCCGTCGAGCACCGCGTTCCGGTGCGGATCGAGCGGCTCGCGATCCGCGAAAGGTCGGGCGGCGCGGGGCGCCATGCCGGCGGCTGCGGCACGTCCTACGCCTACCGCATCCTCGACGGCGAGGTGGCGGCGGTGGTGCTCGGCGACCGGAGCCGTTTCGCGCCCTTCGGGATCCTCGGCGGCAAGCCGGGTCTCGGAGCCGACGTGATCTTCCACGAGGGTGGGGAATCCTCGCGCCTGCCGCTGGTGACCAAGGGGCGGCGGATCCTCAAGGCCGGCGACCGGCTCGAATACCACTCGCCCGGCGGCGGCGGCTACGGAGACCCGCGCGAGCGCGACCCGGAGCTCGTGCTGCGCGACGTCACGCTCGGCTACATCGATGCCAAGGCGGCGCGGACCGAATACGCGGTCGTCGTCAAGGCGCATGCCGCGCCCGACGGCGCGACTGCGTGGCGACTCGATCACAACGCGACCGCCAAGCTGCGCGCCTCTGCATCGCAACCTGCCGCGCAAGCCTCTGCGTGAATGAACCACCGCCGACAAAGGACCCGGAGAAAATAATGGCGCACTTTCCGCATCTGTTCAGCCCCATCGCGCTGGGCGCCCTGACGCTGCCCAACCGCGTGGTGTTTGCGGCCACAAGCTCCGAGCTCGCCGACAAGGACGGCTTCGTTCACGACGACATGGCGGAGTACTACGCCGAGCGGGCGCGCGGCGGCACCGGACTCATCATCGTGGAAGCCACCTATGTGGAGCAGGAGGGCAAGCGCCTGCACCACAATGCCATGCTGCACGAGGATCGCTACATCCCGGGCATGCGCAAGATCGCCGATGCGGTCCACGCCGCGGGGGCGAAGGTCGCGCTGCAGTTGAACCACGGCGGTCGGGAGTCCATCCCGGAGATATCCGGCTCGGTACCGTTGGCGCCGTCGCCGGTGCCCTCCCAGTTCAATGCGGTGGGCGAGCCCGTGATGCCGAAGGAGCTGACCGTCGCCGAGATCCAGCGCATCGTCCGGCGCTTCACCGAGGCGGCCGCGCGCGCGCGCGAGGCCGGCTACGACGCGATCGAGCTTCACGGCGCGCACGGATATCTGATCGGGCAGTTCCTGTCGCCGGAAGCGAACCGGCGCGAGGACCAGTACGGACACGATCTTGCGGGCCGTACGCGCTTCTATATCGAATTGATCCAGGCCATCAAGAAGGAGCTCGGTCAGGACTATCCGGTGATCTGCCGCATGAACGGACGCGACCACGCCCCGCAGGGGCTCGAGCTCGACGATGCCGTGGAGATCGCCGCGATGCTCGAGGCCGCCGGCGCCGACTCGATCAGCGTCTCGGGCGGCATTCATTCCTCGCGTCCCTACATGATCGTGCCCGGCATGGGCGTGGAGCGCGGCTGCTACGTCCACTACAGCGAGACCATGAAGCGCCGCGTGCGCGTTCCCGTGATGACGGTCGGCCGCATCAACACGCCCGAGCTGGCGGAGGAGATTCTGGAGAAGAGCCAGGCGGACTTCATCTGCCTCAGCCGCCCCCTGATCGCCGATCCCTACTTTCCCGCCAAGGCGGCGGCCGGCAAGGTCGAGGAGATCGCGCCCTGCATCGCCTGCAACGAATGCCTCGCCACCATCCACCGCCACAAGGGCATCGCCTGCACGGTGAACCCGATGGTGAGCCGCGAGCTGGAGCTCAAGCCGCTGATCAACAGCGTTCCGAGCCGCAAGCGCGTCGCCGTGGTCGGCGGCGGCGCCGCCGGCATGTCGGCGGCCGTGACGGCGGCCAAGCGCGGCCACGAGGTCCACCTCTACGAGACGGAAGGCGTGCTCGGCGGACAGCTCAATCTCGCCCATACGCCGCCGCATCGCGAGGAGATCGAGAATGCACTGCGCTATTTCAGCGCGGAGGTGAAGCGGCTGAAGGTCGACGTGCGGCTCAACAGCTCGCTCGGCCTCGAGGAGGCGCGCGCCCTGAAGCCGGATGCCATCATCGTGGCGACGGGGGCGGCGTCGCAGATGCCGGCATTGCCGGGAATCGATCAGCCGAGCGTGATGGTGGGCTGGCAGGTCCTCGCCGGGCGGGAGGTTCCAGGCGACCACTGCGTGGTCATCGGCGGCGGGCTGGTCGGAGTCGAGGTCGCCGACTATCTCGCCGAGCGCAACAAGCAGGTCGTCGTCGTCGCGCGCTCGGAGCTGCTCAAGAAGGCCGTGCACGCGGACCGCGTCTATTTCCTCGACCGCATCCGGAACCTGGACATCGAGGTGTTCACGCATACCGACATCCTCGAGATCGGGCCGGACTGGGTCACCATCGCGCCGCGCAACCGCATGAAACGTCGCCTCACGGGGGTCGACCACGTCATCTTCTGCACCGGCTACAAGCCGCGACGCGAGGAGAGTGCCGCGCTCGAGACGCTCGGGACGCCCGTCTACTACGTCGGCGATGTCCTCGGATCTCGCAAGTTCTTCGAAGCGATCGAAGAGGGCACGCTCACCGCCCTACGCTATCTCTGAGGGACGAACCATGCTGAACGGTAAAGTCGCTCTTGTCACCGGCGCGGCGCGGGGGCTCGGCCTGGCGATCGCATCCGTTCTCGGACAGAACGGCGCGCGGTTGCTGGTCTCCGACCTGGACGCGGACGGCATTCGCGAGGCCGAGGCGGGCCTGCGGAAGGAAGGAATCGAAGCCAAATCCGCCGTGTGCAACGTCGCGAGCGTGCCGGATGTCGAGTCGATGATCGCCGCGGCGATCAAGGAATTCGGCCGCATCGACGTGCTGGTGAACAATGCCGGCGGCAGCGCCCACACGCCGTTGCGCATCGAGGACGTGACCGAGGAGCACTTCGACCGCGTGATGAGCTGGAACGTGCGCGGCACGTTCTTCTGCATCAAGGCGGCCCTGCCGCACCTCAAGGAGCGCGGCGGCTCCATCGTCAACATGGCCTCGATCGCCGGGCGCGCCGGCACCGAGCTGGTGAGCCCGCAATACAGCGCCGCGAAGGCCGGCATCATCGGCATGACCCGGAACCTGGCGCGCCACCTCGGGCCGCACCAGATCCGGGTCAACGTGATCGCGCCCGGCTTCATCAAGAGCGGGCCGCGGGCCGAGGCGATCTGGCGCACGCGGGACGAATCCCTGGTGCTCAACCAGGTGCCGCTGCGCCGGCGCGGCGAGATGGACGAGATCGGCAAGGCGGCGCTGTTCCTCGCCTCGGATGCGTCGAGCTACACCACGGGCTGCGTGATCGACGTGAATGGAGGCTTCTTCACCGTGTAAGGCACCTCGGATGGCGTGTTTGGTCTCGTCGTGCCCTCACTGGGCCGCTTTCCGCAGCCAGCATGGCCCTCGCTCGCACAGCTCGGACCGATCAGACGGACCGGTCCGGCGTTACGGCGGAGAAGGGGTGGCGACTTGGTGGCGACACAAGCAACGAGTGAGATATTTCGGTCGGCGGGTCGTCCGAATAACCACGCCATATCATGGGGTTAAACGGTCGGAGCGCCGAGATTTGAACTCGGGACCCCCAGTCCCCCAGACTGGTGCGCTAACCGGGCTGCGCTACGCTCCGTACCGGCGGCTCTAGGTCTAAGCGCCGAGGGGCTGGCGCGCAAGGGTGGCGGGGCGGGCGGACCGCGGTTCCGGCGCGCGGGCGGGGGGCCGGGCGCGACGCGACCGCCATCAGGCCCCAGAGGATGCCGATGAGCAGGAAATAGTGCCGCCAGTGGTCGGTGTCGATGATCAGGCTCTCGACCGCCACGGCCGCGAACGCGGCATAGACCGCGAGACAGGCCTTGCGCGTCGGGCCCGGCAGGACCACGAGGCGCAGGCCGCGCACCAGGGTCACGGCGGTGAGGGTCAGATAGGCGAAGCCCGCGAGCCAGCCTCCCGAGACGAAGGCGTTGAGATAGGCGTTGTGCGGGTCCTCGCCGAAGAACTTGTGGAACTGCATCGGGCCGAGGCCGAGCGGGCGGTCGAGCGCCATGACGAAGCCGAGGGCGTGACGTCCGAAGCGGCCGGTGTGGCCGGTGTCGTAGCTCTGCTCGAGGCTGGCGCGCACCTCGAACAGCTCGGCGATCCGGCCGATGCTGAGCAGCACCGCGAGGAAGGCGGCGGTGAGGACGAGGCCGAAGGCCGCGATCAGCACGATGCGGGCGCGCTCGCGCGGCGAGGTGCTGGTGGCGAGAGCGAGCAGCGTCATCAGGACCGCGGCGAGGGCGAACTGGCCCCAGGCGCCGCGCGAGAAGGTCAGCAGCAGCGCCAGCACGTAGAGCCCGAACAGCGCGGCATTGCGCAGCGCCTGCGCGGGGCGTCCGTCGAACACCCGCTGCAGCGCGAACAGCGCGGCCGGCACGATGAAGGCGCCGAGCACGTTGGGATCGTTGAAGGTGCCCTGGGCGCGGCCGTAGCGCAGGAACAGGTCGGCGCCCGGCAGCAGGCTGAAGTAGCCCGCGACGCCGGCGAGCGAGGCGATCGCGGCCGCGACCAGGTAGCCGCGCACGATCAGCGAGAGCCGCTGCTCGGTGTTGCGCCCCAGCGCCGCCGCGAAGAACAGGCTGGTGACCGCGAGATACCACGACACCAGGACCCAGGTGACGGGCTTCTGCTCGCCGAGCAGCGGGATCACCGCGATCGAGAAGCCGATATTGTAGGCGAGCAGCAGGAGCGCGAGGCCCATGAGCGCCGGGCGCAGCACCAGGCCGCCCGTGAGCGCGAAGACGACGATCGCGAGCAGCGAGGCCACCTCGTAGGGGCTCGGCTCCATGAACACGAAGGCGCCGCAGACCACGGTGAGCCAGAGGATCAGCCCGCGCAGGCGCTCGAGCGCGAGGCCGCGCGGCGGTGCGCAGGCGCCGGCCGGCGCGGCGATGCCGGCCGCGGCGGCCATCAATAGGCGTTCTCGGTCTTGGCGAGCGCGAAGGGCGTCACCGCCAGGATGTAGAGGTCGAACAGCACGGACCAGTTCTCGATGTAGTAGAGGTCGTGCTCGACGCGGCGCTGGATCTTCTCGTGGCTGTCGGTCTCGCCGCGCCAGCCGTTGACCTGCGCCCAGCCCGTGATGCCGGGCTTGACCCGGTGGCGCGCGAAATAGCCGTCCACGGCCTCGTCGTAGAGGCGGTCCTCGGCCTTGGCGTGGACCGCGTGCGGGCGCGGGCCGACCAGGGAGAGATTGCCCTTGAACACCACGTTGAAGAGCTGGGGCAGCTCGTCGAGGCTGGTCTTGCGGATGAAGCGGCCGACGCGGGTCACGCGCGGATCGTCCTTGGTGACGAGCTTCGCGGCGGTCGCATCCGCCGCCTCCACGTACATCGAGCGGAACTTGTAGACCTCGATCAGCTCGTTGTTGAAGCCGTACCGCTTCTGCTTGAACAGCACGGGCCCGCGGCTGTCGAGCTTGATGGCGAGCGCGGTGATCAGGAACAGCGGCGACAGCAGCACCAGCGCCAGCGTGCCGACGACGCGGTCGAACAGCCACTTCATCACCACGTCCCAGTCGGCGATCGGCTTGTCGAACACGTCGAGCACCGGCACGTTGCCGATGTAGGAGTAGGAGCGGGGACGGAAGCGGAGCTGGTTCGAGTGGGCCGAGAGGCGGATGTCCACCGGCAGCACCCACAGTTTCTTGAGCATCTGCAGGATGCGGCTCTCGGCCGTGATCGGCAGGGAGAAGATCACGAGGTCGACGCGGGTGCGGCGCGCGAACTCGACGAGGTCGTCGACGGTGCCGAGCTTCTGCTGGCCGGCGCAGACCGGCGGCGAGCGGTCCTCGCCGCGATCGTCGAACAGGCCGACCACGCGCACGTCGGAGTCGCGCTGCACGTCGAGGGCGCCGATCAGCTGCTCGCCGGCGCTGCCGCCGCCGACCACGACGGCGCGGCGGTCGAGCCGGCCCTCGCGCGTCCAGTGCCGCACCAGGCCGTAGAGCGAGAAGCGGAAGGCCAGCAGGGTGATCAGGCCGACGCCGTAGAAGGCGCCGAGCCACAGGCGCGAATAGTGATCGCCGAGCTTGGCGAAGAACATCATGGCGGCGACGGCGAGGAACACGAAGCCCCAGCCGACCACCAGCCGGGCCGACTGGCTGACCGGGCTGCGGAACGCCTGGACCTGGTAGATGTCGGCGGCCTGGAAGGCGAGCACCGCGAAGCCCGCGATGGCGACCGCGGTCAGGAGGTAATACGCCTCGAGCACGTAGCCGTAGTTGGGATAGACCGTGATGATGTAGAGCGTCACGCCGATGACCGAGATCAGGGCGAACTCGATCATGCGCACGAAGCCGGCGAGCACGATCGGGGAATAGGCGGGCGCGACCTGCTGCGCCACCACCTGCAGGGCCGCGGGCGAGAGCGCGCCGCGCGCGGCGGGGCCGGCCTGCAGGGCCGCGGCGCCGGCGCCGAGCGGCGCTCCCATCAGGCGGCCGGCGGAACGGCCGGACTCGAAGCCCATCATGGCGGACACAACCCGGATCCTCGGCTCGAACGAATGCCGCGCGCGAGCGGCTGGCGATCACCCCCGCATCTATCGAAAAAGCATCAAGAAAGGCTTGATGAGATCGGAGATTCACCGCACGCGGGCGCGCGCCGAGAGCGCTGCGCGATAGGCATCGATCACGGACTCCGCCATGATTCCGGTCGCGAATCCTTCGCGGATACGCCCGCGCAAGGTTAACGCCGCCTTGCCGGCTTCGCCGGGATCCGCGAGCGTCGCGCGGATCGCCGCCGCGAGCGCGGCGGCATCGCCGGGCGCGACGAGGCGTCCCGCCTCATCGCCGAAGATCTCGGGAATGCCGCCGACCGCGGTGGCGATCAGGGGCATGCCGGCGGCGGCGGCCTCGAGCACCACATAGGGGAGCGATTCGGCGCGCGAGGGAACGACGACGCAGCGGCCCATCGCGAAGGCGGCGCGCGCGCCGGTCGGCGGATGGAAGCGCACGTCCCGGTCGAGGCCGAGCGTCGTCGCCCGGGCGCGGAACGCCGCGGCGTCCGGGCCGTCGCCGACGACGGTCGCGGTCACGCGGGTGCCGGCGCGGCCGAGCGCCGCCACCGCGTCGAGCAGGAGATCGACGCCCTTGAGGCGGCGCAGCTCGCCGATGAAGACGAGGTCGGTGGCGTCGGGGAGGGGCGCGACCGGCTCGAACTCTCCGGGGCTCACGCCATTGTGAACGACGCGCACGAGCGCGCCCGGCGCGCCGAGCTTGGCCGCGAAGGCATCGCGCCCGAACGCGCTCTCGAACAGGAACAGCTCGGTGCGCCGCTTGAGCGCGCGCTCCAGCGCCAGGTAGACGAGGCCGACCGGCGAGGACGCCGAATAGTGCAGGCTGCCGCCGTGCGGCGTGTAGACGCGGATCGCGGCGCCGCGCGGCGTGAGGCGCGCATAGGCGCCGCCCTTGGCGCCGTGGCCGTGGATCACGTCCGCCGCGGTCGCGGCGGCCCGCGCGCGCACGTGGCGCAGCGCCGCGACGTCGGTGGGCCCGAGATGGCGGCTCATGGGCACGCGCGTCAGCCCGAGCGCCAGGTCGGGCGCGAGCCCGGCGAGCACGGATTGGGCCCGCTCCCCGCCGGTGGAGGAATCGGCGACCACGCCGACCGCATGACCGCGCGCGACCTGCTCGCGCGCGAGATCGACGACGTGCCGGAACAGGCCTCCCACGGGGGCGCGCAGGACATGGAGGATGCGCAGCGGTGACGCTGCCGCCGCCATGGTCAGAACCAGCGTTCCGCGACCACGATGGTGTCGCCCGGCCGCACCGGGAAGGTGAGCGGCACGGCGCCGCGCTCGACGACGTCGCCCATCGGCCGGCTGACCTCGACCGACCATTTCAGCGCCCGCGGCGTGAAACCGCCCGCGATCGCCACCGCGGTCTCGATCGTCATGTTCGGAACATAGGGATACTGCCCGGGCGCCGTGACCTCGCCGAGGATGAAGAACGGCCGGTAAGCCTCGACCTCGACGGCGACATGCGGCTCGCGCACGAAGCCCTGCCTGAGCCGCTCGCCGATCGTCTGCTGGAGCCCGGCCGGGGTCTTGCCGCGCGCCGGCACCGCCCCGATCAGCGGCATCGTGATGCGCCCGGCGGTGTCGACCGCATAGGAGTTGCTGATCCCCTCCTGGCCGAACACCACGACGCGCAGCTTGTCGCCCGAGTCGAGGGTGTAGGGCGCGTCGGCCTTGGGGGAGACCGGGGCCGCGCCGTAGCCGTGCGCGCAGGCGGCGAGCGCCAGCGCGGCAACGGCGAGCACGGCGAGGCGGCACAGGCGCATGACCAGGACCCGATGGCAGGAACGCGTGGGCCCGATTAACGCCGGCCATGGTTAACAAAGCCTCTCCAATCCGAGGGACCGGATTAACGCCAAAGCAACCTTAATGCTTCTTGATGGGCGCAGCGGTGCTTCCGTGGTGGGTTCGGTCATGCGTGCAGGCGAGACGGACAGGAACGACGGGGTCGATGCCGCCGGAGGCGGCGAGCTCGATTTCGGCTCGCTGGGCCGGTCGCTGTGGCGCAAGAAATGGTGGGTGCTGGCGCCGAGCCTCGCGGTCGCGCTCGTCGCCGCGGTGGGCGTCAACCTGCTCACCCCGAAATACAAGTCGGAAGCGCGCATCCTGATCGAAGGGCGCGAGAACGTCTTCCTGCGGCCCGAGGCCGACAAGAATGCCGAGCGCGAGCGCAACGTGGACCCGGAGGCGGTGACGAGCCAGGTCCAGCTCGCCCTGTCGCGCGACCTCGCCCGGCAGGTGATCCGGGAGCTCAAGCTCGGCGAGAAGCCCGAGTTCGACCCGGCCCTGCGCGGGCCGTCGCTGGTGCGCACCATCCTGGGCTTCGTCGGGCTCGCGCGCGACCCACTGGGGATGACGCCCGAGGAGCGCGTGCTCGACGCCTATTATGAGCGCATCGCAGTGTTCCCGGTGGACAAGTCGCGCGTGATCGCGATCGAGTTCCAGTCGCAGGATCCCGAGCTCGCGGCGCAGGTCGCGAACGCGATCGCCGACACCTACCTGCAGCTCCAGCAAGCCGTGCGCCAGGAGCAGACGCGGCTGGCGGGCCGGTGGCTCGCGGGCGAGATCGAGGGGCTGCGCAAGCGCGTCGCCGAGGCCGAGGCCAAGGTCGAGGACTTCCGCGGCAAGACCAACCTGTTCATCGGCACCAACAACACCACGCTCTCCAACCAGACGCTGGGCGAGGCCAACCGCGACCTCGCGACCGCGCGGGCGCAGAAGGCCGAGTTGGAAGCGAAGGCGCGCTTCATCCGCGAGTTGCTGAAGCGCGGCGGGCCGATCGAGGCGTCCGACGTGCTTAACTCGGAGGTGGTGCGGCGGCTCTCGGAGCAGCGGGTCACGCTGCAGGCACAGCTTGCCGAGCAGTCCTCGACCCTGCTCGGCTCGCATCCGCGCATCAAGGAGCTCAAGGCGCAGGTCGGCGACCTCGACCGCCAGCTGCGCGTCGAGGCGGAGCGCGTCGCGCGCGCCTTCGAGAACGACGCGAAGATCGCGAGTGCGCGCGTGGAGTCGCTGTCGAGCAGCCTCGACCAGCTCAAGCGCCAGGCCTCCTCCAACAGCGGCCAGGACGTGGAGCTGCGCGCGCTCGAGCGCGAGGCGAAGGCACAGCGCGACCTGCTCGAGGCCTATCTCGCGAAGTACCGCGAGGCGACCGCCCGCGACAGCATCGGCGCCGCGCCGAGCGACGCGCGCATCATCTCGCGCGCGGCCGCTTCGAACACGCCCTATTTCCCGAAGAAGCTGCCGATCGTCCTGATCGCGACCCTTGCGACCATGTTCACGATGGCGGGCTTCGTCGCGACCGGCGAGCTGCTGCATGGCCCGCTCGCGACGCGTGGCGCCGCGGCGGTCGAGCCAAGCTTCGCGCGGCCGGATCCGGAACCCGGCGAGGCCGTGTCCGAGGCCGCGCCGGCGAATGACGAGAGCGCCGGCCTGACGATCGCGGACGTGGCGGCCGGCCTGCGCGAAGCCGGGGAGGGCGGCCGGCGCGTCGCCGTCATGGGCGCCGCGCGCCACGTGGGGACGAGCGTCACGGCGATCGCGCTCGCGCGCCTGCTCGCCCGGGAGGGCCGCGTGATCCTGGTCGATCTCGCCCTGAGCGGTCCCAACCTCGCGGCCATCGCGATCGATCCGTCGGCGCCGGGAATTGCCGACCTGGTGCGGGGAGCGGCGTCGTTCGGGGAGATCATGACGCGCGACCGCCGGTCCCGCGCGCATCTCGTGCCGGCGGGCCGCGTCGGCGCCGACAGCGCCGCGATCCTGATGTCCGAACGGCTCGCGATCGCGCTCGACGCGCTGGCGCGCAGCTACGACCACCTGGTGATCGATGCCGGCGCGGTCGGAGATTTCGACGCCGTGCGCATGGCGCGCTTCGCGCCAGAGGCCGTGCTGGTCGCGGGCCCGGCGGCACCGGAGCTCGTGAAGGAGGCTTGCGACCAGCTCTCGGAATCGGGTTTCACCGACATCTGGCTGCCCGGCAACGCGGCGGCGTCGGAACTGCCGGAGACGACGGTCGCGGCCGCCTGAGGCCGAGGCCGCGCGGCTTCGCGCCGGCCGGCTCAGTCCTCCGCAGCGGTCCTGCCGCCGCGCAGCCGGCGCGTGGCCGTGATGGCCTGCCAGATCGCCGGGTTGTGCTTGATGTGGCGCTTGCACGCATAGGCGAGCCGGGAGGCGGCGGCCGCCAGGTGCCCGGCAGGCGTGAGGCCGATGAAGCTGTCGAACAGCGGCTCCGCCTCGTCGCAGAAGAGCTGCTTGTAGCTCGCCTCGCCGACGCCGAGGTCGAAGACCCCGATGCCGCGCTCGCAGGACAGGCGCACCAGGGTCTGCAGCAGGAGCTGGCCCGGGCTCTTGGCGGCGAGCGGGCCGCGCGTCATCGAGTTGAACATCGTCGAGAGGCGGCGGCCGTCCGTCACCGCCCCGAAGGTGGCGAGGATCTCGCTGTCGAGCTCGAGCGCATAGAGCTCGATCGCGGGCCTGCCTTCCGCGAGGCGCGCAGTCGCGGCCTCGGTGATGAAGTCGCGCACGCCCGGCTCGGCGAACACGTCCGGCAGGCCTTGTTCGGCCAGCCGCTCGGACTTCTGCGTGAAGAAGTCGCTCAGCACCCGCTCGGCTTCCTCGCGCGTCGCGATGCGGGAGGCGCGCAGCGCGCCGAGGTTCGCGAGGGCGCGTTCCTTGCTGCGCATCTTGCGCCGCGCCACCGTGCTGGAGCGGGAGGCGAGGAGCGCCTCGAAATCGCCCTGCAGCCTGCCGCGGTAACCGAAGCTCGGCGACGCCTGGTGCGGCAGGGCGGCGAGCGGGTTCGGCAGGCCCTCCCAGGATTCGGGCTGGTTGAACAGCTGCAGCAGGTCCACGCGCGGTCCCGCCGCCGCGATCGCCGCGATGACGGCGCGCAGCGCCGGCGCGTCCATCGCGGCCGCGACGTCGCGACGCCACAGAGCGAGATTGAAGTTGGCGTGCTTGCCGCCGAGGAAGCGTACGACCGTCAGCGGGCCCGCGCCCGACCGCCCGAGCGGCCACAGGAACGCCGGTGCGCCGGTGTCGTCGCGGCCGACCACCAGGAACGGCGTCACGCCCGTGCGGGCTCCCACCTCGCGCAGCCAGGGCGCGAGCAGGTCGTAGCGCTGATAGGGGGTCGCGAGCACATCGCCCTGCTCGAGGTGCCGCCAGACCGGCTCCGCGCGCGCGAGATCCTGCACGATCTCGATGCGTGCGGTGCGCCCGGGCTGCGTCGATGAGTCCGCAATTGCCACGGCTTCGAACCGAAGGGGCGCGCTCGACATTGCCAGGGGTCTCGCTGGCGGTCGCGCCGCCGGTCGCGGAACCATGGCAAGAATTTCTCAACAAAGGGTTGGCATGTGCTGCAATGGTCCGGGTTCGGACGCGGTTCCCGCGCCGCGAATCCGGGGAGGGCAGGGGATTGGCGGGGCTGCGCGGGCAGATCATCCGGGCCGGGCTGGAGGGACTCTATTTCTCGGGCGCCCATCTCCTGGCGCGCCCGCTGCTCGGCGGCGTCGGCGCGATCCTGATGCTGCACCACGTGCGGCCGCCGCGCCTCGATTCGTTCCAGCCGAACCGCCTGCTCGAGGTCACGCCCGCCTTCCTGGAGGACGTGATTCGGTACCTGCGCCGCGCGCGGGTCGATCTCGTCTCCCTCGACGAGGTCCATGAGCGGATGACGAGCGGAGACTTCCGCCGCCGGTTCGCCTGCTTCACCTTCGACGACGGCTATCGCGACAATCTCGACTACGCCTATCCGATCCTGCGCAAGCACGGGGTACCGTTCGCGATCTACGTTCCGACCAGCTTTCCGGACCAGATCGGCGATCTCTGGTGGTTGACGCTCGAGGCCGTGATCGCGCGCCAGGGCCGCGTCGGGCTCGTGATCGACGGCAAGGACACGCATTTCCTCTGCACCTCCCCGGAGGAGAAACACGCCGTGTTCGCACATCTCTACTGGTGGCTGCGCGGCCTCGACGACGAGGCCGAGATGCGGCGGCTGATCCGCGATCTCGCGCGGCGCTACGGCGTGGATGCGGACGCCTTCTGCAAGGAGCTCTGCATGACCTGGTCCGAGCTCGCCGAGATCGCGGCGGATCCGCTCGCGACCATCGGCGGGCACACGGTCGACCACATCATGCTGAAGAAGGCCTCCGAGGAGGTCGCGCGCAACGAGATGCAGCTCGGTGCCGCGGTGATCGAGGCGGCGCTCGGCAAGCGGCCGCGGCATTTCGCCTACCCGGTCGGTGATGCGACCTCGGCGGGACCGCGCGATTTTCGGATCGCGGCCGAGCTCGGCTTCAAGACCGCGGTGACGACCCGGCCCGGGATCCTGTTCCGGGCGCACCGCGACCATCTCACGGCGCTGCCGCGCATCTCGCTCAACGGCGAGTACCAGCGCCTGCGCTACCTCAAGGCGCTGCTGTCGGGCGCGCCGACGACGCTGTGGAACGGCCTGCGCCGACTGGACGTGGCGTAGTCGCGCGGGTGAGCGGAGCGATACCCGGCATGCCCGCCCGCAGGTCGCCGTGCTCATGCGGGCCACGGGCTTCGACGTGCGTCACCCCACCGGGTCCGGGCGCTGCATCCAGCGCACCAGGGGCATCGCGGGCAGCACCCAGCCGACGCCGAACACGACGTAGTAGACCGCGGCGAGGAGGCCGTTGGTGGAGGTGAGCACCGACTGCGCCAGCGCCATGGCGCCGAGCGCCCAGGTCGTCACCAGGACGAGGAGCGCCACGGCCCCGATCAGCTTGCGCGTGCGGATGCGCATTGATACGAACTCCCGGGCGTTTTTGAGCTTGATCAAGGGACCGGATCCCGCGGCTCTATATCGTTCCCATGCCATGGCCGACAAGACGCGATCCATGTCCGCACCCCTCGAGCTTCGCCGTCGCATCATCCGGCTCTGGCTGATCGTCGTGGCAGCCCTGGTGTTCGCCACCGTGGTGGTCGGCGGCGCCACGCGGCTCACCGAATCGGGCCTCTCGATCGTCGAATGGAAGCCCGTGACGGGCACGATTCCGCCGCTGAGCGAGGCCGCATGGCAGGCGGAGTTCGACAAGTACAAGACCATCCCGCAGTTCCAGAAGCTCAACAGCTCGATGACGCTGTCCGAGTTCAAGGTGATCTTCTGGTGGGAGTGGGGGCACCGGCTGCTCGGCCGTACCATCGGCGCCGTGTTCCTGCTGCCGTTCCTGTGGTTCCTGTGGCGCGGCTGGATCGAGCCGGGCCTGCGCGGACGGCTCTGGGGAATCTTCGCGCTCGGCGGCCTGCAAGGGGCGATCGGCTGGTGGATGGTGGCCTCGGGTCTCGTGCATCGCACCGACGTGTCGCAATACCGGCTGGCGATCCACCTGACGCTCGCCTGCGTGATCTTCGCGGCGGTGGTCTGGACCGCGCGGCGGCTCGCGCCGTGCGGCGCGGCGGCCGTGGACGCCCCGCGCCGTCTGCGCGTCGGCGCCGGCGTGCTGGTCGCGCTGGTGCTGCTGCAGATCTATCTCGGCGCCCTGGTCGCGGGGCTCGACGCCGGGCTCACCTACAATACCTGGCCGCTGATGGACGGCCGACTGGTGCCGGCGGCCGCGGAGCTGATGCTGCTCGAGCCGGCCTGGCGCAACCTGTTCGAGAACGTGCTCACCGTGCAGTTCATCCATCGGCTCTTCGCCTATGTGCTGTGGATCGCGGCGGTGCTGCACGCGGCGGACGCCTTGCGCAGCGAGCCCGGCCGGGCGGCGGCCACCGGCGCGGTGGCGCTCGCGGCCGCGGTCACGCTGCAGGCCGCGATCGGCATCCTCACGCTCCTCTATATGGTGCCGATCTCGCTCGCACTGCTGCACCAGGGTGCGGCCGTCATCGTGCTGGCGATCGCGGTGATCCATGCGGAGCGGCTCGCGCTGCGGCGCGGTGCCCCGGCACCCGCCCTCGCGGGCGCCGCCGCAGCGTCCTGAGCGGCCACGGGCTCAGACGGGCTGGCGACAGGCGCGGGCGCCGCAGGCTCACGCGGCCTGCAGACCCTCCTCGAGATCGGCGATGAGATCAGCCGGGTCCTCCAGCCCGATCGAGAGGCGCACCACGTCGGGGCCTGCACCGGCCTGCACCTTCTGGGCGTCGGAGAGCTGGCGGTGGGTGGTGGAGGCCGGATGGATGATGAGCGAGCGCGTATCGCCGATATTGGCGAGATGCGAGAACAGCTTCACGCTCGACACGAGCTTGACGCCGGCGTCGTAGCCGCCCTTGAGGCCGAAGGTGAAGACCGCGCCCGCGCCCTTCGGCACGTATTTCTTGGCGAGGTTGTGGTAGCGGTCGCCGGGCAGGCCCGGATAGCTCACCCAGGCGATCTTGGCGTGGGTCGCGAGCCACTCGGCGACGATCTTGGCATTGTCGCAGTGGCGCTGCATGCGCAGCGGCAGCGTCTCGGTGCCGGTGAGGATCAGGAAGGCGTTGAACGGCGAGAGCGCCGGCCCGATGTCGCGCAGGCTCAGCACGCGGCAGGCGATCGCGAAAGCGAAGTTGCCGAAGGTCTCGTGCAGCACGATGCCGTGATATTCCGGACGCGGCTCGGAAAGCATGGGGTAGCGGCCCTCGCGCGACCAGTTGAAGGTGCCGCCGTCGACGATCATGCCGCCGATCGAGTTGCCGTGGCCGCCGAGGAACTTGGTGAGCGAATGCACCACCACGTCGGCGCCGTGGTCGAACGGCTTGCACAGGTAGGGCGTCGCCAGGGTGTTGTCGACGATCAGCGGCACGCCGGCGCGCCGCGCGATGTTGGCCACGGCCTCGATGTCGGTGATCACGCCGCCCGGATTGGCGATGCTCTCGATGAAGATCGCCTTGGTCTTGGGCGTGATGCCGCGCTCGAAGGTCGTGATGTCGTCGGGGTCGGCCCAGACCACGTTCCAGCCGAAGTTCTTGAAGGAGTGGTTGAACTGGTTGATCGAGCCGCCATAGAGCTTCTTGGAGGCGACGAACTCGTCGCCCGGCTGCATCAGCACGTGGAAGCAGAGCACCTGGGCGGCGTGGCCGGAGGCGACCGCGAGGCCGGCGGTGCCGCCCTCGAGCGCCGCGACGCGCTCCTCGAGCACCGCATTGGTCGGGTTGCCGATGCGGGTATAGATGTTGCCGAAGGCCTGCAGGCCGAACAGCGAGGCGGCATGGTCCACGTCGTCGAAGACGAAGGACGTGGTCTGGTAGATCGGCGTCGCGCGCGCCCCGGTGGTGGGATCCGGCTGGGCGCCGGCGTGGATCGCGAGCGTGGAGAAGCCTGGCGTGCGGTCGGTCATCGGTCCCGGTCCTCGGAAAAAGGACCGGGTTGTCCGGTCCTCAGATCGTATTGTTCGTTTTACAGAACGTCAGTTCTACACAAGGCTATTCGGGCGTTCAAGCGGACTCAGGCGGGCGAAGGGCCCTGTGGCGCCCGCTACGTGACGGCATCGACGTGTGAGCCAGCGTATGAGCCTTACGGCGTCCGGCGTTGAATTGTCCACGCCGGGCGCTGTCGTGGTCATGGTCAAGAGCCGCCGTCCTTGTCCTCCTGCTGCGCCCGCTCGGTCGCCTGGGTGCTGCCGCCCGCGAGCGTCGTGCGGTTGAGCGACATGCGCTGCACGCCGCGGCCGAGCATCTGCGCCTTCTTCGAGGTCAGGGTGCGCGAGTTGACGCCCATCCAGCCGATCTCGGAGGAGAGGCGGCCATACTCGATCTTGGGGCAGCGGTTCATGACCACCTTGATGCCGTTCGCCTCGGCCAAGGCCGCGGCGTCGTCGTCGCGCACGCCGAGCTGCATCCAGATCACCTGCGGCCGCGGCACGAGCGCGATCGCCTCCTCGACCACGGACCTCGCGAACTGCGAGGCGCGGAACACGTCGACCATGTCGATCGGCTCCGGGACGTCGGCGAGCCGCGCATGGACCTTGCGGCCGAGCACCTCCTTGCCGGCCTGGCCCGGGTTCACGGGAATCATGTTGTAGCCGCGCTCGAGCAGGTACTTGAAGGCGAAATAGCTCGGCCGGCTCTCCTTCGGCGAGAAGCCGACCATGGCGATCGTCTTCACGGTGTTGAGGATGCCGCGGATGTAGGGGTCCGGATAGGTGTCGTGGTTCATCGCGCGCTCGCGGGCGGGGCCCCGGACATGGGGACCGGGAGGGACGCGCGACAGCTCACTTGTCTTCCCACTTCGGTGCGCGCTTCTCGATGAAAGCGCCGATACCCTCCTCGGCGTCGCGGGCGAGCATGTTCTCGACCATCACCTGGCTCGCATAGGCGTAGGCCGAGGCGAGGTCCATCTCGAGCTGGCGGTAGAAGGCCTCCTTGCCGGTCCGCACGGTGAGCGTCGACTTGGAGGCGATCGTGGCGGCGAGCGCGAGCGCCTCCGCGCGCTCGGTGCCGGGCGCGACCACGCGGTTGACCAGGCCCATGCGGAGCGCGTCCGCGGCCGGGATCATGTCGCCGGTGAGCAGCATCTCCATGGCGTGCTTGCGCGCGAGATTGCGCGAAAGTGCGACCATGGGAGTCGAGCAGAACAGGCCGATGTTCACGCCGGGGGTGGCGAACTTCGCGGCCGAGGAGGCGACCGCGAGGTCGCAGGTCGCGACCAGCTGGCAGCCCGCCGCGGTGGCGGTGCCCTGCACGGCGGCGATCACGGGCTGCGGCAGTCGCACGATCATCTGCATCACGGCGCCGCAGGCGTCCATGAGCTGCTTGTAGTAGGCGCGTCCGCGATCCGGATCGGCGCGATGGGCGGTGAGCTCCTTGAGATCGTGGCCGGCCGAGAACACGGGGCCGTTGCCGGTGAGCACCACGGCGCGGACGCCGCGGTCCGCGGCGATCGCCGCGAGGGTGTCGCCGAGGGCGTGCAGCATCGCCTCGGAGAGGCTGTTGCGCGCCTGCGGGCGGTTGAGGGTGAGGAGCGCGATGCCGCGATCGTCCTCGCGCAGGAGGACCGGGGCGTCGGAGGCGAGCGGTCGGACGGCGGATGCGGGCGGGCTCATGACGTCACTCCGGGCTGCCCGCGAAACTTAGCCATGCGGGCGCCCCGCGCAAGGGCGCGGACCATGGCTTCCGCTTCGCGGGCCGATCGTTTAAGGCCATTGGCGAAGCTTGGGGGAGAGGGTTGCATGCCGGGCGTCGCCATGACGGCCGAGGAGCTCGCGGACTACCTCGCGGCCGAGTTTCCGCAGGCCTTTTTCCCGGGCAGCGGCCTCACCATCGAGGCGGTCTGGCACCAGGGATGCCGCGTGCGGCAGGAGTACCAGACGCGGCTGATCCGCCCCGGCGGGACGATCTCGGGTCCGACCATGATGGCGCTCGCGGATTTCAGCCTCTATGTCGCGCTGCTCGGCGCCATCGGGCGGGTGCCGCTCGCGGTCACCACCAACCTCAACATCAATTTCCTGCGCAAGCCCGCGCAGGCGGCGCTGATCGCCGAGGCGCGGCTGATGAAGCTCGGCAAGCGGCTCGCGGTCGGCGAGGTGGCGATCCATTCGGAGGGTGAGGCGGAGCCGGTCGCCCATGTCACGTCCACCTATTCGATCCCGCCGCGCAACGGAGATATCTGACGGTAATATTACACCTAAATTCCAAGTCCTTGCTGAGACTAGATATATTTGCATTGCGTTGCGTTGACGCGAGTCCGGGGGTCGTGTAGAAGCCCGCCCGACCGGTGCCGCGCGGCGCCGCCGCATTCTCAACGTTTCACGTTCTCAACATTACAAGTTCGCAACGGAACAGATCATGTCCACCTATTCGGCCAAGCCCGCCGAGGTCGAGAAGAAATGGGTGCTGATCGACGCGCAAGGGCTCGTCGTCGGCCGTCTCGCCTCGCTCGTGGCGCTGCGTCTGCGCGGCAAGCACAAGCCGACCTTCACGCCTCATGTCGACTGCGGTGACAACGTCATCGTCGTCAACGCCGAGAAGGTCGTGCTGACCGGGCGCAAGCGCGAGAACAAGGTCTACCACCACCACACCGGCTTCATCGGCGGCATCAAGGAACGCAGCGCCAAGTTCATCCTGGAAGGCCGGCACCCCGAGCGCGTGGTCGAGAAGGCGGTGGAACGCATGCTGCCGCGCGGGCCGCTCGGCCGGCGCCAGCTCGGCAACCTGCGGGTCTACAAGGGCCCGGCCCATCCGCACGAGGCGCAGCAGCCCGAGACGCTCGACATCGCCGCCATGAACCGCAAGAACTCGAGGAGCGCGTGACCATGGCCGAGACCATGCAGTCGCTGGATCAACTGTCGGCCCTCAAGCCGGCCGCGCCCGAAGCGCCGAAATACGTGCAGAAGCTCGACAAGCAGGGCCGCGCCTATGCGACCGGCAAGCGCAAGGACGCGGTGGCCCGCGTCTGGATCAAGCCCGGCGCCGGCAAGATCGTGGTCAACGAGCGGCCGGTCGAGACCTATTTCGCGCGCCCCGTGCTGCGCATGCTGATCCAGCAACCGATCGCCGCCGCGAACCGCCAGGACCAGTACGACGTGGTCTGCACGGTGTCGGGCGGGGGGCTCTCGGGCCAGGCCGGTGCGGTGCGCCACGGCATCTCCAAGGCGCTCACCAACTTCGAGCCGGACCTGCGCAGCGTGCTCAAGCGCGGCGGCTTCCTCACGCGCGACTCGCGCGTGGTCGAGCGCAAGAAGTACGGCCGCGCGAAGGCGCGGCGCTCGTTCCAGTTCTCCAAGCGCTGATCGCGCAGACACGGCTCGAGCCGGAGTTGTCGGGGGGCGCGCCGCGGCGCGCCCCTTTCGCATGGAGCGTCGATCGCGAGGACGCGCTCCGATACCGCGCGCTTCTGCGAAGGCATTAACGTCACGGCAGCATCTCCCGGCCTAGAGTGCGGGCGAAGTCGCCAAGACGACGCCCCCGGATGCCCCCGACGTGACCCTCGACTTTCCGACGATTGCCTTGATGTCGGTTGCCGTGGCCGGACTCGTCGGCGTGCTCATGCTGTTCTCCTGGGCCGAGAACCGCGCCGTGACCGCGTGGGCCTGGTGGGGCGCGGCTTACATCCTGATCGCCACCGGCTTCACGCTCGTGACATTGCGGCCGGTTCTCGGGCCGTTCGTGTCGATCGTGCTCGCCAATGCCCTGGTGCTCGGCGGCTACGGCATGGTCTGGATGGGAGCGCGCGCCTTCGAGGGCCGGACCACCCGGGTCGCCGCGATCCTGGCGGCGCCGGCGATCTGGATCGTGGCGATGCAGATCGCGCCGTTCGCCGAGAACGTGAACGCCCGGGTCGTGCTGGCGTCGAGCTTCATGTCGCTCTTCTGCGCGCTCGCCGCGCACGAGCTCTGGCGCGGGCGCGAGGAGCCGCTCAGGGCGCGCAGCCTCATCCTCGCCCTGTTCGCGGTGTACGTCCTGCTGCTGCAGGGGCGGATCGCCATGACCATCGTGGCGCCGATTCCCGACGCACTACCGCTGGAGATCAGCGGCTGGTTCATCCAGAGTGCGGTCGCCGGGCTGCTCTGCGGCGTGCTGCTCGGGTTCCTGATGCTGATCCTGCCGCGGCAGCGCGCGGAGCTGCACTACCGGACCGCCGCGCTGGTCGATCCGCTCACCGAGCTCGCCAATCGCCGCGCCTTCCTGGAACGGGCCGAGCCGCTGCTGCGCAACCGCTTCCTGCCGCAGCGACCCGTGGCGCTGCTGCTGTTCGACCTCGACCGCTTCAAGGAGATCAACGACTGCCACGGTCACGCCGCGGGCGACCGCGCGCTGCAGCTGTTCGCGGACATCGTCATGCGGCACCTGCGGCCCGACGACCTCGCGGGGCGGCTGGGCGGCGAGGAGTTCGCGGTCCTGCTCCCCGAGGCCGACCTCAACACCGCGGTGGCGATCGGTGAATCGATCCGCGATCATTTCGGGCAGGTGGCTACGGAGGTGGACGGCCAGGCGCTGCAGGCCACCGTGAGCGTCGGCATCGCCTGCTCGGACGACTACTCGAGCGGAATCGACGATCTGCTCGCGCGCGCCGACATCGCGCTCTACCGCGCCAAGCATGCCGGCCGTGACCGGGTCGAGGCGATCGTGCCGCGGCACGATTACGAGGAAGCCGCGCGGCCCGGCGCGCTGCGCCTCGTCCCGCTGGCAGGCTGAGCGCGCAACCGCCTCACGTCGCGATCCTGCCGCCGCCCCGTCTCGTGATCGCGAGGACCGAGGGACGCGGCGGCATGTCGGCGCGGAAGTCGGGCCAGCGCGTGTTCGGGTCGTCGAAGGTGGAGGGCCGGTTCGAATCGCCGGTCTCGCCGGGATGCTGCACGGCGACGAACAGCGTCTCGTCGTCGGGCGTGAACGCGGGGCCGCAGACCTCCGCGCCGACCGGGCAGCGGAAGAACAGCTTCCCGGTGGCGCGCAGCGGCCCCTCGGTCTCCAGCGCCCAGACGCCGTCGGTGCGTCCGGTGCGTTTCGCGGAATTGCCGTCGGTCGCGACCCACAGGCGCCCCATGTGGTCGACAGCGCAGCTATCGGGCATGGCGAACCAGCCGTCGCGCGTGGTCGCCGGATTGAAGGTGGCGCCGACCGCCGCGATGGCGGGATCGCCGCACCGCAGCAGGATCTCCCAATGGAAGCGCGCGGCGGCGTGATCGGCCTCCGGCGGCGTCATCTCGATGATGTGGCCGAAGGCGTTGCCGGCCCGGGGATTGGCGGCGTCGACCTCGTCCGGCTTGCGCCGACTGTTGTTGGTGAGCATCAGGTAAACCTTTTGGGTCCGCGGATCGGCCGCGATCCCCTCGGGCCGGTCCATCTTCGTGGCACCGACGAGGTCGGCGGCCCGACGCGCCTCGATCACGACGTCGGCCTGGCTCGCAAAGCCGTTGGCGGCGGTGAGGGGGCCCGCGCCGTGGACCAGCGGCAGCCAGTCGAGCGTCCCGTCGGCGGTGAAACGCGCGACCGAGAGGATGCCGTCGTCGAGCAGATCGGCATTGGCGACGCGATCGCCGGGCATGTAGGGGCGGCGGCTGACGAACCGGTAGACATGCTCGTAGCGCCCGTCGTCGCCCGAATAGACGACGACGCGGCCGTCCCGGTTGACGAGCACAAAGGCCCCCTCGTGCTTGAAGCGGCCAAGCGCGGTGCGCTTGCGCGGCGTCGAGGCCGGGTCGAACGGATCGATCTCCACGATCCAGCCGAAGCGGTTCGCCTCGTTCGGTTCCCGGGCGAGGTCGAAGCGATCGTGCCACTTGCCCCAGGCGTACCAGTTGCCCGGGACGCCATAGCGCTCGTGGTTGCGCGCCTCGGGATGGTCGTCGGCGAGCTTCCCCGAGAAACAGCCGTGGAAGCTCTCCTCGCAGGTGAGCCAGGTGCCCCAGGGCGTGATGCCGCCGGCGCAGGTGTTGAGCGTGCCCAGCACCTTGCGGCCGGTCGGATCGGCTGCGGTCCGCAGCCGCGGATGGCCGGCGGCGGGCCCGGCGATCTCCATGGGGGTGTCCGCATCGATACGGCGCGCATAGCGCGAGCCCGCGACCACGCGCCATTCGCCGTTCTCGCGCTTCACCTCGAGCACCGAGCCGCCATGGGCGGCCATCTCGATGGCGACGAGGTCGCGGGTCATGTCCGCGAAAGCCACCGCCTTCGCGTCCTGGCGCACCAGGCCCGGGAACATCAGCTCCTCGTTGGTGTATTCGTGGTTCACCACCAGGAGGCCGTGGGCCGAAGCATTGGCCGCCCCGGGCATCGGCAGGTAGCCGAGATAGTCGCTGTTGTAACCGAACTGCCGCTTCTGGGCGGCGGCCGTCTGCGCGAACGGATCGAACCGCGGGGCGCCCGGGAGCACCGGATCGCCCCAGCGCACGAGGACGTGGGCGTCGTAGCCTTCGGCGACATGGTGCCGCTCGTCCACGCCGGCCGCGAGCTCCGGGAAGCGGAAGCGCATGCCGTTCGCGGCGGGGACCTCTGCGGCCCGCGCGAGCGCGAGCGGGCTCACGGTGGCCGCGACGGCGGCGACACCGAGCGCAACCTTGAGGACGTCGCGGCGGCCGCGGCGGGCTGCGATCACCTCGCCGATTGTCGGGTTGCGGCCGACATGCTCGGGCGGCTCGAAGGCCTGCGCGCGGGAGAAAGCGGTCTCGGTCATGGCTGATGGCTTCGCCGGGTTGGGGATGCGGGCTCTCTATCGCGCGCGGGTGACGCGCCGGTGGCGGGCGCGCCCGGGACGGCGTGAAACCTCTCGTTTACCACAATGATCCTACCATGCGGTGCATGAGCCACCTGCGCCGCGTTGCCCAACTGGAAAGCGACCTCGCGGCGCTCCGCGCCACTGCCGACCGGGCCGGCACCGCGCTCGCCTGCCTGTTCTCCTCCGCGGACGAGTTCGAGGCGGAGGTGATCCGGGAACGCCGCGCCCAGGGCGCATTCCGGTCACAGCCAGCATCGCGCACGATACGTCGCTCCGTCGTCGGAGCGGGCCTGATGGCCGTCCTCGCCTTCACGTTCCTGATGCTCTGATCGACCGACGGCACGTTGCGGCGACACGGTTCGACCCCCGGCCGCGCCGAACCGGCTTGAACGGGCAGCCGGCTGCTGCGAAGCTTCGCGCGAGTTGATATTTTCGTCGGCGGAGCCCCTCCCGGTGCGGTGGATCTCACTCCCATGCCGCTGGCGGAAAAGAAGAGGGGCGCCCAGGGGCTTCGCCGCTTCACGCTTCTGGATCCGCTTTGAGTCCACGGCCTGGGCCTTCGCCGCGCCGCTATCCCACCAGCTCCTCCCAGGACTCGCGGCTGACCCAACACGACTTGATCCGGCCGCGGGGAATCTGCGAAACCTTCTATGGTGTTGCGTTCTTCCGTCTGGAGCTCGGCCTGATTGCGCTGGATCTCGTCAAAGGGACTCTGGGCAGATCGACCGCTGACGCGGGTCGCGACCGTCACGTTGATTGCCGGCTACGCGGCCGTGCTCAACCTCTGGGGGCTTGGGCAACGAAGCCTGCAGGGCGACGAAGCGATATACGCCCTGCTGGCGCTCAACGCCGTCACAGATGGGACCTGGTACCCCTTAGCCCTGGCGTCCGGTAACCCCTACGTCAACAAGCCGCCTCTCATCGCAGTGCCGCTTGCGCTCTCGTTCGAGCTGTTCGGCGTGAACGAATTCTCCGCACGCTTGCCGAGTGCGCTCGGCGGGATCGGGCTGGTTCTGACGACATTCTGGCTCGGGGAGCGCGTCGCCGGCTTCATCTACGGCGCGCTAGCAGCCTTGTTTCTGGCCTCCGCACCGTCTCTGCTGACATCGCACGGCGTGAGGGACGGGGTTGCCGATGGCCAGCTCAGTCTGTGCGCGCTGCTGGGCCTCGCCTTCTATGCCAAGTCCCGGCTCGACGGATCTCGCTTATATCTCTTCGGATCGAGCTTCGCGCTCGCGATCGGCGTGCTGTTCAAAGGCCCCTTCCTGCCGCTCGCGTTCCTGGCATCCGTCGTGATCTGGGAGCTGACAAACCGCGCGGCCCTGACGCCACATCGGGACAAGCCAAACATGGAGCTCATGCGGACACTCGGTCCGGCAGTTCTCGTATTCCTCCTGGCAATGTCCGGCTACGTCGCGTGGCTGGCGCACAGCTATCTGCTGTTTCCCGCGTTTCCGGAAAATCTGTACATGGAGAACGTTGCGCGCCATGTGCAGGGTCTCACTCCCTCCCAACTTGGGAACGCCTGGGTTTATCCCAAGGTGCTGTATCAGAACTTCGGCGTTTGGCTTCTCGCCCTGCCGATGGCGGTTTACGCCGCCTTGGCGTCGCGAAGTGCCGAGCCGGCAATCCTGATTGCGCGTTTGCTGTGGTGCTGGACGGCCGCAGTGCTGATCGCAGTCTCGTTGTCGGTCTCGAAGCTCGCTCATTATGCCTATCCAGCCTTTGCATCGCTTTCGATTTTGATCGCGCTCGGCGTGCGGCAGACCATCGCGGCGGCACGAGAGCTCGCCCCGCCCCGGGGCGCCAAGATCGCGCTCACGCTCCTGCTGGCCGTGCCGGCAGCTGCCACGTTCGGCGCCGGCGTAGATGCTGTCCGCAAGCCGCCGCAGATCATCGAGCTGCACGCGCTCAAAATGCTGGCGAGAGAGAACAAGGAGATAGGGGTGACCTCGCTGCTGCCCGACCCGCTGAGTCCACGCGAGAGCGGCCACCGCAAATCGTGGAACAACGCCTTCTACCTGAAGACGCTCGGAGCGACTCCGGGGACAGAGATCGCCACCACTTCGGACTGCCGTGTGCTCATTTCGGACGAGGAGCGGTTCCAGTCCGCGGAAGTATCCCACGACAGGAGCGTCATGATCGTGGAAGGTTCGGCTGAATGGGAACGGAACATCGGCTTGGTCGACTCCTGCGGCGGCCGGGCCCTGGCGGCAATCTGGCGCGCGAGCGAGTCCTTCCTGCGCGGGTCGGCGATGAGCGATGGAATCGACTTCTCGCGGCCGGGATTCGCGTCCGATGTCGTCCGGATCAGCGGTCTCGGAGTGCACGAGCCGTGGGGACGCTGGAGCGTCGCGAATCGTGTCGTCTTCGAATTCGATCGCTCCCTGCCGGCGCGGTTCGAACTTTCGCTGCGCGTCACCACCTTCGGTCCCAACCAAGGCCGCGACGTGAAGGTGAGAGTCGGGCGGGCGGAGCGATCGTTTCCGGGCGACCGGGGCATCGGATCGCACGTGCTGCAGTTCGAGAATGCGGAGGAAGCGAGGAGCATCCAATTTGAAATTCCCAGCCCGACGAGTCCCCGCGAGCTGGGCCTAAGCGCCGATTTCAGGCGTCTCGGCGTCGGATTCCTGAAGATGGGAATCGTGCCGGCCGAATGAGTCGCGCGCGGCGCCGGTAGAGGAACAAGGGCGCCCCCGACGGGGCGCCCCTGAAGGTCGCTTCGCGACCCTGGAGGAGCCGGCTACGCCGAATAATACATCTCGTACTCGACCGGGTGGGGGGTGTGCTCGAAGCGGATCACCTCCTGCATCTTCAGCTCGATGTAGCTGTCGATGAAGTCGTCGTCGAACACGCCGCCGGCCTTGAGGAAGTCGCGGTCCTTGTCGAGGTTGGCGAGCGCCTCGCGCAGCGAGCCGCAGACCGTCGGGATCTTCTTGAGCTCCTTCGGCGGCAGGTCGTAGAGATCCTTGTCGATCGCGGGGCCGGGATCGAGCTTGTTCTTCACGCCGTCGAGGCCGGCCATCAGCATGGCCGCGAAGGCGAGGTAGGGGTTCGCCGGCGGATCCGGGAAGCGCACCTCGACGCGCTTCGCCTTGGGCGTGGCGACGAACGGGATGCGGCAGGAGGCCGAGCGGTTGCGCGCCGAATAGGCGAGCAGCACCGGCGCCTCGAAGCCCGGGACCAGGCGCTTGTAGGAGTTGGTGGTCGGGTTCGAGAAGGCATTGATCGCGCGCGCGTGCTTGATGATGCCCGCGATGTAGGAGAGGCAGGTCTCCGAGAGGTCGGAATACTTGTTGCCGGCGAAGATCGGCTTGCCGTCCTTCCAGATCGACTGGTGGCAGTGCATGCCCGAGCCGTTGTCGCCGTAGACCGGCTTCGGCATGAAAGTCGCGGTCTTGCCGTAGATCTGCGCCACCTGGTGGATGCAGTACTTGTAGATCTGCATGTGGTCGGCCATCAGCGTCATCGGCGAGAACTTCATGCCGAGCTCGTGCTGGGCCGAGGCCACCTCGTGGTGGTGCTTCTCGACCTTCACGCCCATCTTGGCCATGGCGGCGAGCATTTCGGAGCGGATGTCCTGCGCCGAGTCGAGCGGCGGCACCGGGAAGTAGCCCTTCTTGAAGCCGATGTGGTGGCCCAGATTGCCGCCTTCGTAGATCGTGTCCGTGTTGGTCGGCAGCTCGCTGTGGTCGACGCGGAAGCCCGTGTTGTAGGGATCGGCCTTGTAGCGCACGTCGTCGAAGATGAAGAACTCGGCCTCGGGGCCGAAATAGATGGTGTCGCCGATGCCCCAGGCCTTCACGAGTCCCTCGGCCTTCTTGGCGATGCCGCGCGGGTCGCGGTTGTAGGGCTCGCCCGTGGTCGGCTCGAGCACGTCGCAGGTGAGCACAAGGGTGGTCTCGGCGAAGAACGGGTCGATGCAGGCCGTCACCGGGTCCGGCATCAGCGTCATGTCGGACTCGTTGATCGCCTTCCAGCCGGCGATCGAGGAGCCGTCGAACATGATCCCTTCGGCGAAGGTGTCCTCCTCGATCATGGACTTGTCGAAGGTGACGTGCTGCCACTTGCCCCGCGGGTCCGTGAAGCGGAAGTCGACGTATTTCACGTCGTTGTCCTTCATCATCTTCAGGACGTCTTTGGCCGTCGTCATGGGATGCATACCCTTTCTGGAAACAGAGCGTTGAGCTTCAAGAGGTTTGGCGGACACGCATCAGATGGCGTCCAGGCCGGATTCTCCGGTACGGATCCGGATCGCTTCCTCGATGTTGGAGACGAAGATCTTGCCGTCGCCGATCCGCCCGGTCTGGGCGGCGCGACGGATCGCCTCGATGGCCTTCTCGACCATGTCCGAGCCGAGCACAATCTCGATCTTCACCTTGGGGAGAAAATCGACCACGTATTCGGCGCCCCGGTAGAGCTCCGTATGCCCCTTCTGGCGACCGAAGCCCTTGGCCTCGGTGACGGTGATGCCTTGCAGACCCACCTCTTGCAGAGCCTCCTTCACCTCATCGAGCTTGAACGGCTTGATGATCGCCTCGATCTTCTTCATCGGCATGTGATCTTCCGCCTCCCGCTCCGGTCGCGGATGACGACCGGAGATGCGCCAATCGTTAGCAGGCTCCGTGCCAACCCGCCGGGCTGAAGAAATAACCTTGTTTTCGGGTCTCGGCGGCCCGGTTCGGGGCAGCGCGGGCATTCTGTGGTCAATCGCCTGATCACAAAATAGGCAACCTGGTCAACTTTTGAGCATTGCCGCCAGCAGTGTTGCAGCAACTGCGATTTCGGCGCCGGGCCGCGATCCGGGTGGGCGCTGCGAACCGGCCGCGCTGGCGCCATTGTGGACGGCGGAGCGCCCCGGTACGGTCCGGCAAGCGCCAAGGCTGCCATGATCGAGCTGCTTTCCCCGGAAGAGATGTCCGCCGCGGACCGCGCCGCCATCGCGGCCGGAACCCCGGGCCGCACCCTGATGGAGAGGGCGGGGCGAGCGGTCGCCGATGCGGTGGCGCGGCATCCGCTCGGGACCCGGGTGCTGATCGTGGCCGGGCCGGGCAACAATGGTGGCGACGGCTTCGTCGCGGCCCGCGTGCTGGCCGAGCGCGGCTACCCGGTGCGGCTGATGCTCGTGGGCGAGCGGGCCAGGCTGAAGGGCGACGCCGCGGAAGCGGCCGGACTCTGGAGCGGCCCGGTCGAGGCGGCGCGGCCCGAGGGGGTCGCGGATGCGGACGTGATCGTCGATGCGCTGTTCGGGGCCGGACTCGACCGGGAGGTCGCGGGCCTGCCGCGGGCGCTGATCGAGGCCATGAACGTGGCCGGCGTGCCGGTCGTCGCGGTCGACCTGCCGAGCGGCATCAGCGGGGCGACCGGCGCCGTGATGGGGGCGGCCGTGCGGGCGGCCGAGACCGTCACCTTCTTCCGCCGCAAGCCCGGGCACCTGCTGCTGCCGGGGCGMGTCCATTGCGGGCCCGTGCGGGTCGCCGATATCGGGATCCCCGCCGGCGTGCTGGCGGCGATCGCGCCCAAGACCTTCGCCAACGGCCCGGCCCTGTGGGGAGCGACCTTTCCGGTGCCGCGCATCGAGGGCCACAAGTATTCCCGCGGCCATGTGGTGGTCGTCTCCGGCGATCTCGCGCATACGGGCGCGGCGCGGCTCGCAGCGCGCGCCGCACTGCGCGCCGGCGCCGGGCTGGTCACGCTCGCGAGCCCGCGCGGGGCACTCCTGGTCAATGCCGCCGCGAGCCTCGCCGTGATGGTGCGTCCGGTGGACGGCGCCGACGAGCTGGCCGCGCTGCTCGCGGACCCGCGGCTCAACGCGCTGGTGCTGGGCCCGGGCGGCGGGGT
>PQAH01000061.1 GCA_003105195.1 Bradyrhizobiaceae bacterium
CGCTCGCCGCCGAGCTGCGCCGCGCGCTCGCCACCATCGACGGCGTGCCGGCGTCCTGAGCTCCCCGCCGCCGTCCGGCCGGACGCTCACGCCTTCGGCGGCACGAACATGTAGCCAACGCCGCGCACCGTGCGGATCGCATCCGGGTGCGCCGGGTCGACCTCGACCTTGCGGCGTAGCCGGGTGATGCGCAGGTCGATCGCCCGGTCGAAGGCGTCGACCTCGCGATGCGCCGTGACCTCGAGCAGCCAGTCGCGGTTGAGCGGGCGGTTCGGGTTCTCGGCGAACACCTTGAGCAGGTCGAACTCGCTCGCCGTGAGCCGGTCCTCGCTGCCGTTCGCCGGGTCGATCAGCACGCGCCGGTCGAGGTCGAGGATTCGGCGCCCCATGCGGATCTGCGGGTTGCTGCGCGCCGCCGGCGTGTCGCTGATGCGGCGCAGCACGCTCTTGACGCGCGCCAGCAGCTCGCGCGGCTCGAACGGCTTGGCGATGTAGTCGTCGGCGCCCGATTCGAGCCCGACCACGCGGTCGATCATGTCGGAAGCCGCCGTCACCATGATGATGCCGACGCGCCCGCTCTTCTGGCGCAGCCAGCGCGCCACCGCGAATCCATCCTCGCCCGGCAACCCGACGTCGAGGAGCACCAGGGTCGGCAGCTCGCGCTCGAGGATCTTGCGCAGGGCGACGCCGCTGTCGGCGCCGCTCACGCGGTAGTTCTGCTTGCCGAGATAGTCGAGGAGCAGCTGGCGTTGCGCCGCTTCGTCCTCGACCACCACGATGTGCGGTCGGTGTTCCATCTGTCAGCCCCGTACAGCAAACGCCTGGCCCCGCCAACGCCATCATCCGGCGCGGCCAGAATATAGGCGAATGGCGGAATTGGAACTCCCCGGCGCAATCGAATCGCCATGTCGCAGCGATGACGGCTGCATTAGACGACACATTTCGATTTCGGAATGAGATGCGCCGCCATCGCGCTCCACGCGCGCGCCGGGCATCGAGCAAGGAGACGCGCCGGCGACCAGGCCGCCAAGTCAGACGGCCTGCACCTCGATCACGCCCGGCACGGCCTTGATCGCGCCCGCGACCTGCGGCGAGACGCGATAGCGGCCCGGCAGCTTCACTTCCACCTCGCTCGCCCCGTCCTCGAGGATCAGCACCATGCTGATCTCGCCGTCGCCTTTCGGCTCGAGCCGCCTCGCGACCGCCTCGATCGGCTGGTCGGAGCGCAGGAAGACGCGCAGGCCGTTCTGGGTCTTCTGCGCGGCTTCGTCCAGCGGCTCGACCGTCTGGATGCGCGCGCGCACGTCGTCGCCCTGCGCTTCCGCGGTGAGGAACAGGAGCACGGCGGTGCCCGGCTCCAGGAGGTCGCGATACTGTCCCAGCCCCTCCGAGAACAGCACGGCCTCGTAGTGGCCGGACGGGTCGGACAGCTCGATGATGCCCATCTTGTTGCCGGTCTTGGTGCGCCGCTCGGTGCGGGAGACGACCGTGCCGGCCACGCGCCCCGCGGTGGCGCCGGCCTTCACGGCGGCCGCGAACTCGCTCCAGGACAGCACCCGCAGGCGCTTGAGCGCGAGCGCATACTCGTCGAGCGGATGGCCCGAGAGGAAGAAGCCGATGGCGTCGAACTCCTTCTGCAGCCGCTCGCCGGGCAGCCAGGGCTCGGCCGCCGGCAGCGGCAGCTCGGCGCGCGCCGCCGCGCCCCCGAACAGCTCGGTCTGGCCGACCGCGGCATCCTCGTAGCGGCGCTGCGCGGCCGCGAGGATCAGGTCGACGCCGGCATGCACGCGCGCGCGGTTCGGCTCGAGCGCATCGAAGGCGCCCGCCGCCGCGAGGCTCTCGAGCACGCGCTTGTTGAGCGCGCGCGGATTGATCCGTTCCGCGAAATCCGCGAGGTCGCGGAACGGCCGGTCGCCGCGCGCCTCGACGATCGCCTTGACGGCCTCGCGGCCGACGCCCTTCAAGGCCGCCAGCGCGTAGTGGATCGTGTTGCCCTCCACGTCGAAGGTGACGCCCGAACGATTGACCGAAGGAGGATCCACCTTGATCCCGAGCCGCACGGCCTCGGCACGGAATTCGGCGAGCTTGTCGGTGTTCGCCATGTCGAGCGTCATGGACGCGGCGAGGAACTCGACCGGATAGTTCGCCTTCATGTAGGCGGTCTGGTAGGCGACCAGCGCGTAGGCCGCCGCGTGGCTCTTGTTGAAGCCGTAGTCGGCGAAGCGCGCCAGCAGCTCGAAGATCGCCTCGGCCTGGGCGCGCTCGATGTCGCGCGCGACCGCGCCATCGACGAAGCGCTGGCGTTGCGCCGCCATCTCGGCGCGGATCTTCTTGCCCATGGCGCGGCGCAGCAGGTCGGCTTCGCCGAGCGAATAGCCCGAGAGCAGGCGCGCGATCTCCATCACCTGCTCCTGGTAGATGATCACGCCGAAGGTCTCGCGCAGCACCGGCTCCAGCTTCGGGTGCACGTATTCGGGCCGCTCCCTGCCGTGCTTGCGCGCGCAATAGGTCGGGATGTTCGCCATCGGGCCCGGCCGGTAGAGCGCGACCAGCGCGATGATGTCCTCGAAGCGGTCGGGGCGCATGTCGACCAGCGCACGACGCATGCCCTGGCCTTCCACCTGGAACACGCCGACGGTCTCGCCGCGCGCGAGCAGCTCGTAGCTCTTGGGGTCGTCCAGCGGGATGCCGAGCAGGTCGATCGCGATGCCCCGCCGCGCCAGCAGGTCGACGGCGGTCTGCAGCACCGTGAGCGTCTTGAGGCCGAGGAAGTCGAACTTCACCAGGCCGGCCTGCTCCACCCACTTCATGTTGAACTGGGTCACCGGCAGGTCGGATTTCGGGTCGCGGTAGAGCGGGACCAGCTCGGCGAGCGGCCGGTCGCCGATCACGATGCCGGCCGCATGGGTCGAGGCGTGGCGGTGCAGGCCTTCCAGCTTGAGCGCGATGTCGAAGGCGCGCTTGACGATCGGCTCGGCGTCGCGCGCCGCCTGCAGCCGCGGCTCGTCCTCGATGGCGCGCGCGAGCGTCACCGGCGCGGCCGGGTTCATCGGCACCATCTTGCACAGCTTGTCGACCTGGCCGTAGGGCATCTCCAGCACCCGGCCGACGTCGCGCAGCACGCCGCGCGCCTGCAGCGTGCCGAAGGTGATGATCTGCGCCACGTGCTCGCGGCCGTAGCGCTCCTGCACGTAGCGGATCACCTCGTCGCGGCGGTCCTGGCAGAAGTCGATGTCGAAGTCCGGCATCGACACGCGCTCGGGATTGAGGAAGCGCTCGAACAGGAGCCCGAAGCGGATCGGGTCGAGATCCGTGATGGCGAGCGCGTAGGCGACGAGCGACCCGGCGCCGGAGCCGCGGCCGGGGCCGACCGGGATCCCCTTCCCCTTCGCCCAGCGGATGAAGTCCGACACGATCAGGAAGTAGCCGGAGTAGTTCATGCGCTCGATGACGCCGAGCTCGAAGGCGAGGCGCTCGCGGTAGTCGTCGAGGGTGAGCCCGGGCGCGAGGCCGTGGGCGGCGGCGCGCGCGCGCAACCCCTCCTCGGCCTCGCGCCGCAGCTCGGCGTTCTCGTCGAGCGGCGCGCCGTCCGCGGCCGTGAAGCGCGGCAGGATCGGCTTGCGGGTCCTGGGCCGGAACGCGCAGCGCTGCGCGATCTCCACGGTCGAAGCCAGCGCCTCGGGCAGATCGGCGAACAGGGCCGACATCTCGGCGCGGCTCTTGAAGTAGTGCTCGGCCGTGAGCTGGCGGCGGTCGGACTCGGCGAGGAGCCGGCCCTCGGCGATGCAGATCAGCGCGTCGTGGGCCTCGTAGTCCGCGGGCGTCGCGAAGAACGGCTCGTTGCCGGCGACCAGCGGCACGCCCTGGGCATAGGCGAGGTCGACGAGAGCCGGCTCGGCGAGTTTCTCCGCGCTCGTCCCGTGGCGCTGCAGCTCGACATAGAGCCGGTCGCCGAACAGGGCGAGGAGGCGCGCGAAGCGCGACGCCGCGAGCTCGCTCTGGCCGGCCGCGATCGCGAGGTCGAGCGGGCCGCCCGGTCCGCCCGTGAGCGCGATCAGGCCCGCGGTCGCGCCCTCGAGCGTGTCGAGCCGCAGGTGCGGCGGCTCGCCGGGCGGCGCCTCCAGGAAGGCGCGCGACGTCAGGCGCATCAGGTTGTGGTAGCCCTCCTCGCGCGCGGCCAGCAGCACGATGCGCGGCAGCCTCATCGCCTGCCCCCCGGGCCGGGAGCTCGCCTCCAGGTCGGCGAAATTGAGCGCCAGCGCGCAACCGACGATCGGCTGGATCCCGCTTCCGGCGAGCTTCTCGGAGAATTCCAGCGCCCCGAACATGTTGTCGGTGTCGGTGAGCGCCAGCGCCGGCTGGCGGTCCGCCTTGGCGAGCTCGGCCAGGCGTCCGATGGTGAGCGCGCCTTCGAGCAGGGAATAGGACGAGTGGACGTGCAGGTGCACGAAGCCGGGGCCGGCGGTCACGGGAACCTCACGATTCGCTTGGCTCACGATCGTGGGCGGCCGGCGCGCCGGAGTCCATCACCGACGCGGCAAGCGCTGCCGAATCGTTCGATTTCCCCAGCCCTTAGGAGGCGCCGTCGAGGTTCGCCGGGGTGCGCATCACAGCGCCGCCAGCACCTGCGCCCAAATCGCGACCATGCCGACGAAAAGGGCGAGCGAGGTCAGCGCGGCGGCCTCCTCGAGAACGGTCCGGAACATCGGCGCCTCCCCAAAAGACGAGAACATACAAGGAACAATGTTCTACCTTCGTTCCAGAGTCAAGCGCCTTTTGTCCCGGCAACCCTCGATCCCAAATGGCCTCGATCCCGCCTTGAAGCGACCTTTCGGCCGGCCCCGTTGCTCCCCGCGACCGCCGCTCGGCTGTCGTCACCGCCTCGCTGAAATGGCAACATGTCTGGCTCCGCTGAGCGCAGCCGCGACGGCGACTTCGCGCCCGACGGCTGGCAAGCGGGCCGCCCTGCCCTGCCACGGGGGCCGCGCCCGCGCGGCCACTTTTTCATGTGAGCTCGACCACGCGTCCGTCCTGCAGGGTGACGCGGCGGTCCATGCGTGCCGCGAGCTCCATGTTGTGGGTCGCGATGATGGCGGCGAGCCCCGAGGCCTGCACCAGCTGGGTGAGCGCTCCGAACACGTGACCGGACGTCTTCGGATCCAGGTTCCCGGTCGGCTCGTCGGCGAGCAGGATGCGCGGCGCATTGGCGACCGCGCGCGCGATCGCGACGCGCTGCTGCTCGCCCCCCGAGAGCTCGGACGGCCGGTGCTGCACCCGCTCCTTGAGACCGAGATAGCCGAGCAGCTCCGCCGCCCGCACGCGCGCCTCCTTGCGGCTGAGCCCGCGGATCAGCTGCGGCAGCATCACGTTCTCGAGCGCGGTGAACTCCGGCAGGAGGTGGTGGAACTGGTAGACGAAGCCGATCTCGGTGCGGCGAATGCGCGTGCGCTCGCCGTCCGACAGGCGCGAGGTCGGCGTCCCCTCGACATAGACCTCGCCGGCTTCCGGATGCTCGAGCAGGCCCGCGATGTGGAGCAGGGTCGACTTTCCGGCCCCCGAGGGGCCGATCAGCGCCACCGACTGGCCCGCCCAGACCGCGAGCTCGGCGCCCGTGAGAATGTCGAGTGTCGCCTCGCCCTGCCGGTAGCGCCGTTCGACGGCGTGCAGGAAGATCGCGGGGTTCGGCTCGTTCATGGATCCGGTCTCACTCGTAGCGCAGGGCTTCGACGGGATCGAGCCGCGCCGCGCGCCAAGCCGGATAGAGCGTCGCGATCAGCGACAGCGTGAGCGCCATCACGACCACCGCCGTGGTCTCGCCGACGTCCATGTCGGCCGGCAGGCGCGAGAGGAAGTAGAGCTCGGGCGAGAACAGTTCGGTGCTGGTGAGCCAGGACATGAACTGGCGGATGGTTTCGATATTGGCGCAGACCACGGTGCCGAGCAGGAAGCCCGTGAGGGTGCCGACCACGCCGATCGAGGCGCCGGTGATCAGGAACACGCGCATGATCGCGCCCTGGGTCGCACCCATGGTGCGCAGGATCGCGATGTCGTGGCCCTTGTCCTTCACCAGCATGATCAGGCCCGAGACGATGTTCAGCGCCGCCACCAGCACGATCAGCGTGAGGATCAGGAACATCACGTTGCGCTCGACCTGGAGCGCGTTGAAGAAGGTCGCGTTGCGCTGGCGCCAGTCGACGATGAAGATCTGGCGTTGCGCCGATTCCGAGACGAGCCTTCGATAGGCCTCGATGCGGTCCGGATTTTCCGTGTAGACCTCGATCGCGGTCACGTCGCCGGAGCGATTGAAATAGGCCTGCGCCTCGGTGAGCGGCATGAACACGAAGGCGGCATCGTATTCCGACATGCCGACCTCGAACACGGCCGCCACCCGGTAGGTCTTGATGCGCGGCGTCGTGCCCATGGCGGTCACCGCGCCGCGCGGCGCGACCAGCGTGACGCTGTCGCCCGAGCGCACCGAGAGCTGGTCGGCGAGGCGGCGGCCGATGACCAGGCCCTGCCCGGTGTCGAAGCCCTCGAGGGTGCCCTGCTTGATGTTGTTGGCGATCGAGGGAAGCTTGACGAGGTCGGCGACGCGGATGCCGCGCACCAGCACGCCGCTCGAGTGGAACGGCGAGGAGGCGAGCGCCTGGCCCTCCACGATCGGCGCGGCGAGCCGGATCCCGGGCACCCCGCCGATCCGGTCCGCCACCACCTCCCAATCGGTGAGCGGGGACTCGATCGGCTGGATCAGCATGTGGCCGTTGAGGCCGAGGATCTTGTCGAGCAGCTCCTTGCGGAACCCGTTCATCACCGCCATCACGATGATCAGGGTCGCGACGCCGAGCAGGATGCCGAGGAAGGAGAACCCGGCGATGACCGAGATGAATCCCTCCTTGCGCCGCGACCGCAGGTAGCGCAGCGACAGCATCCACTCGAAGGCGGAGAAGGGCTTGGTCCCGGTCGGTTCGCTCATCTCAAGGTCCCGTCCGGGGATTTCATCCGATTCTGGCGGATTGATGCCACCGAAATAGGGCGAATCCGCACGCGATGGACAGCTTTATGATGCAAAGCGTGCGAGCGCTTCCGCCGGCGTCATCATGGTGCGGCCGCCGTCGGCGCGGCACTTGACCTCCACCTGCCCCGCCGCGAGCCCCTTGGGCCCGACCAGGATCTGCCAGGGGATGCCGATCAGGTCCGCGGTCGCGAACTTCGCGCCCGGTCGGTCCTCGGTGTCGTCGTAGAGCGTCTCGACGCCCTTGGCGGCGAGCGCGCGATAGAGCTCGCCGGCCGCCGCGTCGGTCGCTGCGTCGCCCTGCTTGAGGTTGAGGATGGCGACCCGGAACGGCGCCACCGCCTCGGGCCACTTGATGCCCGCATCGTCGTGGAACGCCTCGATCAGGGCGGCGACCAGGCGCGTCGGGCCGATGCCGTAGGAGCCCATGTGCATCGGCCGGTCGACCCCGTCGGGACCCGTCACCACGGCCTTCATGGGTGCCGAATATTTGGTGCCGAAATAGAAGATGTGCCCGACCTCGATGCCGCGCGCCGAGACCCGCGCCGCCTCGGGGAGCGCCGCGAAGGCCGCCGCGTCGTGCTTCTCGGACGTCGCCGCATAGAGCGAGGTCCATTTGCCGACGATTCCCGCGAGGCCCTCGACACTCTCGAAATCCACGTCCGGTCCCGGCACCGGGAAGTCGAGATAGTCGCGATGGCAGAACACCTCGCTCTCGCCGGTCTCGGCCAGGATGATGAACTCGTGCGACAGGTCGCCGCCGATCGGCCCGGTGTCGGCCCGCATCGGTATCGCCTTGAGCCCCATGCGCGCGAAGGTGCGCAGATAGGCGACGAACATGCGGTTGTAGGCGTGGCGCGCGCCCGCCTGGTCGATGTCGAACGAATAGGCGTCCTTCATCAGGAACTCGCGGCCGCGCATCAGCCCGAAGCGCGGGCGCACCTCGTCGCGGAACTTCCACTGGATGTGATAGAGATTGAGCGGCAGGTCCTTGTAGGAGCGCACATAGGCCCGGGCGATCTCGGTGATCATCTCCTCGTTGGTCGGGCCGTACAGCATCTCGCGCTCGTGACGGTCGCGGATGCGCAGCATCTCCCTGCCGTAATCGTCGTAGCGTCCGCTCTCGCGCCACAGCTCCGCCGACTGGATGGTCGGCATCAGCATCTCGATCGCCCCCGATCGGTCCTGCTCCTCGCGCACGATGGCGCAGATCTTCTCGAGCACCCTCAGGCCGAGCGGCAGGAACGCGTAGATGCCGGCCGCCTCCTGGCGCATCATGCCGGCGCGCAGCATCAGCCGGTGGGAGACGATCTCGGCCTCCTTCGGCGTCTCGCGAAGGATCGGCAGGAAGTAGCGGGACAGGCGCATCCGGCGGCGAATCCGTGTTGGGACCGTCATCAGGGCGGCCGGCGAGACAAAGCGGATCGGGTGGGAAAACACAAGCGCGATCGGCGGATCGGCACGGGCAGGAGGGCGCGCAGGCGCCGCGTTCGATCCGCGCCTGCTTGGCTCTGCGGCACGACGAAATCGCGGCCTCGATTTCCGCCACGCCCACACCGGGAGGACGTCGGGACGCGCGGCGCAACCTTAAATCCAGAACGCGCCAAGGCCCGCCGGCAATCCGCGCCCGTTCGGCGAGGACAAGAATTCCACAGTTTTTCCAATGTATTATAAGGACTCCGCCGGTCATGTCGGCGACATGGAATCACATCACCCTGCGGTTCGTTGGGTGCGTGAGGTGTTCGTTGCGTCGAAAATGCGTCGTGCCTGTGCATAGCTGATGACAACGCAGGCAAGATCGGTTACGGTCTGCCCGCGCTGACCGAGGCGGTCGCTGAAGCACAACCTCGGTCGCGGTCCAAGTCTTGGGAGGGAGAGCCCGAGAGCGCGGTCAAACGCAGCCGCCCGGCGAGAACATAACGAACGTCAGGGTCAAGGGCGTGAACAGCGTGGTATCGGAGCAGGGTTGCGGCCCTGCTCTTTTTCTTTTCTGCGTACCTCATCGGTTCTCCGCGCCTGCCGACCCGGAAGCCGCGCTTCGATAACCCGTCAGGCAATTGATCGTCCGTGGGCGCTCCGCCGATCATGGGCGACGCGCGGACAGCACCGCGTCGCGAGGAGCCTCATGTCGGATCAGCCTCTGCCCTTCGCCAAGCTCATCGGCCTCGTGGTGACGAGTGTGTCGCCGGAGCGCGTGCTCGCGGAGCTCCCGGTGCGCGAGGAGCTCTGCACGCGTCCCGCGGTCCTGCACGGCGGCGCGATCATGGCCTTCGCCGACACGCTCGGCGCCGTCGCGACGGTCGCGAACCTCCCTGCCGGCGCCACCACGACGACGATCGAGAGCAAGACCAACTTCTTCGCCGCCGTCCCGCTCGGCGACGTCGCGCGCGCGGAGTGCACGCCGCTGCACCGCGGGCGCACCACCATGGTCTGGCAGACCCGCATCACCCGCGGCGACGGCAAGCTCGCCGCCGTGGTCACGCAGACCCAGCTGGTGATCGCCAGAGGCTGACCCTATCGGGCCGCCCTCATCGCGCCGGCATCCCGAGCAGGCGGGCGAGCCCGTCCAGGCTGACGAGATCCGCGCGGTATGCGCCATAGCCGGCCGCGAACACGGCGGCCGAGACCAGCGTGGTCCAGATCAGCTTGGCGCCGAGCCGCGGAATCGCCGGCGCGCCCGGATCGCTGCCCGGCACCACCTCGCCGCTCTCGTGCTGGCTGCGCACGCCCCAGGGCAGGACCGCGAACAGCACGATCCACCACAGCACGAAATAGATCGCCAGTGCCGAGGTCCAGGTCATCGGGCCTGCTCGATCTCCACCAGCGTGCCGCAGAAGTCCTTCGGATGCAGGAACAGCACCGGCTTGCCGTGAGCGCCGATCCTCGGCTCGCCGTCGCCGAGCACGCGCGCGCCGCGGCTCTTGAGCTGGTCGCGCACCGCGATGATGTCGTCCACCTCGTAGCAGAGGTGGTGGATGCCCCCATCCGGATTGCGCTCGAGGAACCGAGCGATCGGCGAATCCGCGCCGAGCGGCTCGAGCAGCTCGATCTTCGTGTTCGGCAGCGTGATGAAGACCGTCGTGACGCCATGGTCCGGCTGCGGCACCGCGGCCGAGACCTCGGCGCCGAGGGTCTCGCGGTAGACCGCAGCCGCCTTGGCGATGTCGCGCACCGCGATCGCCACGTGATTGAGCCGACCGATCATGCGATTTCTCCCGCGCTCATCCTATCGTGATCACGTGCACGTGGCATATCGGCTTCTTCGCCCATTGTGCGGCGATCGCGGCGCGCACCGCACGCGTCACCGATTCGGCCACCGCGTCCGGATCGCGCCGCCGCGCCTTGGGCAGGGTCTCGATCGTACTCACGACCGCCTCGTAGGCAACGTCGACCATCGACTTGCCGTCGGCGGTCGACAGCGGAATGCCGGTCAGCTCGACGTCCGGGTCGCTTTCGAGCTCGCCGCGCTCGGTGAGGGCGAAGGCGACCGAGACGACGCCGGCGAAGCCGAGCCGGCGCCGGTCCGCGACCGTGCGGCCCTCGGCCGAGACCAGCAGCGATCCGTCCTTGTAGAGCCGCGCCGCCGGCACCTCGTCGACGATGCCCGCCGGACCCGGCACCAGCTGCACCAGGTCGCCGTTGCGGCAGAGCACGACCTCGGCGACGCCGAGGCCGCGCGCGAGCTCCGCGTGCTCGGCGAGATGCAGCGGCTCGCCGTGCACCGGCACCACGATCCGCGGCCGCACCCAGCCGTACAGGTCCGCCATCTCGTCGCGCCGCGGATGGCCCGAGACGTGGACGAGCGCATGGCGGTCGGTGATGACCTTGATCCCCTGCGAGACCAGCCCGTTGATCACGCGATTGACCGCCTTTTCGTTGCCCGGGATGGTGCGCGAGGAGAAGATCACGGTGTCTCCCTTGGCGAGCGCGACGTCGGGGTGCTCGTCCTGTGCGATGCGCGCGAGCGCCGCGCGTCCTTCGCCCTGGCTGCCGGTGCACAGCGCCACCACCTTCTCGGGCGGCAGGTAGCCGTACACGTCGGTGCCGCGGAACTCCTGCACGCCGTCGAGGTAGCCGGTCTCGCGCGCGACCTGCGTCACCCGCTCCATGGCGCGCCCGACCACCACGACCTCGCGGTCGGTCGCCTTGGCGGCGTCGGCGACCGCGCGGATGCGCGCGACGTTGGATGCGAAGGTCGTCACCGCGACCCGGGCCGGCGCGGTCGCGATCAGCTCGGCGAGCGTGCGCGCCACGTCGACCTCGGACGGCGAGCGTCCCTCGCGGATCGCATTGGTGGAATCGCCGATCAGGGCGAGGCAGCCTTCCTCGCCGAGCGCGCGCAGTTTCGCCTCGTCGGTCGGCGGTCCCGTGACGGGCGTCGGATCGAGCTTCCAGTCGCCGGTGTGGAGCACGTTGCCGAGCGGCGTGCGGATGATCAGCCCGTTCGATTCCGGGATCGAATGGGACATGGAGACGAGCTCGATGTCGAAGGGCCCGAGCGTGAAGCGCGTGCCGAGCGGCACCACGTTGAGCGGGATCTCGGGCGCACCGGGCTCGGACAGGCGCTTGGCGGTGAGCAGCGCCGCCGTGAACGGCGTCGCATAGACCGGTACGCGCAGCTTGGGCCAGAGCGCGAGCACGGCGCCGAAATGGTCCTCGTGCGCGTGCGTGAGGACCAGGCCCACGAGGTTGCGCCGCTCCCCTTCCAGGAAGCGGATATCCGGCATGATCTGGTCGACGCCCGGCAGGTCGTCGCCCGGAAAGGCGAGGCCGAGATCGACCGCCAGCCAGGACTTCGTGCGGGCGCTGCCGAGGCCGTAGATCGACAGGTTCATGCCGATCTCGCCGACCCCGCCGAGGGGCGCGTAGACGAGCTCGCTCTCCCGCGCCATCACGAGGCCTCGCGCGCCGGCGCGCCCCGGGCGAGGCCGAACACCTCGCCGGCCGTGACCGCCTCGGTCTCGCCGCTTGCAAGTCGCAGCATCAGGCGGCCGCCCTCGTCGAGCGTCTCGAAGCGACCGGTGAGCTCGCGATCCGGCAGCTGCACGCGGATCTCGCCGCCGAGACCCATGGCATGGGCGAGCCAGGCTGTGCGGATCGCCGCAAAGCCGGCGCCGCGCTCCCACTGCGCGAGCCGCGCGGCAAGAGCCTCGGCGAGCCGGGCGACCAGCGCCGCGGGCGTCACGGCGACGCCATGCGCCGCGAGGTCGGTCGCCGCCGTGTCGGTCGCCGCCGGATGATGCGCGCAATTGACGCCGAGGCCGATCGCCACGGCGAGCGGCCGGCCCGGCGCGCGCTCGGCCTCGAGCAGGATGCCGGCGAACTTCGCGCCGTCGAGCAGCACGTCGTTCGGCCATTTCAGCGCGATCCGCGTGCCGAGCGGCGGCGCGAGCGCCACGATCGCGTCGCGCAGCGCGAGGCTCGCCACGAAGGAGAGCTCGGCGGCATGCTCCGGTCGCGAAGGATCGGTCAGCAGCAGAGTGGCATGGAGATTGCCGGGCTCCGACATCCAGCCGCGGCCGCGCCGGCCGCGGCCCGCGGTCTGGCGCACGGCCGTGATCCACAAGGGACCCGCCTCGCCGGCTCGCGCGAGCGCCAGCGCTTCCGTGTTGGTCGAGCCGAGCGTCTCGTGGGCCTGGATACGCGTGGCGGCCGCCTTCCCGTCGAGGACCATCAGAACAGCGAGCGCGCCGCCGCCTCCGCCGCCGCGACCAGCGGCGAGGGATAGACGAAGTAGAGGAGCACGAACAGGCCCGTGATCCCGAGCACCGCCTTGAGCTCCTGCGGCATCGGCTCGAACCTCTGCGCCGGCTCGTCGAAATACATCACCTTCACGATCGCGAGGTAGTAGTAGGCGCCGACCACGCTGGTCACGACGCCGATCACGGCCAGGGCGTAGAGGCCCGCCTTGATGGCCGCCAGGAACACGAAGTACTTGGCGAAGAATCCGGCGAGCGGCGGGATGCCGGCGAGCGAGAACAGCATCGTGGCGAGGAAGAACGCCATGGCGGGATGCGTGCGCGCGAGCCCGGAAAGGTCGGCGATCTCCTCCACCATTCCCTCGCGGCGGCGCATCGACAGGATCACCGCGAAGGTGCCGAGCGTCATCGCGAGATAGATCGCCATGTAGACGATCACGCCCTGCACGCCCTCGGGCGTGCCGGCGGCGAGCCCGACCAGCGCGAAGCCCATGTGGCCGATCGAGGAATAGGCCATCAGCCGCTTGATGTTGTGCTGGCCGATCGCCGCGAAGGACCCGAGCGCCATCGAGGCGATGGCGACGAAGACGACGATCTGCTGCCACTGGTCGGCGATGCTCGGGAACGCGGCGACCGCGGCGCGCACGAACATCGCGATGCCGGCCACCTTGGGGGCCGCCGCGAAGAAGGCCGTGACCGGGGTCGGCGCGCCCTCGTAGACGTCGGGCGTCCACATGTGGAACGGCACCGCCGAGACCTTGAAGCAGAAGCCCGCGAACAGGAACACGAGGCCGAAGGTGAGGCCGAGCCCGCCCTGCCCGGCGGCCTGCGCGATCCCCGCGAAGCTCACGGTGCCGGTGAAGCCGTAGACCAGCGAGGCGCCGTAGAGCAGCATGCCCGAGGAGAGCGCGCCGAGCACGAAGTACTTCAGCCCCGCTTCCGTCGAGCGTACCGAATCGCGATGGATCGCCGCCACGACGTAGAGCGCGAGGCTCATCAGCTCCAGGCCGAGATAAAGCGCGATCAGATCCTGCGCCGAGATCAGCATCATCATGCCGAGGGTCGAGAGCAGGATCAGGATCGCGTATTCGAACTTCTGCTGCTTCTCGGCCGCGAGATAGTCGAGCGAGAGCACGATCGCGGCGGCCGAGCCGATCAGCGCCAGGATCTTCATGGCGCGCGCGAAGCCGTCGAGCACGAAGCTGCCGCCGAAGGCGACGAGCTTGCCGGCCGGCAGCCAGAGCACGATCACGGCGACGATCACCAGCAGCGAGAAGGCGATGCCGTTGACGGCCTGCACGGCCCGCTCGCCGCCGTAGACGCCGAACATCAGGAGCCCCATGGCGCCGAGCGCCAGGACGATCTCGGGCAGTGCGGGGAGGAAATCGGCAGCCGTCATGGTGTCGTGTCCCGGCTCACTTCATCAGCGCCGCGGCTTTTGCGGTGCCGATCGCCTGCTGGTAGTTCTCGAGCAGCTGCGCCACCGAGGCGGCCGACATGTCGAGGATCGGGCCCGGATAGACGCCGAACAGGATGGTGAGCAGCACCAGCGGCGTGAGCACCAGGATCTCGCGGCGGTCGAGGTCGGGGATCGCGGCGAGCGCCGGCTTCTCCAGCACGCCGAAGATCACCTTGCGGTAGAGCCAGAGCGCATAGCCGGCCGAGAGGATCACGCCGAGCGTCGCCAGGGTCGCGACCGGTATGTTGGCCTTGAAGGTGCCGATCAGCGCCAGGAACTCGCCGACGAATCCCGAGGTCCCGGGCAGGCCGACATTCGCCATGGTGAAGACCATGAAGGCCGCCGCGTAGAGCGGCATGCGGTTCACCAGCCCGCCATAGGCGGCGATTTCGCGGGTGTGCATGCGGTCGTAGACCACGCCGACGCACAGGAACAGCGCCGCGGAGACCAGCCCGTGCGAGATCATCTGGAAGATGCCGCCGGCGACGCCCTGGGTCGTCGCCGCGAAGATCCCCATGGTGACGAAGCCCATATGCGCCACCGAGGAATAGGCGATCAGCTTCTTCATGTCCTCCTGCACCAGCGCGACCAGCGAGGTGTAGACGATCGCGATCACGGAGAGCGCGAAGACCAGGGGCGCGAGCTCCATGGAGGCGTGCGGGAACATCGGCAGCGAGAAGCGCAGGAAGCCGTAGCCGCCCATCTTCAACAGGATCGCCGCGAGGATCACCGAGCCCGCCGTCGGCGCCTCGACATGCGCGTCGGGGAGCCAGGTGTGCACCGGCCACATCGGCATCTTCACCGCGAACGACGCGAAGAAAGCGAGCCACAGCCAGATCTGCATCTCGGGCGGGAACGCGAAGCGCATCAGCGCCGGGATGTCGGTGGTGCCGGCCTGCCAGTACATCGCCATGATGGCGAGCAGCATCAGGACCGAGCCGAGCAGCGTGTAGAGGAAGAACTTGAAGGTCGCGTAGACGCGCCGCGGCCCGCCCCAGATGCCGATGATCAGGAACATCGGGATCAGGCCGCCCTCGAAGAACAAGTAGAACAGCATGAGGTCGAGCGCCGAGAAGGTGCCGACCATCAGCGTCTCGAGCGCCAGGAAGGCGACCATGTACTCCTTCACGCGCGTGTCGATCACCTCCCAGCTCGCGATGATGCAGAGCGGCATCAGGCCGGTGGTGAGGATCACGAAGGGCAGCGAGATCCCGTCGACGCCCATGTGATAGAAGGTCGCGCCACCGAGCCAGGCGTGTCTTTCGACGAACTGGAACTCGGGCGACGAGGCGTCGAAGCGCGAGACCAGGATCAGCGAGACCAGGAAGGTCACGATCGTCGTCCACAACGCCACCCAGCGCGCGTTGCGCTTGGCGATGTCGTCCTCGCCCCGGATCATCAGGATGAACAGGGCGCCGACCAGCGGCAGGAAAGTCGTGACCGAGAGGATGGGCCAGCCGGTCATCAGCGGCCTCCGAACATGAACCAGGTGATCAGCGCGGCGACGCCGATCAGCATCGCGAAGGCGTAGTGGTAGAGGTAGCCGGTCTGCAGCCGCACCACGTTGCGGGTGACGTCGAGCACGCGCGCCGAGACCCCGTCGGGCCCGAACCCGTCGATGACCCAGCCGTCGCCGCGCTTCCACAGGAGGCGGCCGAGCCAGAGCGCGGGGCGCACGAACAAGAAGTCGTAGATCTCGTCGAAGTACCACTTGTTGAGCAGGAACCGGTACAAGAGCTCGTGCTGCTCGGCGAGCCGGACCGGGATGTCGGGGCGACGGATGTAGAACTGGTAGCTCACCAGCAGGCCGATCAGCATCGCGACAGTGGGCGACATCGCGACCGCGAACGGCACGTGGTGGATCGCGTCGATGATCTCGCCGCCCTGCTTCAGGGACTCGCGGAAGAACTCGGCCACGTGGTGGCCCGCGAAATACTCCTTGAACGGCCAGCCGGCCGCGATCGACCCGACCGCCAGCGCGCCGAGCGGGATCAGCACCACCGGCGGGCTCTCGTGGGCGTGGTCGTAGGCGTGGTGGTCGTGCGGATGGCCGTGGAACGTCTTGAAGACCAGGCGCCAGGAGTAGAAGGCCGTGAGGCCGGCCGCCACCACGGTGAGCACGAAGGCGTAGACCGCCATCGGGTTCTGGCCCGCATAGGCGGCCTCGATGATGGCGTCCTTGGAGAAATAGCCGGCGGTGAGCGGGAAGCCGGTGAGCGCCAGCGTGCCGATCACCATGGTCCAGTAGGTGAAGGGGATCTTGTCCTTGAGCCCGCCCATCTGGCGGATGTCCTGCTCGTGGTGCATCGCCATGATCACCGAGCCGGAGCCGAGGAACAGCAGCGCCTTGAAGAAGGCGTGGGTGAACAGGTGGAACATGCCCACCGAATACGCGCCGACGCCCATGGCGACGAACATGTAGCCGAGCTGCGAGCAGGTCGAGTAGGCGACGATGCGCTTGATGTCGTTCTGCACCAGGCCGACGGTCGCCGCGAACAGGGCCGTGGTCGCGCCGAAGAAGGTGACGACCGTCTGGGCGGTCGGCGCGAGCTCGAACAACGGGGAGAGCCGCGCCACCATGAACACGCCGGCCGTCACCATGGTGGCGGCGTGGATCAGGGCGGAGACCGGGGTCGGGCCCTCCATGGCGTCGGGCAGCCAGGTGTGCAGCAGGAACTGCGCCGACTTGCCCATGGCGCCCATGAACAGGAGCAGGCAGATCAAGGTGAGCGCGTCCGCCTGCCAGCCGAAGAAGTCGATGGTCTTGCCGGTGAGCGTCGGCGCCTGCGCGAAGATGGTCTCGAGGTCGACCGCGCCGATCATCATGAACACGGCGAAGATGCCGAGCGCGAAGCCGAAATCGCCGACCCGGTTGACGATGAAGGCCTTGATCGCGGCCGCGTTCGCCTCCGGCTTGTGATACCAGAAGCCGATCAGGAGATAGCTCGCGAGGCCGACCCCTTCCCAGCCGAAGAACAGCTGCACCAGGTTGTCGGCCGTCACCAGCATCAGCATCGCGAAGGTGAACAGCGAGAGGTAGGCGAAGAACCGCGGCCGGTGCGGGTCCTCGTGCATGTAGCCGATGGAATAGAGGTGCACGAGCGCCGAGATGGTGGTGACGACCACCAGCATCACGGCGGTGAGCGTGTCGACGCGCAGCGCCCAGTCGACGTTGAGCTCGCCCGAGCGGATGAACGAGAACAGGACGACGCGGGTCTCCTCGTGGCCGAAGCCGACCCGCGCCAGCGCGAGCCAGGACAGCAGCATGGAGATGAACAGGAACAGCGTCGTGACGACTTCCGAAGGGCGCGCACCGATCACGCGCCCGAACAGGCCGGCGATCAGGCAGCCGAGCAGCGGCAGGAAGACGATCGTATGGTACATGTCCGCCTACGTTCTTGCCTGGCGCATGGTCGTCGCGACGAGCCGGAGTCCGTTTCGTCGGGGCATGCGCTAGCCCTTCATGAGATTGATGTCTTCCACCGCGATCGAGCCGCGGTTGCGGAAATAGACCACCAGGATGGCGAGCCCGATCGCGGCCTCGGCCGCCGCCACGGTCAGCACCAGCAGCGCGAAGACCTGGCCGACCAGGTCGCCCATGTGGGTCGAGAACGCCACCAGGTTGATGTTGACGGCGAGCAGGATCAGCTCGATCGACATCAGGATGACGATCACGTTCTTGCGGTTGATGAAAATGCCGACGATCCCCAGCGTGAACAGGATCGCGGCGACCGCGAGGTAGTGTCCGAGCCCGATCGTCATAGTCCCTGCCCCGGCCGCACCTTGACGATCTCGATGGCGGTCGCGGGGGTGCGCGCGACCTGATCGGCGATCACCTGCCGCTTCACGTTCTCCTTGTGGCGCAGCGTGAGCACGATGGCGCCGATCATGGCGACCAGCAGGATCACGCCGGCGGCCTGGAAGAAGTAGACGTATTTCGTATAGAGCACGAGGCCGAGCGCCTCGGTGTTGGAGAGGGCGCTCGAGATCGGCAGCGCCGGCTTCGGCACGGCCGGCCCGATCGCCCAGGCGCCGACCACCAGCAGCAGCTCGACCAGGAACACGAGGCCGACCAGCGCGCCCACCGGCAGGTAGGTGAGGAAGCCCTGGCGCAGCTCGGCGAAGTCCACGTCCAGCATCATGACGACGAACAGGAACAGGACCGCGACCGCGCCCACATAGACGACGACCAGGATCATCGCCAGGAACTCGGCCCCCATGAGCAGGAACAGGCCGGCCGCGTTGACGAAGGCGAGGATCAGGAACAGGACCGAATGCACAGGATTGCGGGCAGCGATCACCATGAATGCCGACGCCACGCACACCCCGGCGAACAGGTAGAAGAAGAGGCTAGCGATCATCATCCGTCCCCACCACGCGCCGGACCCCGGGTCGCGAGCAGATTCGGCCCGCGTGGCGCGGTGTTCCTAGCGCGCCCATGGCCGCGCGTCCACCTCCGGACGATGCGGAATATGGGGACTGCGGGCCGCGCCGGCGCGCACCGCGTCATGCGAAGGGTGGCCCCTCGTCACGGCCGCGCCTGTCGTTGCGATCGCCGTCTGCCCAGGCGGAGTCCCGGTGCCGCCACGGTCCCGTCAACGCGCTTGCCGTTTCTCCGCCGCCTGCACGCCGCGGAGGGTTCGCCGCGGCAAGGGTCCCGGCGATGGCAGCGAGCCGGGTCCCCGACGAACGGTCGAGGCGTGGCCGACGACCGCAGGCGTGACTGATGCGCCGCGCCTCCAGGACCGTGTCCGCCTCCACCGAACGCGCCGCCGGTTCACGCAGCGAGGCGCAGAACATAACAGGAACAAATCTCCCAAGACAGTTCCGCCCGGCGCGCGCCATCGGCGCGATCACGAGCTAAAGGCGCCGATTGGGTCCTCGGAGGGTCTCCGGCGGGAGTCAGTCCTTCATGTCGGCCGGCACCTTGCCGCCGCTCTGCTCGAGCTTGAGCATCACCTGCTTGTGCAGCCAGATGTTCATCTCGGCGGAGCCGTCGAGCTTGCCCTTGTAGCCGAGCTCCTGGGCGAGCTCCTTGCGCGCCGCCAGGCTCGAGTCGAGGTCGAGGACCTTCATCAGGTCGACGATCGAGCGGCGCCAGTCGAGCTTCTCCTTCTTGTTGGCCGCATAGCCGGCCACCACGGCCTCGACGTCGACGCGCTGCGCCGGCTCGGCTGCGGCCGACGGAGTCGCGCCCGGAGCGGCGGTCGGAGTCGCGCCCGCAGCCGGCGCCGCCTGCGCGCTCGATCCACCGAAAATCGCCGACATGATCTTTCCGAAAATGCTCATGACACCCTCCTCGCTGCCCGAGATCCGCCGATCCCACGCTACTCCCGTGTCCCGAATATGACGGAGTGGGAAGAGAGGGACCGCAAGGTCCCTCTCCCGCGCAGGACCGCGCGTCACGCCTYGAGCTGCTCGCCGATCGGCARCCGCCGGATGCGCTTGCCGGTGGCCGCGAAGATCGCGTTGCAGAGCGCCGGCGCGAAGGGCGGCACGCCCGGCTCGCCGACACCGCTCGGCGGCACGTCGATGCCGTGCGGCACGATGTGCACGTGGGTCATGGTCGGCGCGTCGTCGATGCGGACGAGCTGGAAGTCGTTGAAGTTCGACTGCTCGACGCGTCCCTTCTTGAACGAGATCTCGCCGTACTTCGCGAGGGTGAGGCCCATCACGGCCGCACCCTCGATCTGCGAGCGCACCCGCTCGGGATTGACGCAGAAGCCGCAGTCGATCGCGGTGTCGACGCGCGGCACCGTGATGTTCCCCTTGTCGTCCACCATCACCTCCACCACGGTCGCGATGTAGCTCACGAAGCTGCGGTGCGCCGCAATTCCGAGGCCCCGCCCCTTGGGCATCGCGCGGCCCCATCCGGCACGTTCGGCCGCGAGCTCCGTGACCCGGCGCAGGCGGCCGGTGTCGATCGGGAAGGACTCGGTCGGCTCGCCGTAGTTCCACCATTCGGTGGTGACTTCCCGGCCCGGGTCGACCGTGCGATCCGGCCCGATCAGCTCGATCAGCATGTCCTTGGGGTCGCGCCCGAGCGCGTGCGCGATCTCGGCGATGAACGACTGGTTCGACCAGGCGTGCATCACGTTGTTGACCGCGCGGAACCAGCCGATGCGGGCGTGGCTCTGCGCCTCGCCACTCTCGACGCGCAGGTTCGGCACGTCGAACGGCGCGTCCACCAGGCCGAGCCCGAGCTCGATCGCGAAGGGATGCTTCGGGTCCGGCGCGAAGGTCGACAGGATCGAGGGCGCGGCGCTACGGTGGCGCCAGGCCACGACCTTGTTGCTCGGGTCGAGGCCGGCTTCGAGGCGGTCGACCGTCACGGTGTGATAGAAGCCGTGCCGGAGATCGTCCTCGCGGGTCCACACGAGCTTGACGGGGGCCCCGTCGAGCGTGCGCGAGACCCAGGCGGCCTCGATCGCGAAGTCGCACTTGGACTTGCGGCCGAACCCGCCGCCGAGCAGCGTGCAGTGCACGACCATCTCCTCGGGCGCAATCCCGAGCGCCTTGGCGATATCGTCGCGCGCCCCGCCCGGGCTCTGCACCGGGGCCCAGACCTCCCACTTCCCCGCGGTGCGCCGCGCGACCGCCGCCGGCGGCTCCATGGTCGCATGCGCGAGGTGCGGCCCGTAGTACTCGGCCGTGATCACCCGGGCGGCGGAAGCGAGCGCCTTCTCGGCGTCGCCGAGATTGCGCTCGACCTTGCCGGGCTTGCGCACTTGCGCCTCCAGGTGCGCCCGGTAGGCCTCGGAGTCGTAGCTGCCGTTGGGCCCGTCGTCCCAGGTGATCTTGAGCGCTTCGCGCCCCTTGAGCGCCGCCCAGGTGCTCGTCGCGACCACCGCGATCCCGCCGAGCGGATTGAACTTGGCGGGCGCGGGCGTGCCGGGAAGCTCCACGACCTTCTCGACGCCCGGCACCTTCATGGCGGCCGCGGCGTCGTAGGATGCGGCCTTGCCGCCCACCACCGGCGGGCGCGCCACCACCGCGAACTTCATGCCGGGCAGCATCACGTCCTGGCCGTAGACGGCCTTGCCGGTGGTGATGTCGAACAGGTCGACCACCGGCACGTTGCCCTTGCCCATGTAGCGGAACGCCTTCTCCTCCTTCAGCCGGATCCGCTCGGGCGGCGGGACCGGCTGCGCCGCGGCCTCGGCTGCGAGCTCGCCATAGCCGAGCCGGCGTCCCGTCGGCAGGTGCACGACCTGGTGCAGCTCGGCCCGGCACTCGCCGGCATCGACGCTCCAGCGCCGGGCGGCGGCGGCCTCCAGCATCTGCCGCGCGGCGGCCCCGCACTGGCGCATCGGCTGGATCCAGTGACGCACGCTGCGCGAGCCGTCGGTATCCTGGTTGCCGTAGCGCTTCTCGTCGCCCGGCGCCTGCGCGATGCGCACGCGGCCCCAGTCCGCGTCGAGCTCGTCGGCGACGATCATGGGCAGCGTGGTGCGGGCCGCGCCCGTCCCCATCTCGGCGCGCGCCGCCACGATGGTGACGAGGCCGGCGGGGTCGATCGAGACGAAGATGCGCGGATCGTTGGCGGTGCCGTTGGGCATCTTCTCGGCGCCGGTCGGATAGGCGACGGCCGGCAGCCGCGCGGCGAGCACGAGCCCGCCGGCCGCGACCGCGCCCTCGAGCAGGCGGCGGCGGCTCACATTGGCGATGGCGTGCGGCCGGGTGCTGAGATCGTTCATGTCACGCTCCCCTGGCGGCGGCGCGGACGGCCGCGTGAATGCGCTGGTAGCAGCCGCAACGGCAGAGGTTGCCCGCCATCGCGTCGGTGATCTCCCGGTCGCTGGGCGCAGGGGTCTTCGAAAGCAGGGCCGCGGCCTGCATGATCTGGCCGGTCTGGCAGTAGCCGCATTGCGGCACGCCGAGATTGCGCCACGCGACCTGCACGGGGTGCTCGCCTTTCGGGTCGAGCCCCTCGATGGTGACCACCGCCTTGCCGCCGACGTCGCTCATGGCGACGCCGCAGGCGCGCACGGCCACGCCGTCGAGATGCACCGTGCAGGCGCCGCAGATCGCGACGCCGCAGCCGAACTTGGTGCCGGTCAAGCCGAGCTCGTCGCGCAGGTACCACATCAGGGGCATGGACGGGTCGCCGTCGAACGACCGCGCCTGCCCGTTCACGCGCAGGTTGACCATGAGATCCTCCCTCTTGCTTGCGCAGATCGATGCGAACTGGAAAATTCAAAACTCAGATTGCAGAACGGCCGCAGGCCGACCCGCTCTGGCTCGCCGCGCGAGAACAGGACAGGTCGTCATACGCATGCCGGATCCCGCTCGGGACCGGCCGACTGATCGGCAGAAACGGGGCTATCGCACTACGGGATTGCGGCGCCGTGGAGGGAGGCTGCCGTCACTTTTTTGCGATGCCGAGGATCGGCGGGAGGTGGGACCGAGTGGGCCGAGCGCGCAGGGCATCGGCTCGCCGCGGATTTGAACGCAGTCCGCGCCGGCCGCAGCAGAAGCATGTCAGGGCGAACCGCGTCGGGACGAGTCTGCCGGTCGGACCGCAGGATCAGGGACGTTCGCGCCACGCTCAAATGCGGCCGCGAGCAGATCGGGCGGCAGATGCTGGCGATGGGTCCGACCGCGGTCTTCGTGGGCTTGGGCGGCGCGATGGCGGCCTGCCGTTTCTGCAAGACCGAGCCCGCAGCCTCGTCCCTGCTCGGCGCTCACCGGTACGGCGCGTCCATGGCCATGTTCTTCGCGATCTGGCGCTCCCAGCGGTCGCCGTTCGCGAGCAGGCGCTCCTTGTCGTAGTAGAGCTCCTCGCGGGTCTCGGTGGCGAACTCGAAGTTCGGCCCCTCGACGATGGCGTCCACCGGGCAGGCCTCCTGGCACAGCCCGCAGTAGATGCACTTCACCATGTCGATGTCGTAGCGCGTGGTGCGCCGCGTGCCGTCGTTGCGGCGCGGGCCGGCCTCGATGGTGATCGCCTGCGCCGGGCAGATCGCTTCGCACAGCTTGCAGGCGATGCAGCGCTCCTCGCCATTGGGATAGCGCCGCAGCGCGTGCTCGCCGCGGAAGCGCGGGCTGACCGGTCCCTTCTCGAACGGATAGTTGAGCGTCGCCTTGGGCTTGAAGAAGTAGCGCATCGACAGGACGAAGGCCTGCACGAACTCCTTCAGGAACAGCGACCGGGCCGCTTGATCGAGCCTCATGAGCTTGTCCTCGTTCTCCCGGGCGTCATCCCCGGGCCCGCGCAATGCGCGGGAATTCGGGATCCACAACCCCTGTTCGTCCGCGGTAACGACCGCCGGGGATATGGATCCCGGCTCTCGCTTCGCTCGACCGGGATGACGGCCGTGCAAATCGCTATCCGCCCATCGTTCTCCCGAACCAGTAGCCGATGGCGGCGAAGACGACGATATCGAGCCCGAGCACGATCCGGCGCAAGAGCGACACCTTGCGCTCGAACTCCGCCTTCTCGGCCGGCGACCGCGACTTGTCGAGGGCGCGCAGCCGCTTCTCGACGACGGCGATCACTACGCCGTAATTGATCACGCCCAGCACGATGCCCACGAAGGCCCCGAGCAGTCCCGGCAGCGAGAACTCCATGGCACCGCTCCCGTGTCATTTCGGCGCCAGGCCCGTGAACTGCAAGACCGCTGCGACGATCACGACCATGGCGAGCGAGAGCGGCAGGAACACCTTCCAGCCGAGCCGCATCAGCTGGTCGTAGCGGTAGCGCGGCACGAAGGCCTTCACCATCGCGAACAGGAAGAACATGAAGGTGAGCTTGAGCGAGAACCAGACGATGCCGGGAACCCAGGTGAAGGGCGCCACCGGGAACGGCGGCAGCCACCCGCCCAGGAACAGGATCGTCGCGAGCGCGCACATGGTGACGATCGCGACATACTCGCCGAGCATGAACAGGAGATAGGGCGTCGAGCCGTACTCGACCATGAAGCCCGCGACCAGCTCGGACTCTGCCTCAACGAGATCGAACGGCGGCCGGTTGGTCTCGGCGAGCGCCGAGATGAAGAACACGCCGAACATCGGCAAGAGCGGCAGCCAGAACCAGCCGAACATGCCCCAGGCTCCATTCTGCGCCTCGACGATGGCCGTGAGGTTGAGCGAGCCCACGCAGAGCAGCACCGTGATGATCACGAAGCCGATCGAGACCTCGTAGGATACCATCTGCGCGGCCGAGCGCAGCGCCGCCAGGAACGGGTATTTCGAGTTCGACGCCCAGCCGCCCATGATGATGCCGTAGACGCCGAGCGAGGAGATCGCGAACACGTAGAGGATGCCGACATTGATGTCGGCGATCACCCAGCCGAGATTGACCGGGATCACGGCCCAGGCCGCGAGCGCCAGCACGCAGGTGACCAGCGGCGCGAGCAGGAAGACGCCCTTGTTGGCGCCGGCCGGGATCACCGGCTCCTTGAGCACGAATTTCAGGAGATCCGCGAAGGACTGCATCAGGCCCCAGGGGCCGACCACGTTCGGCCCGCGCCGCAGCTGCACGGCCGCCCAGACCTTGCGGTCGCCGTAGAGCAGGAAGGCGATCGCGACCAGCAGCACGACGAGCAGCAGCACGCTCTGCGCGAGCATGACGATCAGCGGCCAGAGATAGACGGTCCAGAGCTCGGCCATGACTTACTCCGCGGCCTGCATGGAGCGGCCCTTCGCGAGCGCCGAGCACTCGGCCATCACGGCCGAGGCGCGCGCGATCGGGTTGGTGAGGTAGAAGTCGTCGATCGCCGAACGGAACGCCGCCTTGTCGGGCGCGCCGCCGAGCGCCGCGACCCGCCGCACGCCCTCGGCATCGGCGGGCTCGACGCGGTCGACGCGCTGCAGGTGCGGATGGGCCTTGTAGAGCGCGACGCGCAGCTGGCCGAGGGAATCGTAAGGCAGCTTCTGCCCGACCGCCTCGGACAGCGCGCGCAGGATCGCCCAGTCCTCGCGCGC
>PQAH01000062.1 GCA_003105195.1 Bradyrhizobiaceae bacterium
CTTCGACGCAGCTCAGGGCGGCCCTGAGCTTGCCGAAGGGCCGGGTCTTCAGACCCGGGGGCACGAGGGCCGGGTGAGGTAGCGAAGGACACGGATTATGAAGGTCAGAGCGTCGGTCAAGCGGATTTGCGACAAGTGCAAGATCGTCCGTCGCCGCGGCGTGGTGCGGGTGATCTGCACGAACCAGAAGCACAAGCAGAGGCAGGGGTAGCGTCATGGCACGTATCGCGGGTGTGGACCTGCCGCGGACCAAGCGGGTCGAAATCGGGCTGACCTACATTTTCGGGATCGGCCACACACGGGCGGCCGGCATCGTCAAGGAAGCCGGCGTGGACCCGAACGTCCGGGTCAAGGACCTCTCCGAGGACGACGTGCGGAAGATCAGCCGCGTCATCGAGGAGCAGGGCCGCGTCGAGGGCGACCTCCGCAAGGAGACGTCCATGAACATCAAGCGGCTGATGGACATCGGCTGCTACCGCGGGCTGCGGCACCGCCGGAGCCTGCCGGTGCGGGGCCAGCGGACCCGGACCAACGCTCGCACCCGGAAGGGGCCGCGCAAGGGCGCGGTGGCCGCGAAGAAGAAGGCGGTGTAGGCTCATGGCGAAGACGGAAACCGACGGCGCAGAGAAGAAAGAAGCCGGGAAACCGAAGAAGACGTTCAAGAAGCGCGGCGAGAAGCGCGTGGTGCACCACGGCCTCGTCACCGTGCAGGCGTCCTTCAACAACACGATCATCACGATTGCGGACGCCGAGGGCAACGTGATCGCGTGGTCGAGCGCCGGGGCGGTGGGCTTCAAGGGATCGCGCAAGGGCACGCCGTTTGCGGCGACCCAGGCGGCGCTCGCGGCGGCCAACGTGGCCCGCGGGATGGGCATGCGCGCGTGCGACGTGCGCGTGAAGGGCCCCGGCGCCGGGCGCGAGTCGGCCATCCGTGCCATCGGCACGGTGGGCATCGAGGTGAAGTCGATCCGCGACATCACGCCGATTCCGCACAACGGGTGCCGGCCCACGAAGCGCCGGCGGGTGTAACAACGACGGACCAGTAGGATAGACGGACTACACGCATGGCTAGATACATCGGACCTGTTTGCCGCCTGTGCCGCCGCGAGGGCATGAAGCTGTTCCTCAAGGGCGAGCGCTGCTACGCCGAGAAGTGCGCCATCGAGAAGCGCAACGTCGTGCCGGGCCAGCACGGCAAGGCGCGGAAGGCGAAGCTGGCGGGCTACGGCCTCCAGCTGCGCGAGAAGCAGCGCGTCAAGCGCATCTACGGCGTGCTCGAGAACCAGTTCCGGCGCTACTTCGAGGCCGCCGACCGCGAGCGCGGGATCACCGGCGAGCTGCTGCTCCGGAAGCTCGAGTGCCGCCTGGACAACGTCGTCTACCGCCTGGGCTTCGCGACCTCGCGCGCGCAGGCGCGCCAGCTGGTGCGCCACGGCCACTTCGCGGTGAACGGCAAGAAGGTGGACATCCCCTCCTACGCGGTCCGCGAGGGCGACCTGGTGGCGGTGCGCGACAAGAGCCGCGAGTCGCCGGCCGTGCTGCACGCGATGGAGGAGGTCAAGGGGCGCGGGATCCCGGAATGGCTCAGCCTGCAGGCCGACCCGTTCACGGGGCGGGTGGTGTCGCTGCCGACCCGCGCGCAGATCAACCTGCCCGTGCAGGAGCAGCTGATCGTCGAGCTCTACTCGAAGTAAGCCCCCGGCCGATGGTGACGGCGGGCGCGGCCACCTCGGCCGGCCCGACCCGGGCGCATGGACGTCGGACACGTGAAAGGAACGCCTACGATGCTATGGAAGGGTTTCCAGCGGCCAAAGCGGCTGGAGTTCGAGCGTGACACCCTGAACGAGCGGTTCGGCCGCTTCTACGCGCAGCCGTTCGAGCGGGGATTCGGCACCACCATCGGCAACGCCATGCGGCGCGTGCTGCTGTCCTCGATCGAGGGCGCGGCGTTCTCCGCGGTGAAGATCGACGGCGTGCTGCACGAGTTCTCGCCCATCCCCGGCGTGGTGGAGGATGCGACGGACATCATCCTCAACCTCAAGCAGATCCCGCTCAAGCTGCACGTCGACCACACGAAGACGGTGTACCTGCGCGTGGACAAGCCGGGCGACGTCAAGGCGCGCGACATCGAGGCCGACGCCGACATCGAGATCCTCGAGCCCGACGCCCACATCGCGACGGTGTCCGAGGGCGGGCGCCTGCACATGGAGATGCGCGTCAAGCGSGGCCGCGGCTACATCACCGCCGACCGCAACTTCGACGAGGACCTGGGCATCGGCTGGATCCCCATCGACTCGGTGCACTCGCCGGTGAAGAAGGTCAACTATCTCGTCGAGGCCGCGCGCCTCGGGCAGACGACCGACTACGAGAAGCTGACGGTGGACGTGTGGACCAACGGCGCCATCGCGCCGCGCGAGGCGGTGTCGCTCTCGGCCAAGCTGCTCCGCGACCACCTCAACATCTTCGTCAGCCTCGAGGAGGCCGCCGAGCAGGCCGAGGAGGGCGGGGCGCAGTCGGCCGGCCTCACGGCGGGCAACGAGCACCTCGACAAGAGCGTCGAGGAGCTCGAGCTCTCGGTGCGGTCGTACAACTGCCTCAAGAACGCGAACATCCGGACCATCCGCGAGCTCGTGCAGAAGACCGAGGCCGAGATGCTCAAGACCAAGAACTTCGGCCGCAAGTCGCTGAACGAGATCAAGGACATCCTGCAGACGATGGGACTCGGGCTGGGGATGAAGCTGGAATAGGAAAGGAGCAAGAAGCAAGAAGCAAGGAGTGCCCGCTGACGCTGGTCAGAAGGCCTTCTGCTGGATTCTTGATTCTTGATTCTTGATTCTGACAAGGATCTGAGGAACATGCGTCACCGAATCGCCCATCGCAAGCTGGGTCGCGTCACCGAGCACCGCCTGGCGATGCTGCGGAATCTCACGACCGCCCTGCTGGAGCACGAGCACATCCAGACCACCGTGCCCCGCGCCAAGGAATTGCGCCCGTTCGCGGAGCAGCTGATCACGGTCGCCAAGCGCGGCGTGGCCAAGGGCGGGCCGGCGGCTCTTCACGCGCGCCGGCTCGTGGGCGCCGAGATCGCCGACAAGGACGTCCTCAAGAAGCTGTTCGACACGCTGGCGCCGCGCTACGCCGAGCGCCCCGGCGGCTACGTCCGGATCATCAAGACCGGGTTCCGGCGCGGCGACTCGGCCGACATGGCGCTTGTCGAGCTCGTCGGCAGCGAGTTCGACCCGAAGAAGGCCGAGGCCGCCAAGGCGGCCAAGGGCGAGGGCAAGGGCGAAGGCCTCGGCGGCCGCCTGCGCCGCGCCGCCGATCGTGTCCGCGGCCGCAAGGCCGACGACAGCGAGACGGGCCCGGTGCACGAGCACACCAAGGCCGTCACCAAGTCCACGGCCAAGCCGCGGCAGGCCGGCCGCAGCGGCAAGGGC
>PQAH01000063.1 GCA_003105195.1 Bradyrhizobiaceae bacterium
ATCAGGCCCGGCGAGCTGCTCGCTGTCATCGGTGCCAGCGGATGCGGCAAGTCCACCCTGCTGCGCATCATTGCGGGGTTCGTCAAGCCGTCACACGGCCGGGTCATGATCGACGGGCAGGACGCCGTGGACGTGCCGCCGCGCCTGCGCAATGTGGGCATCGTCTTCCAGAACTACACCTTGTTTCCTCACATGCGGGCTTGGGAGAACGTCGCCTATCCGCTGAAGCTGCGCGGCTGGGACCGTGCGCGTCGGCGCAAGGCGGCCGATGAGATCCTCGTGCGCGTCGGCCTTTCGGCCCACATCGAGAAGCTCCCCTCGCAGCTCTCGGGCGGCCAGCAGCAGCGGGTGGCGCTGGCGCGCGCCCTGGTGTTCGAGCCGCGCGCGTTGCTGCTCGACGAGCCCCTCTCGGCCCTCGACGCGGCGCTGCGCGTGGAGATGCGCGACGAGATCCGGCGCCTGCAGCGTGACCACGGCATCGCGACCCTGCACATCACCCACGACCAGGAGGAGGCGCTCTCCATGGCGGACCGCGTCGCCGTCATGCAGAACGGCCGGATCGTCCAGGTCGCCGCGCCGCACGAGATCTATGCCCGCCCGGCCAATCGCGAGATCGCGGCCTTTGTCGGCCAGGCGAATCTCTGGCCGGGTCGCGTCGCCGGGCCGCAGGAGATCGAGACCGCCTTGGGCCGGCTGCGCAGCGGGACGCATTCGCTACCGGCCGGCGCGCGCGTCGTCGTGCTGGTGCGCCCCGAACGCGTGCAGGTCGGCCCGGCGCCGGACGGCGTGAACAGCTTTTCCGGCACCGTGGTGCGCGATCGCTTCCTCGGCAGCTTCCGCCGTTTCGACCTCCAATGCGCCGGCGGCAGCCTGCTGGGAGAGACCCGGGAGCTGGGGGAGATCACCACGGTCCACATCCCGGCGTCGGCCGTGCAGCTGCTGCCCGACGACAACAACAAGGTTCGTTAGAGAAGAGAAGGAAAGGAGACGTGACATGAAGCTCGGATTCTGGATCGCCGTCTCGGCATTCGCGATCGCCCCGATGCTCGCGCATGCCCAAACCGTCACCGATTCGCCGGAGCTCTATCCCGGCGAGCGGGCGCTCTACGAGGCCGCAAGCAAGGAAGGAATGGTGGTCTCGTTCGACACCGGCCCGACCTGGGCCAACTGGGCGGCGCAGTTCGCGGCCTTCAAGAAACGCTATCCCGCGGTCGAGATGACCTACAACGATCTCGGCTCGGCCGCCACGGTGCTGGCTCTGGAGAAGGCGCGCAATCGGCCGCAGGCCGATACGGCGTATTATTTCGCGGCCTCCGCCGTGGACGCGGTCGCCAAGGACGTCGTGGCTGCGTTCAAGCCCGTGAACTTCGACAAGCTGCCCGACGTCTTCCGCCACCCCGATGGCAAGTGGTTCACCATCCACTCGCTGACCATCGCGTTCGTCGTCAACACCAAGCTCGTCAAGGAGGTGCCGCAGTCCTGGGCGGATCTCCTCAAGCCGGAATACAAGAACGCGGTGGTGTATCTCGATCCGCGCTCGACCGGCGTCGGGCAGGTGCTCACCTTCGCGGCCGCCTATGCGAACGGCGGAAGCGTGGAGAACGTCCAGCCCGGCATCGAGTATCTCGGCAAGCTCCACAAGGCCGGCAACGTGCTGCGCGTGGTGGGCACGACGCCCTATGCGCAGTTCGTCAAGGGCGAGATCCCGGTCTGGATCTCCTACGAGAACGACGGACTCAAGGCCAAGCACATCGACGGCCTGGGCGACCAGGTCGCGGTGGTGATTCCGAAGGAAGCCTCGGCGGCCGCGCCGTACGGGATCAGCCTGGTCAAGAACGGCCCGAACCCGAATGCCGGCAAGCTCTGGCTCAACTTCATCATGACCGAGATGGGCCAGGGCATCTTCGCCCAGGGCTTCGTGCGCCCGTCGGTGCCGGGCATCAAGCTGCCGGCGGACGTGGCCGGCAAGCTGCCGCCCGCGCCGCAGGTGAAGCCGCTCGACGTGCAGAAGGCCGCGGCCAAGAAGGCGGAGATCGACGCCGGCTGGGCCAAGGCCGCGATCCAGCGCTGAGAGCCCGAACCATGCGCCGGGGGACGTTCCTGATCCTGGTCGCCCCCGGCGCGGCCCTGTTCGCATTCTTCTTCCTGCTGCCGCTCGCGGCGGTCTCCCTCGACGCGTTCCGCGAGGGCGGAAGCGCCTTCGGACGCGTGCTCGGCAGCGACCTGTTCTGGGGCGGGCTGCGCGGCACGATCGTGCTCGCAGCGACCGCGTCGGTGTTCTCGCTCGCGGTCGGCTTCGCGGTCGCGCTGCACCTCTCGCGGCTGCGCGAATCCACGCGCACGATCCTGGTCTTCTTCATCGCCCTGCCCCTCACCTTCTCGGGGCTGATCGTCGCCTATGGCTTCATCCTGTCCTACGGGCGCGCGGGCTTCGTGACCCAGATCCTCGCCATGGCCGGGGTCGACGCGGCCGAGTTCTCGCGCCTGCTCTATTCGCCGCAGGGGCTCGCTTTCGCTTCGTCCTATTATCTGATCCCGCGGGTCGTCATGCTGCTGATGCCGGTACTGATCAATTTCGACGCCGGCCAGCTCGCGGCCGCCGAGTCCCTCGGCGCCACCCGCGGGCGCGCCGTCCGCGACATCCTGATTCCGCAGGTGCTGCCGACGGCCTTCACGGCCTTCTGCCTGATCGCCGCGGTCGTGATCGGCGCCTACGGCACCGCCCTTGCGCTGGTCGGCACGCAGGTCAATATCCTGCCCTTGCAGCTCTACAGCATGATCTCGGAGACCGGTTCCGACTTCGCGGCTGCCGCGGCGCTGTCGCTGCTCCTGATGGGGATGTGCTCGAGCGTGATGGCGGTGGGGGAAATCGTTGCAGCACGTCATGAGCGCCAAGATGCTCACGCTCGATGAGCGGCAGGGAGTCCTGCGCGACGAGGCGTCCGGCCGTTGCTACGGGCCGGCGCGGCGCGAATGGAGCCCGGGTCCGCCGGTCCAGGGCGTCCCCGTCTCGCCGAGGGCGGCCGTGGCTTGGCTCCAGCAGCGATCCGGGCATCCGCTGCGAGAGCCGGTGGCGGTCATCGGTCCGGGACAAGCAAGCGAATTGCAGCTCTCGGTCGCGCGCGACCTCGGAGCGGCGCTGGGCTCGGTGGGCCTGCGGGTCGTCTGCGGAGGACGCGGCGGCGTGATGGAGGCGGTCGCGCGCGGGGTCACGGAAGCCGGCGGCATCAGCATCGGCCTCCTCCCGGGCCCGGACGCCGTTGAGGCCAACCGCTACATCACGGTCGCGCTGGCCACGGGGATCGGCGAAGCGCGCAATGCCATCGTGGCGCGCGCCGGCTTCTGCCTGGTTGCCGTGGGGGACAGCTACGGGACCCTGTCCGAGGTCGCGCTCGGCCTGCAGTTCGGACGGCCGGTCATCGGCCTGTGCGACGCCGCCCAGGTCGCGGGTGTGGTTCATGTCGAGACTGTGGAAGAGGCCGTCGACCGCGTGGCGGCCGTGGCGCTGGGGCTGACGGCCGGTCGGGCCTGACGGGCTCGACAGGGGGCCGAGCCGTGCCATACCGGACCAATGACGACCTGCCGGCCCCGGTGCGCAACCACCTCCCGGAGCATGCGCAGGACATCTATCGCGCGGCCTTCAACAACGCCCATGCGGCGCATGCGGGGGATCCGCGTCAGGAGGAGGCCGCGCACCGCATCGCCTGGGCCGCGGTGAAGCGCGCCTTCGTCAAGGTCGGCACGCGCTGGATCGCCCGGGCCGACGCCGGGCGTCCGCGGTGACCGCCATTGACGTAGCTCAACGCCCGGCATGCGGATTCTGCAACGATCGGCCCGTTCCATGAACAGGAGACCGTCATGAGCACCGGCCTCGAGAGCATCGACCGCACGGTCCAGCAGACCCATCTCTGGATCAACGAACTGGACGAGATCCTGGGCTGGGACAACAAGGCCCGGTCCTACCGCCTGCTGCGGGCGGTGCTGCAGGGACTGCGCGACTGGCTGCCCGTCAACGAAGCCGCGGATCTCGGCGCGCAGCTGCCGACGCTGCTGCGCGGCGTCTACTACGAGCACTGGCGGCCCGTGCAAACGCCCGTCAAGGAACGCAGCCTCGGCGATTTCCTGGCGCGCATGGACGAGGCCTTCCGCGGCGATCGGCTGGGCATCATGCCGGAGGCCGTATCCTGCGTGTTCCGGTTCCTGGCGCAGAAGATCACGGCCGGCGAGATCGACGACGTACGCCAATCGCTCCCCGCGGAGCTGCGCGCGCTGTGGACCCCCTCGGGGCGTGCCGCTTGAGGCCCGCGAACGACGGGCCCATCATGGGCGAATGATGGACGATAGGTCGGCACGTCCGCCACAGCCGGAGACGCCGCCCGTCACGGGCGGTCGGCTGCGCCTGTTCGCATTGCAGGCCACGGTCGATCTCGGCGATGCGGTCGCGACCGCGTTGCATCGCGGACTTTCCGCGCACGAGGAGCGCGCGTTCCCCGACGGCGAGCACAAGGCGCGGCCGCTCGACACGGTGCGCGATTGCGACGTCTATGTGCTCCAGAGCCTGCATGGCGGACCGGCGGACAGCGCGAACGACAAGCTGTGCCGCCTCTTGTTCTTCATCGGCGCGCTGAAGGACGCCGGGGCCGCCCGCGTCACTGCGGTCGCGCCCTATCTCTGCTATGCGCGCAAGGACCGCCGCACCAAGGCCAACGACCCGGTGGCCACCCGCTATGTGGCGCAGCTGTTCGAGGCGATCGGCGTCGACCGGGTGGTCACGCTGGAGGTGCACAATCCGGCGGCGTTCGAGAATGCCTTCCGCTGTCCGACCGTGGCGCTGACGAGCACGCCGCTGTTCGTCGAGCATGCCCGGACCCTCGCGGGACCGGTCTGCGTGGTGTCGCCGGACGCCGGGGGCGCCAAGCGCGCGGAGCTGTTTCGCGAGGCCCTCGAGGCGCGCCTCGGCCGTCCGGTCGCGGCCGGCATGGCCGAGAAGCATCGCAGCGCGGGCACGGTCTCGGGCGATCTCTTCGTCGGCGACGTCGCGGGCGCGACCGCCCTGATCGTCGACGACCTCATCAGCACGGGGCACACGCTGCTGCGCACCGCCCGGGCGGCGCGCGCCGCCGGCGCAGCGCGCGTTGTCGCCCTGGTCACGCACGGGCTGTTCATGCCGGGCGCCGAGGCGGTGCTGGCCGACCCGGCGATCGACCGCTTCGTGATCACCGACGCGGTGCCGCCGTTCCGGCTGGGGCCGAAGGCCGCGCGTCACAAGCTGGAGATCATGCCGGCCGCCCCGCTGCTGGCCGAGGCGATCGGCCGGCTGCATCGAGGGGAAAGCCTCGAGGACCTGATGGCCGTCTGAGCATCGCTTCGAGCCGACGGGCGTCGGCGGCCGCGAGCGCCAGATAGCTGCGCGCGAGGGGCGGCCATTTCTCGGGGGAGCGCGGCTCCGGCTCGAGCAGGTGCGCGATCGCAAGCCGCGCCCGCAAGGTCGCGCGATAGCAGCGGTAGAAGGCGAAGAGCTCCTCCGAGAGGCCGTCGCCCAGGGTCCGGATGGCGCGCTCGCGGATCCCGGCTCCGGCCCAACGGGCTCCGAGGCGCTCGCATTCGATGCAGAGAAAGGCGATCTCGTCGAACGGGTCGACGCTGCGCAGGCGCGGATTGAATTCGAGGCAGTCGATGATGCGGATCGGTTCGCCGAGGAAGATGTGCTCGGGCCTCAGGTCGCCGTGGCCGTCCACGATCTGGCGACCGCGCACGCGTGCCGCGAGCAGGCGCGAACGTTTCGCCAGGAAGCGCCGCTGGGCGCGGTCGATCCCCCGCACCAGGCCGGCCGGCAGCCCGAGCCGCGGATCGAGCAGGACCCGGCGATTGTAGGTGAGGTCGCCGTGCCAGCGGGCGCGATGAATGTCGGGCGCGACCGGCACGGCATCGGTATGCCGGTAGAAGGCGACGAGCCTCGCGACGAGACGGTCGAGGTCGGCCGGCGTGACGCGGTTCTCGCCGATGCGGCTCTCGAGCGTGTCGCGCTCGTCGAGCCGACGCATGACCACGAGCCAGTCCACCACCCGCCCCTCCCCGGCGATTTCGAGACCGCGCCCGCCGAGCGTCAACGGCAGCACGGCCTCGTAGACGTCGGCAGCGAGCCGGCGGTTGAGCGCCAGCTCGGCCCGGCAGGCAGCCTCGCGGCGCGCCAGCGTCGAGAAGTCAAGGTAGGGAAAGCGCACGGGCTTCTTCAGCTTGTAGACCCGGTCGCCGGCGAGAAAGATCCAGGACATGTGTGTTTCGCGGCAGGTCACCGCGTCCGGCGCGCCGTAGGCACCGGGCCCGCGCAGGAACGCCACCTTCTCGGCCAGCGTGGGAGCGTCGGACCCGGTCGGCATGGACACGTGGCGCAAGGCTGCCTCCACGGGGAGCGCTCCGGTTACGGGCCGACCGTAACAGCGGATACTTCGATTCCGTTGATCCCCGTCAACATTCCGGGCGCGCGTCCGGTTCACCATGGTGTTGCCCTGTGGGGAGCGTCATGGACGTGCAGTCCTCCGATTCCGGCCGGCCGGCCTCGCCCGAGGCGGGCGGCGGCCGTGCCGTCGAAGTGGGTCCGCTGCGGCTCGCCGGGACGCTCGCGATACCGCTCGGAGCCCGGAGCGCCATCGTGTTCGTCCACGGCAGCGGCTCGAGCCGGCACAGCCCGCGCAACATCGCGGTGGCGCGCGCGCTGAATGCGCGCGGCTTCGCCACGCTGTTGTTCGACCTGTTGCGCGGCGACGAGGATGCCGAGAGACATAAGGTTTTCGACATTCCGCTGCTCGCGGAGCGGCTGTTGCGGGCGATTGCCTGGATGAAGACGCAAGAGCCGCGCCTCGCCCTCGGCTTGTTCGGCGCCAGCACCGGCGCCGCCGCCGCCCTGGTCGTGGCGGCAGCCCTGGCCGACGACATCGGCGCCGTGGTGTCCCGCGGCGGACGTCCGGACCTCGCCGGTCCGGTGCTCGGCGACGTTCACGCCCCCACGCTCCTGATCGTCGGCGGGGCCGATGAGGTGGTGCTCGACCTCAACCGATGGGCCTTCGACCGGCTGCGCGGCACCAAGGCCCTCGAGGTTGTCCCCGGGGCCAGTCACCTGTTCCCCGAGCCCGGCGCCATGGAGCAGGTGATCGCGCACGCCGCGGGCTGGTTCGAGCGGTTTCTCCCCGCGCCGGGTCGCGGCGGGGCCATTCCGGGAGGAAGCGAGGATATCCATGCCGTTTCATGACCGCACCGAGGCGGGGCGGCGGCTCGCGGCCGCGCTCGGCCGCTTTCGCACCGAGCCTTGCGTCGTGCTGGCGCTGCCGCGCGGCGGCGTGCCGGTGGCAGCCGAGGTCGCGTCCGCGCTGAATGCGCCGATGGATCTCGTGCTGGTGCGCAAGATCGGCGTGCCGATGCAGCCCGAGCTCGCCATGGGGGCCGTGGTCGACGGGGAGCATCCGCTCGTGGTGCGCAATCGCGACATCATCGGGCTGGCCGGCGTGAGGGAGGCGGATTTCCAGGCGGTCTGCACCCGCGAGCGCGAGGAGATCGCGCGGCGCCGGGCGCTCTATCTCGGCGATCGTGCGGCGCCCCCCGTGGAGGGGCGCGTGGCGATCGTCGTCGATGACGGAGTCGCCACCGGCGCGACCACCCGAGCCGCCCTGCGCGCGGTCCGCCTGCGCAAGCCGGCGAGACTGGTGCTCGCGGTTCCGGTGGCGCCGACCCGAACCCTGGTGGAGCTGCGCGATGAGGCGGACGAGGTCGTCTGCCTGGAGGACTACGAGGATTTCGGCGCGATCGGACTCTTCTACGCCGACTTCCGGCAGGTCGGAGACCACGAGGTCACGGCGATCCTCGCCCGGTTTCCGGCCGTGGCGCCGCAAGACCGCGCACCCGCTTCCTAGGGCGCATTCCGCTGACGTTTCAGCAATTTTCGCAACGCGGCGAGCGGGCGCGTGTTGACCACGTCGGCGGCTTCGAGCCAGCCGCGGCGCGCCTGGTCGATGCCGAAGCGCATGTGATCGAGCGCCGCAACCGCATGGGCGTCGGTCGAGATCGCGATCTTGACGCCGGCGGATCGCGCCGCCTGCAGGTGGATGTCGTTGAGATCGAGGCGCTCCGGCTCGGCATTGAGCTCCAGGATGCAGCCGCGCTCGCGCGCCGCCGCGATCACGCGCTCCATGTCCACGTCGTAGGGGTCGCGGGAGCCGATCAGGCGGCCGGTCGGATGGCCGATGATCGAGACATGCGGGTTGTCCATGGCGCGGATCAGTCGCTCGGTCTGTGCGTCGCGCGCAAGGTCGAACTTCGAGTGGATCGACGCCACCACGAGGTCCAGCCGCGACAGGATCGAGTCGGGCAGGTCGAGCCGGCCGTCGCCCAGGATGTCCACCTCGGTTCCCTTGAGGATCGTGAAGCCGTGCAGTGTCTCGTTCAGTCGATCGATTGCGCGGATCTGGCGCGCGAGGCGGGCCGCGTCGAGCCCGTGCGCCACCGTCACCCGGCGGCTGTGATCGGTGACCGCCATGTAGGCATAGCCGCGCCCCTTGGCGGATGCCGCCATGGCGGCGATCGGCACGGTTCCGTCGCTCCAGTCGGAATGGACGTGGAGGTCGCCGCGGATGTCGGAGAGCTCGACGAGACTCGGCAGTCTCTTCTTGCCGGCGAGCGCGACCTCGCCGCGGTCCTCGCGCAGCTCGGGCGGCACGAAGGCGAGGCCGAGCTTGCGGTAGATCCCGGCCTCGGTCGCGCCCGCGATGCGGTGCCGGCCGTCGAACAGGCCGTACTCGTTGAGCTTCCAGCCGCGCTCGGCCGCTAGCTTGCGGAGCGCGATGTTGTGCGCCTTGGAGCCGGTGAAATACAGCAGTGCGGCGCCGTAGCTCTCCGGCGCCACCACGCGCAGGTCCACCTGCAGGCCCGAGCGCAGCACCACGGCCGCACGGGTCGGCCCGTGGGCGACCACGCCGGTCACGTTCTCATACCGGGTGAGCCTGTCGCCGACCGTGCTGCCGTGGGGCGCGGCCACCAGGATGTCGAGATCCCCCACCGTCTCGCGGCGGCGCCGATAGCTTCCCGCCACGACGACGCTGCCGTCGTCGAGACCTTGCCGGAGATAGGCCGCAAGGGCCTCCTCCTCCGCCTCCGCGACTGGAAGCCCGTAACGGGTCTCGGCGACCGGCTTCGCCAGGGCAGCGCCCAGCTTCTGCTCGATGCCTGCACCGAAGCCCTTCAGCTCGCGCAGCCGTCCGCGGCGTAGCGCCCGGCGCAGATCCTCGAGCGTGCGGACGCCGAGCTGCTCGTAGAGAACCTTGATGCGCTTCGGGCCGAGGCCCGGAAGCGCCGCGATCCGGCCGAGGTCGCCGGGCAGCTCGCGTTTCAACGACTCGAGGACGTCGAACCTGCCGGTCCGGCAGATGCCGCCGATCTTGCCGGCCAGGTCCTCGCCAATTCCAGGCAGCTCGGCGAGATCCTTGCCGGCTGCCAGCAGGCTCGCGATGCTCGAAGACAGGCCCTCGACCACGCGGGCGGCACGGCGATAGGCGCGCACGCGGAACGGATTCTCGCCCTTGATCTCCAGCAGCTCGGCCGTCTGGTCGAGCATGGCCGCGATCTCGGCATTGTGCACCGGCATCGGCGCCTCCCGCCGCGCCGAGCCCGACCGGAGCGGCTCGGCGCTGGCGCACGATCAACTGCGCATCGCGTGCTTGCCGAGCAGCCTGACGGTGCTGGCCTGTGGTCCCTTCTCGCCCATCTCCTCGGTGAAGGCGACGCGCGTGCCGGGCGCGAGCCGCGCGTAGGCGCCGTCGAGGACGCTGTTGCGGTGGAAATAGACCTCGTGCCCGTCGCCGGCCGCGAGAAACCCGAACTCGCCCGAAGAATCGAGCCGCAGGACCGAGCCGATCGGTTGCGCCTCGTGGACTTTGACGGCGCCCTGGATCTTGCGGACCTGGTCCTGCAGGCGCCGGCGCGCCCGCTTGAAGGCGTCGTTGATCGCAAAGGCCAGATCGGAGTGGCGTTCGTCCGCCTTGGCGGTACGGCCGACATTCACCTCGCGACCGTCCGGCAGCGCCAGGCGGACATTGACCTCATAGAGCCCGCCGGTACGGTGGTGGCCGCCCGGCCCCTTCAGCACGACGCGACAGGACGTGATGCGCCCGTAACGGTTCTCGAGCTCCGACACGTGCTCCTCGATGGCCGACCGCGCGTCCTGCCTCGCGTCGAAACCCTGGAAGTCGATCTGAACCGGCGTCTGCATGTTGCGTCCTCGCGGCATGAACTGAAGGGCGGCCGGAGGCATCTCCGGCACCGCCTCGCATGTGCAGAGTGAAGTCCGTATCCGGTCGAGCCACATTGAGGCACATCAAGGCGCATTCGCGGCGACTGCCGATCTTCAAGGACGAGGGAAGGAGCGCCACGATGGACGACAAGGAGCTTCGGCAGCACGTCATCGACGAGCTCGATTTCGAGCCGAGCATCGACGCCACGCATATCGGCGTCACGGTCGACGACGGCGTGGTCACCCTGACGGGCCATGTCTCGAACTATCTCGAGCGATATGCCGTCGAATGCGCGGCGCGCCGGGTCAAGGGCGTGCGCGGCATCGCCCAGGATCTGGAAGTGCGCGGTCCGCGCGAGCTGCGGACCTCGGATGACGAGATCGCCAAGCGTGCTCTCGCGGTCCTGGAATGGGACGCCGCGATTCCGCGCGAGGCCGTCATGGTGACGGTCCAGAAGGGCTGGGTGACCCTCTCGGGCACGGTGGATTGGCACTACCAGCGCCGCGCCGCCGAGGATGCGGTACGCAAGCTCAGGGGCGTGACCTCGGTCACCAACCAGATCGCGATCCGGCCGCAGGTTTCGGCGGCCGACATCAAGGCGAGAATCGAGGACGCCTTGAAGCGTCATGCCCTGGTGGAAGCGAGCGCCGTCAAGGTGACGGTGCGGGACGACAAGGTCTCGCTCGAGGGCGTCGTGGACAGCTGGAGCGAGCGCGAGGCGATCGCGCAAGCGGCGTGGTCGGTCGCCGGTGTGACAGCCGTCGACGATCGCCTCGCAGTCGGCCCCGCGCGGCCGAAATAGCCCGTTACATGGCGAGCTCGGATTCCGGGGCGCGCTCCTTCTTGTCCTCGGGCAGCTCGGTCATGGTGGCCTCGGTGAGCAGGAGGGTGCTCGCAACCGATACCGCGTTCTCGAGAGCGATGCGGACGACCTTTGTCGGGTCGATGATGCCGGCCTCGATCAGGTCCACATAGGCCTTGCGTCCGGCGTCGAAGCCCTCGTTGCCCTTGCCCTCGATCATGCGCGCCACGACGACGCCGCCGTCCACGGCCGAGTTCTCGGCGATCTGGCGCGCCGGCGCTTCCAGAGCGCGCCTGAGGATCTGCACGCCGGTCTTCTCGTCGCCCTCGCCGGCGGCCTCCTCCTGCGCGACGGCGTCGAGGCAACGCAGCAGGGCGAGCCCGCCGCCCGGCACGATGCCCTCCGCCACTGCCGCCTTCGTGGCGCTGATGGCGTCGTCGAGCGCCTCTTTCCGCGACTTCATCTCGGCCTCGGACGGCGCACCGACGCGGATCACCGCGACGCCGCCGGCAAGCTTGGCGAGGCGCTCCTGGAGCTTCTCCTTGTCGTAGTCGCTGGTCGATTTCTCGATCTCCCGGCGGATCTGGTCGATCCGCCCGGCGATCTGGACGCGGTCGCCGTTGCCGCCGATGATCGTGGTATTGTCCTTGTCGATCACCACCCGCTTGGCACGGCCGAGCTGGGCCGTGGTGATGTGCTCGAGCGTGATGCCGAGGTCCTCGGACACCACCTGGCCGCCGGTCAGGACCGCGATGTCCTGCAGCATCGCCTTGCGGCGATCGCCGAAGCCGGGGGCCTTGACGGCGCAGCTCTTGAGCGCACCGCGCAGCTGGTTGACGATCAGCGTGGCGAGCGCCTCGCCTTCGACGTCCTCGGCGATCACCAGCAGCGGGCGCCCGGACTTGGCGACCTCCTCGAGGATCGCGATCAGGTCCTTCAGCGCGCCGACCTTGCGGTCGCAGACCAGGATCAGGGCGTCCTCCATCACGGCTTCCATCTTCTCCGGGCTGGTGACGAAATAGGGCGAGAGGAAGCCGCGGTCGAACTGCATGCCTTCGACCACCTCGAGGGTGGTTTCCGTGGTCTTGGCCTCCTCGACCGTGATCACGCCGTCGTCGCCGACCTTGTCCATGGCCTCGGCCACGAGCTCTCCGACCGCCGGGTCGTTGTGCGCCGAGATCGCCGCCACCTGCGCCTTCTCCTTGCGCGTCTTCACGGGCCGCGACTGCGCGCGGAGCGCGTCGATCGCGCGCTTGGCGGCCCGGTCGAGGCCGCGCTTGATGTCGATGGCGCTCGCGCCCGCCACGACGTTGCGCACGCCGTCCGCGAACATCGCGTGGGCGAGAATGGTCGCCGTGCTGGTGCCGTCGCCCACCATCTCGCCGGTCTTCTCGGCCGCCTGGCGCAGCATGCGGGCGCCGAGGTTCTCCTCGGGGTCCCTGAGATCGAACTCCTTGGCGATGGTCACGCCGTCATTGCAGACGATCGGCGCACCCCATTTCCGCTCGATCAGGACCGACTTGGAGCGCGGGCCGAGCGTCACGCGCACCGCGTCGGCGAGCTGGGTGGTACCGCGCAGCACCTTCTCGCGGGCGGCGGAGCGGAACATTACATGCTTGTGGGCCATGCGCGTCGACTCCCATGGGAATTCCCCGAATTGCTTGGCGGCAGATCGGCAGCGCCGCGTTGATGTGCGTCAACGCCGCCGACTCACCGCATCGTCGGGGCGCACAAGCGAAACCCCGGCCGATGCAAGGCGGCCGGGGTCAAGCGCTGAACGGTCGGGGCCTGGGGACGCGGAAACCGTCCAGCGAGGGCCGTCTCAGTGTCGGACCTTGCGCACCCGCTTCACGCGGTAATGGCGATAGACCGGCCGCGGCCGATAGACCGGCAACGGTCGATAGATCGGATAGGTGTGGTACACGGCATATGGCCCGCCCACGTAGGGACCGCCGTAGGAATAGGCCGGATAGTAGGCGGGCGGGTAGTAGACCGGTGGGTAGTAGACCGGCGCGTACGGGTACACCGGCGGTCCATAGACCGGATAGCCGTAGTACCCGTAATGCGGGTAGGCTTGGCTCGCAATGATCGCGCCAATGATACCGGCCGCTGCCCCTGCGATGGCGGCACCGCCGACGGAGCGGCGCCGATAGCGGACCTCGGCGAGGTCGCTCGGCGCGGCGGCATGCAAGGCGCCGGCACCGATCGAGACGGGACTTGCGGCCGCGGGCGCGCCGCCGCCGACGGCGCTGGCGACGACGAAGGCGCCGGCGAACAGGCAGGATCGCAAGACGGTCATGATTGTCATCCTACTTCGCGGCGGCTGCGATGCTGTCCGCTCCAACAGTCCGCCGAAACGAATGATCTGCGCGATGCGGCCCGCGGCATTGATGCACATCAAAGGTGCCCTCGCGGCTCGGCTCACACGAGCTCGATCCGCGCTCGGCTCCCGGCGGCGGCAGCAAGCCGCCGGTCGCGTGTCAGCAGCGGCGCGTCCAGCGCCTCCGCCAGGGCGACATAGGCCGCATCATAGGCCGTGAGATTGGCGCCCAGCTCCCAGACACGGGGGAGAAGAACGTCGTGCGGGTAACGTCGCAAGGGGAACTCGATCAGATCGGTCAATGCGGCGCGCCCGCGCAAGCGGTCGATTGCGCCCGCCGCGACATAGCGGCGGAGAACCTGTGCGACCTCGATATCCAGAAGATGAGGGGCGTGTAGCGTTCCCGATCGAGCGAGCCGTCCCCAGACGGCTTCGGCCGCCGGGGTGTGAAGCAGCAGCTCGAGCAGAGCCGAGGCGTCGACGACGATCACCGGTCGTCGCGTTCCCGGCGGACCGCCTCGGTCGGCGCGACCGGGAGCGATGCGATGGGCCGGCTTTCGAGACGTGCCCGCATGTCCTCGAGCGTCGGCCGACTGGCGACCTCGCGGAGTTCCTGGAGCAGGTAGTCCGACAACGTCTTCCCGGCCATGGCGGCGCGGGCCTTCAGGCGACGGTGAATCGAATCCGGGACGTTGCGTATCTGGATCATCGTAGCCATGTGCGAAACATGTGCACATGTTTTGCACATGTCAAGCCGGGGGTCGTCTCGTGGGTGGAGCGCAGGCCGCAGCTCCCGGCGGCCCCTGAACCTGGGGCCCGACATCCACGACCAATGGGGACCGCGGCGGACGCCAACACAGGAGAGCGTCATGAAACGGTTCCTTCTTTCGGCCGCCTTGGTGGTGGTGTCGTCCGCCGCCATGGCCCAGATCGTCACGCCGAGCCGCATCGGCAACAAGTGCTGGGTGATGACCGACCACCGCGGCTACGGGTACTGGGAGTCCTGCCGATTCCACACCGAGCCGCTGCGCAATGAGCCCGCCCGGTTCGTCCCCCCGCCGACCAAGCCCCCCACGTCCACGATCCCGATCATGATCCAGGACGGATTCGGCGCCGATGGGGGTGGCGGCGGTGGTGGCGGCGGCGGTGGGGGTGGTGGCGGCGGCGGTCGCTGATCGCTCCAGCCCTCCGCGCATGTACCCGATCGCGCGCCAGCAGTGCGGCGTGCCGTGAGCCCTTTCGGGGCTCGCGGCCGCCGACATTGAATCCCGGCCGGCGCTCCGTCGCGGCGGCGGTTGCGGTTCCCGGATTTCGCGCTATGTCAGCGATCTCAGCGCGCCCCGAGTTCCGCATGGACGACGTCCGCATTCCCAAGGTCAGCTTCGTGTCGCTCGGCTGCCCCAAGGCGCTGGTCGATTCCGAGCGCATCATCACGCGGTTGCGGGCCGAGGGCTATGAGCTTGCGCGCGAGCATGCCGGGGCGGATCTGGTGATCGTCAATACCTGCGGGTTCCTCGACAGCGCCCAGGCCGAGTCCCTCGATGCCATCGGGCAGGCGCTCACCCAGAATGGCAAGGTCGTCGTCACGGGCTGCATGGGCGCCGAGCCGGAGAAGATCCTGAGCCGGCATCCGAACGTGCTCGCCGTGACGGGCCCGCAGCAATACGAGAGCGTGCTCGCCGCCGTGCACGCCGCGGCGCCGCCGCGCCACGACCCGTTCCTCGACCTGGTTCCGGAACAAGGCGTCAAGCTCACGCCGCGTCATTACGCTTATCTCAAGATTTCAGAGGGTTGCAATAATCGCTGCACCTTCTGCATCATCCCGAAGCTGCGCGGCGACCTGGTGTCGCGGCCAGCCGCCGAGGTGCTGCGCGAGGCCGAGCGCCTCGCCGCCGCAGGGGTGAAGGAGCTCCTGGTCATCTCCCAGGACACCTCCGCCTATGGCTTGGACATCAAGTACGCCGCGAGCCGCTGGAAGGAGCGCGAGGTCCGCGCGAGGTTCCTCGACCTCGCACGCGAGCTCGGCGAGCTCGGGCTCTGGGTGCGGCTGCATTACGTCTATCCCTACCCGCATGTGGACGAGGTGATCCGGCTGATGGCGGACGGCAAGGTGCTGCCCTACCTCGACATCCCGTTCCAACACGCCGCACCGGACGTGCTCCGCCGCATGCGCCGGCCGGCCGCGCAGGAGCAGACGCTCGATCGCATCGCGGCCTGGCGCGCGATCTGCCCGGACCTGACGATCCGCTCGACCTTCATCGTCGGCTTCCCGGGCGAGACCGAGGCCGACTTCGAGCTTCTGCTCGACTGGCTCGACGCCGCCAAGCTCGATCGCGTCGGCTGCTTCCGCTACGAGCCCGTGAATGGTGCGTCCGCGAACGATCTCGCCGCGCCGGTGCCGGACGAGGTGAAGGAGAGCCGCTGGCACCGCTTCATGCAGCGCCAGCAGGCGATCTCGGCGAAGCGCCTCAAGGCGAAGGTCGGCACGCGCCAGAGCGTGATCATCGACGAGGTCGGCCCGCGCGGCGCCAAGGGACGCACCAAGGGGGATGCGCCCGAGATCGACGGCGCGGTTCACGTGACCAGCCGCCGGCCCATCAAGGTCGGCGAGATCGCCACCGTGAAGATCGAGCGCGCCGACGCCTATGACCTGCACGGGACGGTGGCGGGTTTCTGATCAAAGGCGGTCCGGGTCGAACCGTTCGATGAACCCGATCAGGGCGGCGATGGCGGCGCCCATGTCGGCGGGGCTCGCGCACTCGGCCGGGTTGTGGCTGACGCCGCCGCGGCAGCGCACGAACAGCATGGCCATGGGACAGAGCTTCGCCATCATCTGGCCGTCGTGGCCGGCGCCGGACGGCAGGCGCAGCGGCCGGTGGCCGAGCGCGGACACTGATTGGACGAGCAGCTCCTGCAGGGCCGGCGCGCAGGGCGTCGTCGCCACCTCGTAGAGCGGCTCCAGCTCGATCTCGAGCCCGCGCGCCTCCACGAGGCGGAAGGCCTCGGCCTTGATCTCGGCGAGCGCGGCACGGCGGATCCTGTCGGTCGCAGAGCGCAGGTCGATCGAGAGCTGGACGCGCCCCGGGATCACGTTGGTCGCGCCGGGCGCGGCCTGGATGCGGCCGACCGTGCCGACCATGCGATCGTCATGGTGCGTGCGCGCGATCCGTTCGACGGCGAGCACCAGCTCGGCGGCGCCGGCAAGCGCGTCGCGGCGCAGGTCCATGGGCACGGTGCCGGCATGGCCGGCCTCGCCCGTCACGGTCACGCGCAGGCGGCTCGCGCCGACGATGTCGGTCACGACGCCGAGCGGCTCGTTCTCGGACTCGAGCACCGGCCCCTGCTCGATGTGGACTTCGACGTAGGCCGCGGCTTCCGCGCGGCCGTAGGCAGCAGCCGGGATCTCGGCCGGCGACTTGCCGTAGGCCCGCAGCGCCTCGGCCATGGTGACGCCGTCGCGATCGGCCAGCGAGAGCATCGCGTCGTCGAAGACCCCGGCGCAGGCGGCGGACGAGGACAGCGTGCTCGGGAAGCGCGAGCCCTCCTCGTCGCCGAAGGCGAGCACGTCGATGCCGAAGGGGAGCTGCCGGCCGCTGCGGACGACCTGTTCCGCCGCCAGGATGCCGGCGACGACACCGAGCGGGCCGTCGTACCGGCCGGCGTCGATCACGCTGTCGAGGTGCGATCCGATGAGCAGGCGTCTGCCCCCGCCCCAGCGACCGCGCACGGTGCCGAGCGCGTCCTCGCCCGCCGCGAGGCCGGCTTCGCGCATCCAGCGCGCCACCAGGTCGGCGGCGCGGCGATGCTCGGGCGTGAGATACAGGCGCACGAGCCGCCCGGGCTCGGCCGAGATCGCGCCAAGCTCTTCGATCATCGCGGCGGCGCGCGCGCCGAGCCGATCCGGATCGGTCATGGCTTGGTCTGGCTGATCCACTGGCCGAGGCGCGCCCGTTCCTCGTCGGTCATGCCGGTCTGGTTGCCGAGCGGCATCGCCTTGTTGTGCACCGTCTGGGTGAGCACGAGCTCGGCGAACTTGCGCAGCTCCTCCACCGTCTCCAGGGTCACGTTCTTCGGCGCCTCCTTGAAGCTCTCGTGAGTGGGCGCCCTGGCATGGCACATGATGCAGTGCTTCTGCATCAGCGTCAGCACGTCGGCATCCGGCACGGTCCCGGCCGTGCCGGTCGCCGGGCGCGGCGCCGTGACGTAGACGGCGGCGACGAGGGCGAGCGCCGCGAAAGGCGCGGCCCAGCCGAAGCGGCTCCAGTCGTCGCCCGCGTCCACGCGGTTGAGATAGTGGCGGATCAGGCCGCCCGAGACCAGGATCAGCGCCACGACCAGCCAGGCATGCGGGTGGCCGTAGAGAAACGGGTAGTGGCCCGAGACCATCATCACGAGCACCGGCAAGGTCAGGTAGTTGTTGTGCACCGAGCGCTGCTTGCCGATCCGGCCGTAGCGCGCGTCGGGCGTCTCGCCGCGCAGGAGCTGCGCCACCATCTTCTTCTGGTTCGGGATGATCACCATGAAGACGTTGGCGGCCATGATCGAGCCGACCAGGGCGCCGACATGGATGAAGGCGCCGCGCCCCGAGAACACGCGGGTGTAGAACACCGACGCGAGGAGGATCAGGGCGAAGACGAGGACGCCGAGCGCGAGGGGGTTCTCGCCCAGTCGCGAACGGCAGAGGCCGTCATAGAGCGCCCAGCCGAGGGCGAGCGAGGTGAGCGAGATCGCGACCGCCTGCCAGGGCGAAAGCGGCAGCACCGCGGGGTCGATCAGGTAGGCGCGGGCGTGCAGATAGTACTGCACCACGAGCAGCGCGAGGCCGGTCGCCCAGGTGAGATAGGCCTCCCACCTGAACCAGTGCAGCTGGGCCGGGAGATGCGGCGGCGCCACCGTGAACTTCTCGACGTGATAGAAGCCGCCGCCGTGCACCTGCCAAGCCGTGCCGAGCACGCCCGGCGATTTCCGCTCCGCCTGGTCGAGCGAGTAGTCGAGCGCCATGAAGTAGAAGGACGTGCCGATCCAGCCGATCCCCACCACCAGATGGGCCCAGCGGATCAGCAGGTTCAGCCAGTCCGAGAGGAAGACGTCCATGGGGCGTGTCGGTTTGACCCTCGGACGTCATCCCGGCCGAGCGAAGCGAGCGTCGGGATCCATAACCCCTGCCTGTCCGCAGCAATCCGCACAGGGCGTATGGATCCCGGATAGCCGCCGCGCGGCTTCCGGGATGACGTCGGCGTTTTGGGCAACGCCGCTCAGCTCACTTCCCCGGCACCTTGTCGTCGATGCCCTTGATGAAGAAATTCATGCCGAGGATCTGCTCGTCGGAGAGGTGCGTGCCGCCCTTGCACTCGACCGCCTTGCCGTCCTGGCCGCTCACCGGGCACTTGAACACGTGCATCTTGCCGTCGCGGATGGCGGCCTCGGTCTGCTGTGCCATCGTCTTCACGTCGTCCGGCATGTTGGTGTAGGGCGCCATCTGCACCAGGCCCGACTTCAGCCCGCCCCAGACGTCGCCGGTCGTCCACTTGTTGTCCAGCGCGAGCTTGACGCGCTCGACGTAGTACGGCGTCCAGTTGTTGATGATGGCGGTGAGCTGGGCCTTGGGACCGAACTTGATCATGTCGGAGTCCTGGCCGAAGGCCTTGATGCCGCGCTGCTCGGCCATCTGCATGGCGGCCGGCGAATCGGTGTGCTGGGCGATGATGTCGGCGCCCTGGTCGGCGAGCGCCTTGGCGGCGTCGGCCTCCTTGCCCGGGTCGTACCAGGTGTTCACCCAGATGATCTTGATCTTCATGTCGGGCTTGATCGACTGCGCGCCGAGCATCATGGCATTGATGCCGGAGACGACCTCGGGGATCGGGAACGAGGCGATGTAGCCGATGGTGTTGGTCTTCGACATCCTGGCCGCGATCTGGCCCAGGATGTAGCGGCCCTCGTAGAAGCGGCCCGAATAGGTCGCGAGGTTCTTGTCGCGCTTGTAGCCGGTCGCGTGCTCGAACCAGACGTTCGGGTATTTCTTCGCCACCTTGGCGGTGGCGTCCATGAAGCCGAACGAGGTCGTGAAGATCAGCTTGTGGCCGGCGCGCACCAGCGCCTCGATCGATCGCTCGGCGTCCGGGCCCTCGTTCACGTTCTCGAGGTAGCTGGTCTCGATCTTGTCCTTGAACTGCTCCATGAGTGCCCGGCGCCCCACCTCGTGCTGGTAGGTCCAGCCGTAGTCGCCGATCGGGCCGACATAGACGAAGCCGATCTTGAGCTTGTTCTGGGCCTGGGCGGCTCCGGCGCCCAGGGCGAGCGCAAGGACGGCGGCGGCAACGAATAGTCTGCGCATGGGAAGCTCCGTTCCTCTGTTCGGCGTACGCTCGGCTCCTGCCGGAGCATGCGCTAGCGGCCCTCAATCCCGGATCGCGCCGGCCGCCCGCGCGGACGCCGACAAATGATCAGCGGTCGGGGACGAATGCAAGCCCGAGTGAGGCGGGCGCCGGGCTGCCGGCGCGGCCGCGCGCCCAGGAGATCGCGACCAGCACGACGATGGTTGCGAGATAGGGCAGCGCGGTCATCAGCTGCGAGGGAACCCCGAGCCCGGCCCCCTGCGCATGCAGCTGCAGAATGGTCACGGCGCCGAACAGATAGGCGCCGAGCGCCAGCCGGCCGGGCAGCCAGGAGGCGAAGACCACGAGGGCGAGCGCGATCCAGCCCCGGCCGGCCGTCATGCCGGAGACCCAGAACGGCGTATAGGCGAGCGGAAGGTAGGCGCCGCCGAGCCCCGCGCAGGCACCCCCGAACAGAACCGCCAGCGCGCGGATCCGCAGCACCGGATAGCCCAGCGCATGGGCCGAGGCGTGGTTGTCGCCGACGGCGCGCAGCACCAGCCCGGCGCGGGTGCGGTAGAGGAACCACCAGATGCCGGCGATCAGGGTGATCGAGACATAGACGAAGCCGTCCTGGCCGAAGATCACGCGGCCCATGAAGGGAATGTCCGTGACGAACGGGATGTAGAGATGGGGCGCGCCGGCGATCTTCTGGCCGACGAAGCCGGCGCCGATCAGGCCCGAGACCCCGACGCCGAGGATGGTGAGCGCGAGGCCCGAGGCCACCTGGTTGGCGGCGAGCCCGAGGGTCAGGAGCGCGAAGACGGCGGCCAGCGCGGCGCCGCCGAGGATGCCGCAGAGCGCGCCGAGGAGGATCGAGCCGCTCAGGAAGGCCCCCGCGAACCCGCAGGCGGCGCCGACGATCATCATGCCCTCGACGCCGAGGTTGAGCACGCCGGCGCGCTCGGCCACGAGCTCGCCCGAGGCGGCGAGCAAGAGCGGCGTCGAGGCCGTGATGACGGTGAGCAGCACGGCCTCAAGCAGCATGGGCAGCCTTCGGATGCGCGGGCATGACACGGAAGCGGTAGAGAATCAGCGTGTCGCAGGCGAGCACGTAGAACAGCAGGATGCCCTGGAACACCTTGGTGACGTCGAGCGGCACCTTCAGCGAGATCTGGGCGCCCTCGCCGCCGATGAAGGTGAGCGCGAGGAACAGCGCCGCGATCAGGATGCCGACCGGGTTGAGGCGGCCGAGGAAGGCCACGATGATGGCCGTGAAGCCGTAGCCCGGCGAGATCCCGGGCTGGAGGTGGCCGACCGTGGCCGACACCTCGACCACGCCCGCGAAGCCGGCGAGCGCCCCGGAGATCGCGAAGGTGACGAGCACCAGCGCCTTGTCGTCGAAGCCTGCGAAGCGCGCGGCCTTGGGCGCGGCGCCGACCAGCCGGATCTCGAAACCCTTGAGGGTGCTGCGCAGGACCACGGCGGCACCGATCACGACCAGGAGCGCGAGCACCGACCCGAAATGCAGGCGGCTCGCCTCCGAGAAGGTCGGCATGACGGCCACGGGGTCGAACGGTGCCGTGGTCGGGAAGTTGTAGCCCTTGGGATCGCGCCAGGGGCCGCGCACCAGGTAGTCGAGCACGAGCTCGGCGACATAGACCAGCATCAGGCTGACGAGGATCTCGCTCGCCCCGAAGCGCACCTTGCAGAAGGCCGGGATGAGCGCGTAGAGCGCGCCGGCCGCGGCGCCGACCAGGAGCATGGCGGGCAGCACCCAGGGGCCGGCGCCGGTACCGTGGGTGGCGACCGCGATCCCGCCGCCCGCCACGGCGCCGATCAGGAACTGGCCCTCGGCGCCGATGTTCCAGGCATTGGCGAGGTAGCACAGCGACAGGCCGACCGCGATGAAGACGAGCGGCGTCGCCTTCACGGCCATCTCCTGCAGGGCCCAGGGCTCGGTGAGCGGATCGAGGAAGTAGATCCGCAAAGCCTCGAGGGGCGGCTTGCCCAGGACAGCGAACAGGACGGCGCCGGTGACCAGCGTGAGCACCACCGCGAGCAGCGGCGAGAGCACGGCCACCGCCACGGACTGCTCGTTGCGGCGCTCAAGCACGAGCCGCATGAGCACCCTCCCGGCGCGGCCGCATGCCGACGCCCGCCATCAGCAGCCCGATCTCGCTGCGGTCCGCGTGCCGCTTGAGGCGCGGCGCCGAGAGACGCCCGCCCGAGATCACCACGAGACGATCGGCGATCTCGAACAGCTCGTCGAGGTCCTGGCTGATCACCAGGATCGCGGCGCCGCGGCGGGCGAGGTCGATCAGCGCCTGGCGGATCGCGGCCGCGGCCCCCGCATCGACGCCCCAGGTCGGCTGGCTGACGACCAGGAGGCCCGGCTCGCGCAGGATCTCGCGGCCGACCACGTATTTCTGCAGGTTGCCGCCCGACAGGCTGAAAGCCTCGGGGTCGCGGCGGCTCTTGCGGACGTCATAGGCCTCGCTGATCCGGTCGACCCAGGCGAGCATGCGGGCGCGGTCGATGAAGCCCCGGCGCACCATGTCGCTCGCGGCGTGACCCGAGATGAGCGCGTTCTCGCTCAGGCTGAAGCGCGGCGCGGTGGCATGGCCGAGGCGCTCGTCGGGCACGAAGGCGGCGCCGAGCCGGCGCCGCTCGGTGATCGACAGCAGGCCGGCGTCGCGGCCATCGATGCGGATCGCGTCGGCGCGGCGCGCATGGCGCTCGCCCGAGAGAGCGCCGAACAGCTCGTCCTGGCCGTTGCCGGCGACCCCGGCGATGCCGACGATCTCGCCGCCCGCGACCTCGAGATGGATGTCGTCGAGCCTCACGCCATGCGGGTCGTCGGGTGCGAGGGTCAGCCCGCGCACCGCGAGGCGTGGCGCGCCCCCCGTCCGGGCGGAGTCGGCGCGCACGGCGCCGACCTCGCCGCCCACCATCATGCGCGCCAGCGACTGGGCGGACTCGGCGCGCGGATCGCAGGTCGCGACCACCTTGCCGGCGCGCAGGATCGTGGCGGTGTCGCAGAGCGCGCGCACCTCGTCGAGCTTGTGGCTGATATAGAGGATGGCGCGGCCTTCCTCGCGCAGCACCCGCAGGGTGCGGAACAGCTGCTCGACCTCGGGCGGGGTGAGCACCGAGGTCGGCTCGTCGAGGATCAGGAGCTTTGGATCCTGCAGCAGGCAGCGCACGATCTCGATGCGCTGGCGTTCGCCGACCGAGAGCCGCCAGACCGCGCGATGCGGCTCCAGGGCGAGGCCATAGGCGCGTGAGACCTCGGCGACGCGCTCGGGGAGGCCGGCGAGCGGCGTCGCCCGATCGAGACCGAGCGCCACGTTCTCGGCGACGGTGAGCTGCTCGAACAGCGAGAAATGCTGGAACACCATGCCGATGCCGAGCGCGCGCGCCTGGGCCGGATTGCGCAGCTCGATCGGCCGGCCCTGGTAGCGCAACTCGCCGGCGCTCGGCTGCAGCAGGCCGTAGAAGATCTTGACCAGGGTCGACTTGCCGGCACCGTTCTCGCCCAGCAGCGCATGGATCTCGCGCGGCCGGATCGCGAGGCTGATCCTGTCATTGGCGAGGAAGTCGCCGAAGGCCTTGCTGATCTCGATCGCCTCGAGCAGCGGCGCAGGGGGCTCCCCGGTCGGGGCCTCATCCATGGCGCCCTCCCCGCCGGGGCGGCGCAGCAACGTCGTTTCGCGCCGCGGAGGATCGGGCGCCGGCGCGCACGGCCTCCCGTGCGATCAGGAGCTGCGCCGCGATGCCGGTCGCGATCGCGGCCGGATCCTTGTCGGCGATCTCCGGCAGGCCGATCGGGCAGACGAGCCGGTCGATGCGATCGGCCGGCAGCCCCATCTTCCGCATGGCCGCGACGAAGCGGGCGCGCTTGGTCGCGCTGCCGATCAAGCCGACATAGGGGAAATCTCCCTGGCTCGAGGCCGCGATGACGAGGTCGAGATCGAGCGCATGGCTGTGGGTCATCACGGCGACGAAGGCGCTGGGCGGCGCCCCAACGAGGATGCGCACCGGGTCGTCTTCGGCGACGCAATGGATGTTGGCCGCGACCTGATCCGGAAAGGCGCCCCGGCGCGGGTCCGCCCAGGTCACGCGGAACGGCAGCGGCGCCAGTGCCGCCGCCAGCGCGCGGCCGACATGGCCGGCGCCGAACAGGCAGAGCGGCGTGCGGGAATCGGCGAAGCGCTCGACCAGCGAGCCATCGTCGCGACGCCGGCACGAGGCTTCAGCGCCCGGCCCCGCCGCATCAGCGCCGGAGACGATCCGCCGCTGCAGGCGACCTTCTGCATCGATGGAGGCGACGGTGACGAGGTCGCCGGTGCGCTCGGCGGCGGCAAGCGCCTCCACGCCGGCACGATCCGCAGGCCCGAAACGCTCGATCAGGAGCGTGACGCGGCCGCCGCAGCATTGGCCGAGGTCGGGACCGAGCGCCTTGTCGATTCGGCGCAGCGGCGAGCCCTTCGGCGCGGCGAGCAGCGCCTGGGCCTCCGCGAGGGCGCCCCATTCCAGGGCGCCGCCGCCGATGGTGCCCGTGAAGCGCCCGTCGGGCGCCACCACCATGCGGGCACCTGGCTCGCGCGGGCTCGAGCCGACCGCCTCGGCGAGCGTCACCAGCGCGGTCGCGCCGTGGTCCGCGAGGAAGCGCGCGATGGTCGGCCAGACGGTCATGCGGCGCCCAATGACTGCACGGCGCGCCGGATCGCCTCGGGCGTCGCCGGGGCGTCGAGGCGCACGGGAGCGCCGGGCGCCAGGCTGTGGAGCGCGTCGGCGACGGCGGCGAAGACCGAGATCGCCAGCATCAGCGGCGGCTCGCCCACGGCCTTGGAGCGATAGATGGTATCCTCGCGGTTGGCGCCGGCCCAGAGCGAGATGGTGAAATGCTCGGGCACGTCGGAGGCGCACGGGATCTTGTAGGTCGAGGGCGCATGGGTGAGCAGGCGCCCGTCGCCGGCGAACACCAGCTCCTCGGTCGTGAGCCAGCCCATGCCCTGCACGAAGCCGCCCTCGATCTGGCCGATATCGACCGCCGGATTGAGCGAGCGGCCGACGTCGTGGAGGATGTCGACCCGCTCGACCTTCATCTCGCCGGTGGTGACGTCGAGGATCACCTCGGAGCAGGCCGCGCCGTAGGCGAAGTAGTAGAAGGGCCGGCCGCCCTTGGCGGGATTCCACGAGATCTTCGGCGTGCGGTAGAAGCCCGTGGACGAGAGCGAGACGCGGGCCAGATAGGCCTGCTTGACGAATTCGCCGAATGGTATCGCGCGGTTGCCGATGAAGACCTGGTTGTCGCGCAAGGCGACCTGCTCCGCCGGCGCGTTGTAGGCCGCGGCCGCGAAAGCGACGAGCCGCGCCTTGATCGCCGCGGCCGCGTTCCTGGCCGCCATGGCATTGATGTCGGTGCCGGACGAGGCGGCCGTGGGGGACGTGTTCGGGACCTTGGCGGTGGTGGTGGCCGTGATCTTGACGCGGTCCAGGTCGACGCCGAATTCCTCGGCGACCACCTGCGCGACCTTGACGTTGAGCCCCTGCCCCATCTCGGTGCCGCCGTGGTTCAGGTGGATGGAGCCGTCCTGGTAGACATGGATCAGGGCACCGCCCTGGTTGAGATGGGTGGTCGTGAACGAGATGCCAAACTTCACGGGCGTGAGCGCGAGGCCGCGCCTGAGGAAGCGGCTCTCCGCGTTGAACGCGCTCACCTCCCGGCGCCGGCGGCGGTAATCGGACTTGCGCTCCAGGGTCTCCACCAGCGCCGGCAGGATGTTGTCCTCGACCTTCATGCCATAGGGCGTGACGTCGTGACCCTCACGATAGAGGTTGCGCTTGCGCACCTCGAGAGGGTCGAGGCCGAGCGCCCAGGCGATCTCGTCGATCACGCGCTCGGCCGCCATCATGCCCTGGGGACCGCCGAAGCCGCGGAAGGCGGTGTTGGAGACCGTGTTGGTCCTGGTGCGGCGGGTCGTGACCGAGGCGGCCGGAACGAAATAGGCGTTCTCGGCGTGGAACATGGCGCGGTCGTTGATCGCCGAGGAAAGGTCCGCCGAGTAGCCGCAGCGCGACGCCATGGCGACCTCGAGCGCCGTGATCCGTCCCTCGCCGTCGAAGCCGACATCGTACTGGGCGAGGAAATCGTGGCGCTTGCCGGTGAGCCGCATGTCGTCGTCGCGGTCGAGGCGCAGCTTGCAGGGCCGGCCGGTCGCGCGCGCGCCGAGCGCCGCGATCGCGGCCCATTGCGCGGCCTGGCTCTCCTTGCCGCCGAAGGCCCCGCCCATGCGGCGCACCTCGACCGTGACCGCGGCATCCGGGAGACCGAGCATGGCGGCGACGAGGTGCTGGACCTCGCTCGGGTGCTGGGTCGAGCAGTGCACGAACATGTCGCCGTCCTCGCCCGGCACGGCGAGCGCGACCTGCCCTTCGAGATAGAAATGCTCCTGCCCGCCGATGCGCAGCTGGCTCTTGCGCCGGTGCGGGCTCGCGGCGAGCGCCGCCGCCACGTCGCCGCGCCGGAAGCCGTAGTCGGGCAGGACCAGGCTCTTGGCGGCGAGCGCCTGGTCGACCGTGACCAGGGGTGCGCGCGCCTCGACCGTGACGCGAGCGAGCCGGACGGCGTGGCGCGCCGCCTCGCGCGAAGCCGCGACCGCCGCGAACACGACCTGGCCGTGGAAGTCGATCTGCTCGCGGGCGAAGATCGGGTCGTCGCCGGCGCCGACCGGGCTCACGTCGTTGCGACCCGGAATATCGGCGGCGGTCAGGACCGCCACCACGCCGGGAGCCTTCCGCACGGCATCGAGATCGATCTCGGCAAGCCGGCCCGCGGCCGCGGGCGCGCCGCCAACCGCGACATGCAGGGTGCCCCCCGGCTCGCGCAGGTCGTCCACATAGGCCGCGCTCCCCGAGACGTGCTTGACGGCGGAGTCGTGCCGCGTCGGCCGCTGCACGGTGCGCAGCGGCAGCTCCCCGGCCCTGAGGTCAACCGGCGCCGTCATGCACCGCCTCCCGCCGGCCGACGATCCGGGTCGTGGACGTCGGCGCGCCGGCGATCTCGGTCAGCGCCCGGCGCAGGATCGCGCGCGCGACGTCGAGCCGGTAGCGCGCGCTCGCGCGCTGGTCGCTGATCGGTGTGAAGTCCTCCGCGAGCGCGGCGAGCGTGCCCGCGAAGCTCTCGGGCCGGTCGAGGGACACCTCGATCAGCTGGCGCTCCGCGGCGCGCGCACGCTTGGGGATCTCGGCCATGCCGCCATAGGCGAGGCGCGCCCCGACGATGCGCCGTCCGTCGAGGCGCAGCTTGAAGGCGCCCATCACGGCCGAGATGTCCTCGTCGAACCGCTTGGTGATCTTGAAGCAGCGGAACCGCTCGTTGGCGGCGAGCTTCGGCACCCGCACCATGCGGACGAACTCGCCTTCGCGCCGGTCCTGCTTGCGATAGGCGAGAAAGAAGCTCTCGAGCGGCAAGCTGCGCGGGGTTTCACCGTGCTGCAGCGCGACGGTCGCGCCGAGCGCGATCAGCGCCGGCGGCAGGTCGCCGATCGGCGAGCCGTTGGCGATGTTGCCACCGACCGTGCCGGTGGTGCGGATCTGGGTGCCGGCGAAGCGCCGCATCAGCTCGCCGAGGTCGGGGTCGATCGCGGCGAGATGAGGCGTCGCCGCGACAAGGGTGACGCAGGCGCCGAAGCCGACCGCATCGCGCCCGTCGTCGATCACGTCGAGGCCGCGCACGCGGCCGAGCCAGATGATGCGCGGCAGGTCGCGCAGGCCCTTGGTGATCCAGAGGCCGACATCGGTCGCCCCGGCGACGAGGGTCGCATCGGGATGCTCGGCACAAAGCTGCCCGAGCGCGGCCAGGCTCGTGGGCGCTGCGAAGAACCGCTCGGGCGTGCCGACGAAGAGATCGTCATTGCCGGCAAGCCGTTGCAGCGCGTGCCGCGACTCCTCCTCCTGTGCCGCGAAGCGGTCGGACGGTGCACCCGCGCAGGACGCGAGCGCGGCCTCGACGATCGGCCGGTAGCCGGTGCAGCGGCAGAGGTTGCCGGCGAGCCAGTCGTTGACGCGGGCCCGGTCGAGGGCGCGCGGCGCCGGGGCGTGGTAGAGCGCGAACAGCGCCATGACGAAACCCGGCGTGCAGAAGCCGCATTGCGAACCGTGCCGGTCGACCAGGGCCTGCTGGACGGGATGCAGCGTGTCGCCGTCGGCGAGGTCCTCGACCGTGATCACCTCGGCCCCGTCGGCCTGGCCGGCGAGCAGAATGCAGGCGTTCACGGGCTCGTAGACCACCCGTTCGCCGCGCAGGCGCCGCAGCACCACGGTGCAGGCGCCGCAGTCGCCTTCGGCGCAGCCCTCCTTGGTGCCGGTCGCGCGTTCCTGGAGCCGCAGATAGTCGAGCAGCGTCAGCGTCGGGGAGGCCGCCGTGAGTCGGACCGGCCGGCCGCGCCGCAGGAATCGGATGTCGCCGCGCATGCGCTCAACTGCCCCGATAGGTCGAGTAACCGTAGGGCGAGATCAGGAGCGGCACATGGTAGTGCCTGTCCTCGGCGATGGCGAAGCGGACCGGCACCACGTCCAGGAACGGCGGATCAGCGAGGGCGATGCCGCGAGCCCGGAAATAGTCCGCGACATGGAAGGCGAGCTCGTAGCGGCCGCGCACCGCACCTTCCAGCAAGGGATGGTCGACGCGCCCGTCCGCATTGGTCACGGCCTCGGCCACGACCGCCGCGGACGGGTCGAGGCGGCTCAGCACCAGCCGCAACCCCGCCGCAGGGCGGCCCGTGGCGGTATCGAGCACATGCGTGGTCAGGCGGCCCATGCCGGGTTCCAGCGGTTCGTCGGCTGCATGTTCCGACATAATCCGCCTGGGCAGAAGAGCGCAAATGGAGGCAGGGACTGAGCAAATCGTCGCCAGCCTGGGCCCGGACGCGTGCCTGAGGTGGCGGGCGGCCGTCTCAGCCGAACAATTGGGTGATTCCCAGCGCCATCAGGGTGACGCCGAACGAGGTTCCCGCCGTGACCGCGACACCGGCCAGCGGTTCCCAGATCGTGTTCGTGATCGGATGGGTCCGGCCGTTGCGCGGCAGCAGGTGCCAGAACAACAGGGCGGTGCCGCCGAGCGACAACAGGCCGATAATGAAGGTGTCCATGCGCGGAGCCGCAGCGAAGTGGTTTCGGGGGCGCAGCCTAGGGCGCGGGCCCGTAAACGTGCCCGTAGCAAAGCCGCGGCGGCGCATAAATTCCGCGTAAACGCGGCCGGCGCCTCACGGGCCTGCGGAGGCCTCCGGGTCCGGGGCGAGCCGGTAGCCCACCCCCAGCTCGGTCAGGAGCAGGCGCGGCCGCGTCGGATCGGCCTCGATCTTCTGGCGCAGCTTGCGGACGAAGATGCGGAGATAGTGCGCATTGTGCACGTGCCGGGCGCCCCAGACCTCCTTCAGGAGATGCTGGTGCGTGACGACATTGCCGGCGTGCTGCGCAAGAACGTGCAGCAGCCGATATTCCTTCGGGGACAACGCCACCCGCTCGCCGTCGATCGTCACCATGCGCGTGGCGAAATCGATGTGCAACGGTCCGACGCTCACCGTGGGCTCGCCTTGCGTGCTGCGGGCCTGGCGGCGCAGCGCGGCGCGCGCGCGCGCCAGCAGCTCCGCCATTCCGAACGGCTTCACGACATAGTCGTCCGCGCCGAGCTCGAGCAGGCGCACCTTCTCGTCCTCGCGCGAGCGGACCGAGAGAACGATGATGGGAACGTCCGACCAGCCGCGGATGCGCGCGACCAGGTCGGCGCCGTCCATGTCGGGAAGGCCGAGATCGACGACGATGAGGTCGACCGGCCTCAGGGTGGCGGCGCGCAAGGCGGACTGCCCGTCCTCGGCCTCGACGACCGAGAAATGCTCGAGCTCGAAGCCCGCGCGCAGGAAACGCCGGATCCGAGCCTCATCGTCGATGACGAGGACGACGGGGGCCGTGTCAGTCATCGGGCACCTCGGCGGCACTCGCGGGAACGCTATCGGCGTGCACCGGCAGATGGATCGCGAAGGTGGCGCCGCACCCCGGTCCGCCGCTCCGCGCCGCGACCCGCCCGCCATTGGCCTCGACCAGCGCGCGTGCGATCCAGAGTCCGAGGCCGGAGCCGGCGACGTCGCGGCCGTGCTCACCCCGATAGAAGCGGTCCCATGCGTGGGCGCACGCTTCTGCCGAGAGGCCGATCCCCTGGTCGCTCACCGCAAGGGTGACGTCGCCGTCGACCTGCGCGGCGCGGACCCGGATCGTCGATCCTTTCGGCGAATACTTCGCGGCATTCTCGATCATGTGGCCGAACGCGTTCTCGACCAGGACCGGGTCGACGTGGACGAAGGGCAAATCGGGGGTGACGCTCACGTCCACGACGTGCTCGCTGGTGAGCGTGCGCCGGCTCTCGAGAGCCGCATTGACGATGTCGGCCGGCTCCACCCATTCGGCGCGCGGCCGCACGCCGTCGCTGCTGATCCGGGTCGCATCGAGCAGGTTGCGGATCCGGCCATCGAGCCGCTCGGCCTCCTCCCTCACGCCGCGCAAGAGGGGCGCGAGTCGTGCATCGTCGGCGACCTCGGGCGCCTGGGCGAGGATCGAGGTGGAGCCGATGATGGTCGAGAGCGGTGTACGCAACTCATGGGACACCGAGTCGATCAGCGCCTCGCGCAACGCGTCGGCCTGTTCCCGCATCTTGGCCCGGCGCAGGTTGGACGCGAGCCGGCCTGTCACGACCGCGACGACGATGAACAGAGCGAGATCGATGAGCTGGTCCGCCTCCTGGACCCGCAGGTCGAAGAGGGGCCGGTAGAAGAAATAGGCCGAGGCCGCGATTCCCGAGATGGCCGCCACGACCGCCGGGACGACCCCCCAGCGGGTCGCCGCGACCAGGACCGGGACGAGATAGAGCACGCTGACGTGCTCGATCCGCAGGAATCGGGTCAGCAGGAGCAGCGCGGCCGTCAGCCCGGCGACCAGGACGAGTGCCAACGCGACCGCCGCCGGCGAGTTCGGCGACGGCTCGCCGTGCGATCCCTCGATCAGTCGTCTCAGCCGCGCAACCATGACGCTCCATAGCAGCCTGTGCGGCCCAATGCGCGCGGCGGGACGCCGGACGGTCTCTCGCGGACAAGCGTCGCGATCTCAGCAGGTTCGCGGTGCAATATCCACACGCGACAATGGCAGGCAAGCCCTCCCCTTCTCCCGGCTCAGGGCGCGGCGTGCATGTCGACCAGGGGCGGCCCGACCAGCGTGATGCCATGGGCGAGGCAGGCGTCGGCAAGCGCCGTGGCCTGTTCGGGCGTCGGCGCGCCGCTCGCGACCGGCAGGCCGTCATGGGCCGCGGGCCGGCCGAGCGCACGCACCAGGCGCTCGAAGTGGCCGACGCAGGTCACGGTCAGGAAGCGTGCGCCTTCCGGCGAGACCACCAGATAGGTATGCGGGACGTCCTTCGGCGCCCGGACGGTGTCGCCTGCGCGCAGGCTGAACTCGCGGCCGCCGACCCGGCAGCGCAGCTCGCCTGCGATCACGTGAAAGACTTCGTCCTCTTCGGCATGGACGTGCAGGGGCGGCGAGTCGCCATAGGGAGCCTCGTGCTCCAGGACCGTCATGTGGTTGGCGCCGTCGGCGGCGGCGACGCGCACGGTGACCCGCGTGTTGAGGAACCAGAGCTGCTCGGGCTTGGACATCATGCGTCTCTCCATGGGCGGCGGCGCGCCGTTGCGTGCGCGCACGGCGCCTTGTTAGGGTCGGGGCGGATCCCGGCGTCCGTTCGCGGTGCGGACGGCCCCCTCGCGGCGGGCTCTTAAGGGTCGACGGCCTCGCGCGGAAATCGAATGATCGTATGGAGCCCATCACGGGCATGAATTTCGCGGCCTTCGACCTCAACCTGCTGCGCGCGTTCGATGCGCTGATGCGCGAGCGCAGCGTCACGCGGGCCGGTGCTCTGATTGGGTTGAGCCAGCCGGCCGTGAGCAACGCGCTCGGCCGCCTGCGCCATGCGGTCGATGACGAGCTGTTCGTGCGCCGCGGCAACGACATGGTGCCGACCCCGCGCGCCGAGCGGCTCGCGGAACGGGTACGCGAGGCCCTGGTCCAGGTCGAGCAGGCGCTCGCCGGGGATGTCCGGTTCGATCCTGCGCGCGCGGAGCGGATCTTCACCCTGCTCGGGGCTGATTTTTTCGCGACTCATTTGATGCCCGGCCTCGCCGAGGGCATCGCGGCAGTCGCGCCGGGCATCGCGCTGCGTCTCCTCGACAGATCGCGGCGGCCACGGCGGAGTTTCGGGTGGATTGACCGGGCGTCCGCACCTTGTCCCCGATGATTATCTCCGGCGCCGCGTTTCATTGCCATGCGGTCGCCATGCTCGGCGGCCACGCTCGGACGTTTCGAATCCCGGATGCCGAGGAGGGCACCATGAAGACCTTCGTCCTTGCAGTCGCTTTCGGCCTGGCGGCGGGCCCCGCTTTCGCGAGCTGCAAGTCGGAAGCCGCCGCCAAGAAGCTCGCGGGGGCCGCGCTCACCAGCTTCATGACCAAGTGCGAGAGGGACGCGACGGCGGCCTGCGAGACCGACTCGCAGGCGAAGAAGCTCGCCGGCGCCGCGAAGACCAGCCACATGAAGAAGTGCGTGACCGACGCCGTCGGAAACTAGGTCATCGTACGGATCGGCTCGGCCGCGTCAGCGGCCGAGCGTCGCCCGCCGGGACAGGTCCCGGCTGTTCACGGGACCAGGATCGACGCGCCCGTGGTGGCGCGGCCCTCGAGGTCCTCGTGGGCCTTGCGGGCGTCCTTGAGGGGGTATTTCTGGTTCACCGGGATCTTCACGGCGCCCTTCCCGACCACGTCGAACAGGGCGTTGGCGGACTCGACCAGCGCCTCGCGCTTGGCGTTGTAGGTGTTGAGCGTCGGGCGGGTCGCGTACAGCGAGCCCTTGAACTGCAAGAGGTTGATGTCGAAGGCCTTGATCGGGCCGGAGGCGCTGCCGTAGCTCACGAACATGCCCATCGGCTGGATACAGTCGAGGGAGGCCGGGAAGGTGTCGTTGCCGACGCCGTCATAGACCACCTCGCAGAGCTTGCCGCCGGTGATCTCCTTCACCTTGGCGACGAAATCCTCGCTGCGGTAGAGGATCGTGTGATGCGCGCCGTTCGCGCGCGCGAGCTCGGCCTTGTCCTTGCTGCCGACCGTGCCGATCACGGTCGCACCGAGATGGTTGATCCACTGGCACAGCAGCAGGCCGACGCCGCCGGCGGCGGCATGGACCAGCACGGTCATGCCCTTCTGCACCTTGAAGGTCCGGCGCACCAGGTACTCGGCCGTCATGCCCTTGAGCATCATGCCGGCGGCCTGCTCGTAGGAGATGTTGGCGGGCAGCTTCACGGCGCGGTCGGCGGGGAGCACGCGCTCGGCCGCATAGCCGCCGAGCGGCGCCACATAGGCGACGCGGTCGCCCACCTTGAGGTCGGCGACGCCCTGCCCGACCGCGATCACCTCGCCGGCGCCCTCGTTGCCGGCGACGAACGGCATGCCGACCGGCGAGGGATAGAGGCCGGAGCGGAAATAGGTGTCGATGTAGTTGATGCCGCAGGCGTGCTGGCGGGTGCGGATCTGTCCCGGGCCCGGCGCCGGCACATCCACGTCCTCGAAGGTGAGCACCTCGGGACCGCCATGCTTGTGAACCCGGACCGCTGCGACCATGACTTTCTCCATCCCCTGGCGCCGTCGAGGCGGCGCGTCGTGTCATTGCGTGGCGCCACGCGGCGCCGGCGGCGGATCATAGGTCGCGCCGATCGCGACGCAAGACACGATGGCGGGAAACGCGTGCGCCTTCGAGCGCAATTCGATCGGGTGAAACCGGACTCCGGCGACGCTCACCGGCCGCCGCCGACGCGAATGATGGCGCCGGTCGTGTAGGAGGCGGCGTCGGAGAGCAGGAACAGGATGGTCTCGGCCACCTCCTCGGCGGTGCCGGCACGGCCGAGCGGCACCGTGGGGCCGAGGCGCTCGACGCGGCCGGGCGCGTGGATCTCGGTCTCGATCAGGCCGGGCTGCACGGAATTGACGCGGATGCCCTCGCCGGCGAGTTCCTTGGAGAGCCCGACGGTCATGGAATCGATGGCGCCCTTGGAGGCCGCATACCAGACATATTCTCCGGGCGCGCCCAGTGTCGCCGCGGCCGAGGACAGGAGCACGGCCGCGCCCCCGCGCCCGCCCTGCCGGGTGGAGATTCGCGGGATCGCGGCCTTCATGCAGAGCAGCGCACCCATCAGGTTGAGATCGATCACCTCGCGCATCATCTGCGCGTCGGCGGTCTCGAGGCGCGCGGGCGATCCGGTGATGCCCGCCGAGTAGACCAGATGGGTGAGCCGGCCGAGCTCGCGGTCGACGGCCGCGAACACGCGCGCGACGTCGTCCTCCTTCGCCATGTCGCCCTGGAGCGCGACCGCGCGGCGGCCCGCCGCCTTCACGGCCGTCACCACGGCATCCGCCGCCGCGGCGTCCCGCATATAGTTCACGGCGACGTCGTAGCCGCGGCGGCCGGCGAGCCGGCAGACGGCGGCGCCGATCCCCCGGCTGCCGCCGGTCACGAGAAGCACGGGCGCGCTCATGCAAGGTTCCTGAGGTTGGTCCGGGACGGAGCCCGGACACTATTGCGGGGGCTGCCTGCGTGTGCGGCGGCGATTGCGCAAGGCGAGCACGTTGAACACCTCGACCGCACCCGCGAAGGCCATGGAAAAATAGATGTAGCCGCGCGGAATGTGAACCTCGAAGCCGTCCGCCACCAGGGCGACGCCGATCAGCACCAGGAATGCCAGCGCCAGCATCTTGGTGGTCGGGTACTTGTGGATGAAGTCGGCCACCGGGCCGGAGGCGAAATACATCACGATGATCGCGATCAGCACGGCGGCGATCATCACCTCGATGTCCTGGGCCATGCCGATCGCCGTGATGATCGAATCGAGCGAGAACACGAGGTCGACGGCGATCAGCTGCATCACGATCCAGAAGAACACGTTGCTTCCGGCGGCAGCGGGCTCGGCGCCTTCCATGCGCGCCTCCACCTCGTTGTGGATCTCGTGCACGGCCTTGGCGATCAGGAACAGGCCGCCGCCGATCAGGATGACGTCGCGCCAGGAGATCCCCATGCCGAACAAGGTCACGACGGGGGCCGTGAGCGCCATCATCCAGGTGAGCGCGAACAGGAGCATGACCCGGAAGATGAAGGCGAAGGCGAGGCCGATCTGGCGGGCGCGCTTGGCGCTCTGCGGCTCCAGCCGTCCGACCAGCACCGAGATGAACACGATGTTGTCGATGCCGAGCACGATCTCCAGCGCGGTGAGCGCGAGGAGCGCGGCCCAGGCATTGGGATCGGTCAGGAGGTCGAGGATCGGCATGGTTCAATCCGGGAGGCGGAGGAGTCCGACGCTGAAGAAGTACAGGCCGATGCCACACAGCGCGACGATGATCCAGGGCCCCGGCGCCATGTCCTGGATGATCGCAACGAGGGCCAGCACGGACCAGAGGGCGAGAAGCGCCACGCTGAGGGGACGCAGCCGCTTCACCCGGAACGGGTGGAGGAACTTGACCGGCACGAAGGTCAGCACCGCGAGCGCGAGGATCGACGCGGCCCCGACCCACGGGCCGGGACGGATGAGAAACAAATAGAAGGCGGCGGCGTTCCACACGGCCGGGAAGCCGCGGAAGAAATTGTCGTCGGTCTTCATGTTGCGGTCCGCGAAGTAGAGCGCGCTGGTCACGACGACCAGGATCGCGGCCGGAACCGCTGCCCAGGACGGCATGAAGCCGCCGGCGGCGATCGCATAGGCCGGGACGAACGAATAGGTGACGAAGTCCACCACCAGGTCGAGCGTCTCTCCCGACCAGCGCGGCAGCCGCTCGCCCACCTCGAGCCGGCGCGCGATGGCGCCGTCGACCCCGTCGACGATCAGGGCGATGCCGAGCAGCAGGAACATCAGGCTCCATTGCCCCTGCACGGCCGCGACCAGGGCCAAGAGGCCGAGCGCCGCGCCCGAGGCCGTGAAGATGTGAACGCCGAACGCCGCGAGGGTCCAGGCGCGGGACTCGCTGCCCCGCGGCACCCCGTCGCGACGAAGGGACTCGCGGTCGCCCGCCATGGTCAGCCCTGGTGGTTTCCCCAGTCGAGCCGCACCAGCTCGGCGGAGCGGCCGGCGAAATTCCAATTGCGGCCGAAGGCGCGCACCCGCGAGGTCTCGGCGCGCGCGATGGTGACGTCACGACCGACCCAGTAGCCGGTATTGTGCACCACCACGTTCTCCCCCTTGTCCTTGCCGGCGATCGGCCGCACCACGCCCTCGACGACCTTGGGGATCTCGAAAATGTGGGTCTCGCCCTCGATCCGGTAGTCGATCTTCTCGGTGCGCACGCCGAGGAAGTTGCCGACCAGGATCTTCAGAAGCCCGGTCGAGCCGCCGGCCTTGCCGGTGAAGATCCGGGTGAGCGCCTTCACGGCATAGATCGAGGCGCGCTCGTCGACGAACAGGCCCGCAGTCCAGTTGCCGCGCACCAGCGGCCCCGGAATGTCGGCGATCACGCCGACATTGAGACCGGAAATGTCGGTCTCGCCGAAATGCCCTTCCTCGATGCGGATGCCGAACCAGGTCTGGCAGTAGCCTTCGGTCGACTCGTGCTGGCCGAGCGAGATCACGCAGGGACAGAAGACCGTGCAGTTGCAGGAGAGGACGAAGTCGCCTTTCAGCCGCCAAGGTTCGTTCACGAGCTACTCCCTACAAGCGCGCATGATGCCGTCCGAACACCGGTATCCCCGTCTTGCGGATCATGCGCGCGCGGGCCATTGCGCGATCACCGATGTTACGATGAAGGCTGCGCCGATGGCGATGAAGATCACGCCGATGGCGCGGCTGAAGCGGGTCGTCACGCTGAGCTTCTCGATCGCCATGATGGTGCCGAGCGCGGCCATCCAGACGACGTTCATGACCCCGACCGCGAACATCGCGAGCATCATGGCCCAGCAGCAGCCGAGGCAATAGACGCCCTGGCGCAGGCCGAGGCGGAACACGCCGGAGGCCCGATCGGTCCAACGCGAGAAGAAGAACGGGAACGGCCGCTGGCAGCGGGTGACGCAGGCGTGCTTCAGGCTGGAGAACTGGTAGAGGCCGGCGCCGATGAAGACCGCGCCCGAGAACAGCGGGCTCGCCGAGGCCATGGCGGGGTCGACGAGCGAGGCGCGTGCGAGGCCCCATTGCAGCAGGCTCGCGGCGAGCGCGAAGCCGAGCCACACCGCCGCATAGCCGGCGGTGAGGACGACCGGCGAAACCACGCTCTCGCCCTTGCGCGCCGCGGTCGCGGCGATCTCCGCATAGGCGAGGATCATGGCGCCGGCGGTCGGCAGCATCATGGCGAGCGCCATGGCGCTCCACATGACGACGACCAGCGCGAACTGGGTCGCGTCCCAGGCGCCGCCGGCGCTGCCGAAGGTCGGGCGGCACAGCACCTCGACCAGGGCGCGGCCGAAGCCGTCGCCGCCGCCGGCGAGGCCGAGAAGGTCGAGGAGGCCCATGCCGGGGCCGAGGCTCGCCGCGGCACCGGTCTGCAGAGCCCCCGCCATCATCAGCCCGAGATAGATCCAGCCGAGCCCCGCCAGGATGGCGACGCTCAGGATCGCGACCAGCCGGGGACGGGCCGCCCAGCGGGCGCCGGAGGGAACCTGGATCGGCTCGGCGGTGCGGCTCATGCTCAGGTTCTATCGCAGACGACGCGCGAGAGGAATTGTGACCGGGGCGGATGGTTTCCGCCGGCATTTGCAGAGGCCGGCCGAGGTGCGATAAGGCCGCCCGACATGGGCACCCACCGCAAGACCTGCGAGGTGGTCGTGGTCGGCGGCGGTCCCGCCGGGCTCACGGCCGCGATCGCGCTGGCCGCGGCCGGCGTCGCGACCGCCCTGGTCTCGCGCCGCCCGCCCGCCCCGGACAACCGCACCACCGCCCTGCTCACCGGCTCGGTCGCGGCGCTGGATGCGCTCGGCGTCTGGAACCTGGCCCGGGAGCACGCGGCGCCGCTCGCCGCCATCCGCATCGTCGACGATACGGCGCGGCTGATCCGCGCGCCGGAGGTGCTGTTCCGGGCCGAGGAGATCGGGCTCGAGGCCTTCGGCCACAATATCGAGAACCGGCACCTGGTGGCCGCGCTCGAGGCGCGCGCCGCCGCGCTGGCGCATCTCGCGCGCTTCGAATGCGGAGCGGCGCGGGTCGCGATCGGCGAGGACCGGGTGACGATCTGGCTCGACAACGGCGAGGAGATCGCGGCGCCGCTCGTGGTCGGCGCCGACGGGCGCGGCTCGCTCTGCCGGGCGGCGGCCGGAATCGAGACCGAGACGCGCAGCTATCCGCAGGCGGCGCTCACCGTGAACCTGGCGCATGCGCGACCGCACGCGGGCATCTCGACCGAGTTCCACACCGAAGCCGGCCCCTTCACGCTGGTGCCGCTCCCCGGGAACCGGTCGAGCCTCGTCTGCGTCGTGGAGCCGCTCGAGGCCGAACGACTGGCGGGGCTCGACGACGCAACGCTCGCCGAAGAGACCGAGCGGCGCGCGCATTCGATCCTCGGGCGGATCACGGTCGCGGCCGAGCGCGGCGTGTTCCGCCTGGCGACCGAAACCGCGCGCGCCTTCGCGCACAGCCGCGTCGTGCTGGTCGGCGAGGCCGCCCATGTGATGCCGCCGATCGGCGCGCAGGGGCTCAATCTCGGGCTGCGCGACGCCGCGACGGTGGCCGAGCTCGTCGCCGATGCGCGCGAGGACCCCGGCGCGCCCGCCCTGCTCGCCCGCTACGACCGGCAGCGCCGGCTCGACGTGACCAGCCGCACGCTGGCGGTGGACCTGCTCAACCGCACGCTGCTCAGCGATGTCCTGCCGGTGCAGGGCGCACGCGGCTTCGGCCTCTACCTGCTCGACCGCATCGGCCCGCTGCGCCGCGCCGTGATGCGCGAAGGCGTGATGCCGCTCGCGGCGCAGCCGCGATTGATGCGCGGCGAGCTGCCATAGACCAACTCGCCGTCAGGGCGCCGGCGATCGCCCTGCGCTCAGGACGACCTCCGTCTCCGCCCCGAGCTGTGGCGCCGGCTTCGCGGTCGGCGGCTCGCGCAGCGCCGCGGCGATCGGCACCGGCAAGGCCGGCATGGTCCTGCCCGTGGCGCCGCTCACCTCATGGGCGAACAGGCCGCGCGTGACGAAGTGCGGATCCTGCAGCGCCTCCTCGAGCGAGCGCACGATGGTGGCGCAGCAGTCGGCAGCGGCGAGCCTCGACGCCCAGTGCTCCGCGGTCTCGGCCGCGATGATGGCGGCCACGGCCTCGCGCGTCGCCGGCGGATCAGCGAAATCGTTGATGCGCTCGGGGGCGAGGGCGATGGCGTGGCAGAAGGCGAGCCAGAACTTCTGCTCCAGCGCCGCGCAGGCGACGAGCCGGCCGTCGCGCGTCGGGTAGAGCTGGTAGCGCGGCGAGCCGCCGACGAGCGGCAGCGCGCCGGGCGCGGGAAAGCGGCCGGTCGCCTGGCCGATCGCGAGCGCATACCACGCGAAGGTGAACATGGCGTCCGCCATGGCGATGTCGAGATGGCAGCCCTGCCCGGTCGCGTCGCGCCGTCGCAGCGCCAGCAGGATGTTGATCACCGCCGGCATGGTGCCGCCGCCGATGTCGGCGGTGAGCGCGGGCGGCACCACGGGCCGGTCCATCGGACCCGGCTGCAGCGCGAGCAGGCCGGTATTGCCCTGGTAGTTGAGGTCGTGGCCGGCCTCGCCGGCGCGCGGCCCCGCCTGGCCATAGCCCGAGATCGAGCAGTAGACGAGACGCGGATGGCGCCGCGACAGCTCGCCGTAGCCGAGCCCGAGCCGGTCCATCACGCCGGGGCGGAACTGCTCGACCAGCACGTCCGCGCGGCCGAGCAGAGGGGCCAGGCGCCGTCGGTCCGCCTCCTGCTTGAGGTCGAGCACGACGCTGCGCTTGCCGCGGTTGAGCATGGCGAACACCGCGGAGCCGCCGTCGAAGCGCGGCGGCGTCGCCCGCATGTCCTCGCCGCCCGGCCGCTCGATCTTGATCACCTCGGCGCCGGCCTCGGCGAGCATCAGGGTCGCGAGCGGCCCCGGCAGGAGCGTCGTGAAATCGAGAACCAGGAGGCCGGCGAGCGGTTGCATGGATCAGCGGAAGAGGTCGTGGGGAAGGCTCTGCGACTTCACCAGCCACATCACGGTGGTAAGCGTCACGACCGACACGAGCGTGCCGAACAGGACCGAGCCGGAGGCCTGCTGCACCCAGGTGTCGTACTGGCGCGCCATGATGAAGACATTGAGCGCCGGCGGCAATGCCGCCATCAGCACCGCCGTGTAGACCCAGACCGGGTCGAACGGCCCCAGCAGCGAGAGCAGCAGCAGCGCCAGCAGGGGATGCACGACGAGCTTGAGCGCGACCAGGAACGGCACCTCCCAAGGCATTCTCTCGATCGGGCGCAGCGCCACGGTCACGCCGAGCGCGAACAGCGCGCAGGGCGCGGCGGCATTCTGCAGGAACTGCATCAGCCGGTCGAGGGCGACCGGCGGCTCGAACCGGATCACGGCCGAGGCGACGCCGAGCACGGTGGCCACGATGAAGGGATGGAGCGCGATCTTGCCCGCGACCTCGAGCGCCATGGCGCCCGCGCCTTTGCGCTCGGTGCCGGCGATCGCCATCATGAAGGGCACGAGCGAGAAGATCAGGATGTTGTCGAAGCAGAAGATCAGCGCGACCGGCACGGCCGCCGGCGTGCCCAGCGTCGCGAGGGCGAGGCCCGGTCCCATGTAGCCGATATTGCCGTAGGCGCCGGCGATGCCCGCGATGGTCGCGTCCGGGATGTGGCCGCGGCGGACCACCATGCCGAGCGCGAAGGAGAGCGCGAAGGCCGTGTAGGTCGCGAGCGTGGTCGCGATCACGAAGGGCACGTTGTTGAGCTGTTCGAGCGGCGTCTTGGCGAGGATGCGGTAGAACAGGCAGGGCAGCGCCACGTAGATGAGAAAGAAGTTCATCCAGGCGAGCCCGGTGTCCGGGATGCGCTTGAAGCGGCCGCAGGCGTAGCCGAGGAAGATCAGGCCGAAATACGGCAGCGCGAGATTGACGACGTCGAGCATTGAGGGTCCGGCCTGGCGCGCCGCGGCGAAGCGCCGGTGCTGCCTATCGGCTGGCCGGCGGGCGGTCAACGCGCGGCGCGCCGGCGTTTCTCCGGAGCGCATTCCGCTTCATTGAACCCGAATGCGCTCCAGCCTCTTGATTGCCCGCATTTTCTGCGCCGAACCGTTGTCCACTTCGGCGGAAAATGCTCTACCGCTGTTCGCGCTTCAAGACAGGTCCGACCCATGATGCTTCCCAGACCCTATTTCGAGCCGCGCGCCATCGGCGCGCCTGCGCCCTATCGCGCCCTGCCGGTGCGGCTCGAGCGCATGATCCATTTCGTGCCCCCTCACCTCGACAAGATCCGCGCCAAGGTGCCGGAGCTGGTGCGCGAGGTGGACGTGGTGCTCGGCAACCTCGAGGACGCCATCCCGGCGGACGCCAAGGAGGCCGCGCGCGCCGGCTTCATCAGGATGGCGCGCGAGGTCGATTTCGGGGGGACGGGGCTGTGGACGCGCATCAACGCGCTCAACTCGCCCTGGGCGCTCGACGACATCGTCGAGATCGTCGCTGCGGCGGGCGAGAAGCTCGACGTCATGATGGTGCCGAAGGTCGAGGGCCCCTGGGACATCCACTATCTCGACCAGCTGCTGGCGCAGCTCGAGGCGAAGCACAAGGTGGCGAAGCCGATCCTGATCCACGCGATCCTGGAGACCGCGCAGGGCGTCAACAATGTCGAGGCGATCGCGACCGCGTCCCCGCGCATGCACGGCATGAGCCTCGGGCCGGCGGACCTCGCGGCATCGCGCGCGATGAAGACCACGCGCGTCGGCGGCGGGCATCCGGACTACCGGGTGCTGGCCGACGCGGCGCCCGGCGGCGCCGGCGGCGCGCGCGCCGCCTTCCAGCAGGATCTGTGGCACTACACGCTCGCCAAGATGGTCGACGCCTGCGCGGCCGCGGGCATCAAGCCGTTCTACGGCCCGTTCGGCGACTTCGCCGACCCGGACGCCTGCGAGGCGCAGTTCCGCAACGCCTTCCTGATGGGCTGTGCGGGCGCCTGGACGCTGCATCCTTCCCAGGTGCCGATCGCCAAGCGGGTGTTCTCGCCCGATCCGGCGGAGGTTGCCTTCGCGCGCAAGATCCTCGCCGCCATGCCGGACGGCACCGGCGCCGTGATGATCGACGGCAAGATGCAGGACGACGCCACCTGGAAGCAGGCCAAGGTGGTGGTCGATCTGGCGAAGATCGTTGCCGCGAAAGACCCCGCGCTTGCCGCGACCTACGGGTTGTGAGCGGGATTGCCGCGTCCGCTGGACGCCAGCCTCACGTCTATGCGCAGCGGCGGAGAGTGCTGCGTGAGCTGCGTCCCTAGTCGGTTGCGAAGCAATAGATCAGGCCGGCGCCGCCGGTGGCGCGGAGCGCATCGAGGCTGCAGCCGCGCGAGGGATGGGACGAGTTCCACGAGCGCGAGGGCTCGTCGTCGCGCAGGCCGACGCGGTCGTGGTGGCCGACCACGGCCGAGCCCTCGCCGCTTCTGGTCCAGTTGCCGCAGGTCGTGTCGCGGTCGCCCGCAAAGGCGGTGCCGTCCGGCTGGGTGCCTGTGAGGATATCGTGCTGATTGGGCGTGTCGCCCCGGCCCGGCACCGGGTCGCCGCGTTCGGTGAGCGCGGTCTGCTTGCTGATCTTGTTGCTTGCGTGCAGTTCGGCGACGCTGGCCGCGATCATCTCGCCGCGCGCATTGTGCCAGGGTCCGGTCCCGATCCGGTCGCGCGCGTGAACGGCGTTGCCGGTGCCGCTCTGGGTGCTCGACAGGTAGGCGCGCCAGACGCGGTTGCCGGCGCCGGCCGCGGCGGCGAGGCGCTGGCAGTGCCGGTCGGCGCCGTCGATGCCGCCGAAATCGGCGCCGTTGCCCGGATTGCCGCTGGTGATGAAGAAGCTCATATTCGCCTGCTGTGCGGAGGCTCCGCCCGCGAGCCAGAGCAGCGCGGCGGCGGTCGTGGCGGCGAGAGACGGGGTGCGGGGCATGCTCGGTCCTCCCGGCTGCGTGTCCTGGGCGCACGATGCGTCCCCGGCCAGCATAGGACGGCGCCGACGCCGGCGGGCCGCGGCGCGGCGGCGCAGGGGGTTCACGATTTCCGGAGCGGCCCGGCACTTTCCAGTCGGCCCTGGTCCCATTATGTCAGGGGCATGAACAAGACCCGCAACGCGAAATTCACGATCGGCCAGGTCGTGCGGCACCGCCTCTTTCCGTTCCGCGGTGTCGTGTTCGACATCGATCCGGTCTTCAACAACACGGAAGAATGGTACCAGGCGATTCCCGAGGAGATCCGGCCGCACAAGGACCAGCCGTTCTATCACCTGTTCGCCGAGAACGCCGAGAGCGAGTACATCGCCTATGTCTCGGAGCAGAACCTGCTGCCCGACACCTCGGGCGATCCGATCCGGCATCCGCAGGTCAAGGAAACCTTCGAGCGCGATCGCAACGGCGGCTATCGGCCGCGCAACGCCCTGTTGAACTGAAGCCCCGTCACGGCCCCTTCAACTCGCGCTCCATGGCGGCGCAGGTGCCGGCCGCGGCGCGACGAAGGCGGAACACGCGATCCGCGCGGCCGAGCCGGACCGGCTGTGCGAGGCCCGCCTGGGCGCCGCGCCAGCCGCTGATCTCGTGATCGAGATGAAGCGTGAGGCTGCGGCCGTCCGCTGCGAGGTCGACCAGGAAATAGCCGCCCTCCTCGGCGGAGGACGGCGACCTGATCGCGATGCAGTCGTGAGCCGCCTCCTTCGGGAAGGTCCTGATCAGGCGATTGCCCTGAAGGTCCCGGTTGGCACGGGGCGCGAAGCTGCAGCTGCCCACGATGTGGAGCGGTGCACCCTGCCCACGCTGGCGCAGCGTGATCCGGCCCACGGCCGCCGCTTCGGACTCGTCGAACTTGAGCGATACCATGATCGACTGGGTCGTCTGGCGTGCGTGGCGCCGCAAGTGGGCCGCGTCGTAATCGCGCACGAAGCACGCGCTGTTGCCGGCCTCGGGCGCGATCACGCGCGACAGGGGCGCGGCGGCGCCCGGTCCGGCGGCGAGGATCAGCGCCGCCATGGCGAAAACCGGCAAGCGTCCCGGGACCATGATGAACTCCGAAATCGTGATCGACGCGACGCCGGCAACCGGGGTAGTGACGGACGTCGCGGGAGCGACCCCATCTCCCGCCGAGCCTAGCCCCGAGAACAGGATCCAAGACCGTGATCGATCTCTACACCTGGACCACGCCCAACGGACGCAAGATCTCCATCGCCCTCGAGGAGCTGGGCCTGCCCTACACGGCGCATGCGATCGACATCGGCAAGGACGAGCAGTTCCGGCCGGACTTCCTGGCGATCAGCCCGAACAACAAGATCCCCGCAATCGTGGACCGCGATCGTGGCATTTCGCTGATGGAGTCGGGGGCGATCCTGATCTATCTCGCGGAGAAGACCGGCAAGCTCCTGCCCCGGGACGGGGAGGCGCGCTACCGCGCGATCGAATGGCTGATGTGGCAGATGGGCGGTCCCGGCCCGATGCTCGGCCAGGTGCACCACTTCGTGAAATACAACAAGGGCAAGGCCCCCTATGCGGAGGAGCGCTACCTGAAGGAGGCGCACCGGCTCTACGGCGTCCTCGACAAGCGCCTCGCCAACCGCGAGTTCGTCGCCGACACCTACTCGATCGCCGACATCGCGCTGTGGCCGTGGATCTCCCGCTTCGAGTGGCAGACCATCGACCTCAACCAGTATCCGAACGTCAAGCGCTGGTACATCGCGATCGCCGGGCGGCCGGCGGTGCAGCGCGGCTACCAGCAGCCGAAGAACGTCGGCGACATCCCGATGCCGTGAGCGGACCGCCAGCCGTTCGCCGGCTTGCGTCAATCGCGGCCCGGAAGCACAGGGATGCCGGAGCCGAGGATGGCGGGCAGACGCACCACGGGGCGGGTCCGTGCTGCCGGCCGGGCGCGGCGCAGGGCCGACAGCTCGCTCGCCTCTGTCGCGCAGTAGCGCTCGACGGCTTCGACCACGGCGGCGCTCACGAGCTCCTGGCGCTCGGGGGCCGCGAGGGCGAGCTCCTCCTCGCGATGGACGATCATGCCGCCCTCGAGCAGCACCGCGGGCATGCGGGTTCGGCGCAGCACCACAAGGGCGTCGAAGCGATAGACGCCCGCCTCGGCGTCGACCAGCTGGCGGCGGCGGGGGCCCATGAAGGGCTCCGTGTAATGCGGCGTGTAGGCGAGCCCGCGCGCCTTCATGGCGAGGCCGAGCAGCCGCGCGAAGGCAAGGCTGGCCCGCGCCTGGGCGTGATCGTAGGAGACGAAGATCGAGTGGCCGCGGAAGCGGTCGCTGTATTCCAGCTGCCGGCCCTCGTATTCCCACGTTTCCTTCAAGGGCTGCGGTACCGCGTCGTGATGGATCGACAGGAACAGGTCGGCCTCGATGTCGGTGGCGTGCGACACGCGCATGAACAGGCTCGGCTTCGCGGCGCCGTCGGTGACCAGCAGCCGGGTCCGGTCGAATCCCGCGGCGCGCAACGCACGCTCGATGCGCTCGGCGAGCAGCAGATTGAACACGAATTCCGGCATGCCGCGCGCGCTCAGCGCGCCCGGTTGCTCCACCGTATGGCCGACGTCGAGGGCGACCCTGAACCGGACGCGGTCACAGGCCGCGAGCGCCGCATTGAGCGGCTGTCCGCTGCCCGCGCCGACGTCCTCCTGCGCGGCGGTGGCCGATACGCCGCCGACGCTCGCGAGCGCGAGCGGCAGAAGCAAGGCGCGGACGCGCGCGATCATTCCGGATCCCCGACCGCCGGTCGGCTCCTGCGAGCCCCGCGTCCATTATCGTCGGTCGCGGCCGGCGTTCCAAGGGCGGCACGCGCCCGGAATCGAAAAGGCGCGCCACGTTGCGCGCCTTTCGCTCGGGGGAAGCACCCTATTGCTTCGGCTGCGCGCCGGGAGCCGCGCCCTGGCGCTCCTGCAGCTTCTTGCGCGCCTCCTCGGCGCGGCGCTGCAGCTCCTCCTGCAGCTTCTTCTGGCTCGCCTCGAACTCCTTCGGGTCGGTGGGCGGGCCTTCGTTGGCCTTGGCGAACTCGGCGCCGAGCGGCAGCGGATAGCTCGCGGCCTGGCCCGGAAGGTTGATGCCCTGCAGGGTCACCTGCTGGCCCTTCTTGAGCTTGCCGACGAAAGCCCCGTCGACCTCGTAGTCGGACATGCAGCCGTTCGGCAGGCACACCACGTAGCGCGCCTGCAGCGGCTGCTCCTGGTCGACGATCACGCGCGTGCCCTGCGGCAGCTGCATGCCGAGCGGCAGCGTGATGCGGAACAGCTTCTTCTGCTCGCCGTCCTGCTCGATCAGCGCCGCACCGGCCAGGAACTGGCCGGTCTCGAGGCGCGCTTCCTTCACGGTGAGGCAGACCTGCTTGGCCTGCGGGTTGTTCTGGTCCTTGCCGCAGAACTTGGTCCAGGGCGAGTAGATGACCGGAAGCTGCTGCGGAGTCTGCTGCGCCTGCTGCGGTTGCTGTTGCGGCGCCTGCGCGGGCTGCGGGGGCTGCTGCTTCGGCTGCTGCTTCGGCGCCTGCTTCGCGGGAGCCTGCTTGGGCTGCTGCTGCGCCTGGGCGAACGACATGGTCGCGGCCGCCATGGCGAGCATCGCGGTCGCGGCCGTCAAGCGAGCCGCATGGCGCGCCGGCCGGGCCGGCACGAGTCCAAGTCCAAGATTCATGAGATCGGCTTCCTCTCTCGCCGCCCCCGCGACGCAAATGGCCGCCGCGAACGGCCGTTCCCGTGGCTGTCTCGTTGCCAAATGAGGCGACAAAGTGACGCCCAATGTCCGCGTGAACGCGGGTGGATTAGCCGAAATCCGCCGCCCGATCCAGCCTCACGGCGCGACGTTCCGGGCGTCAACTGCCCCGCGCGCGACGATCCGAGCGGAATTCGCGTCAAAGGCCGTCAGCGGCGCGCCGGCGTCTTCTCGAAGGTCGCGGGATCGGTCGGCGGACCCTCGTTCGCCTTGGCGAACTCGGTGCCGAGCGGCATCGGATAGCTCGCGGCCTGGCCCTGCAGGTTGATGCCCTGCACGAGCATCTGGCGCCCGCCCTTCAGCTTCTTCACGAAGTCTGCGTTCACCTGATATTCGGAGAGGCAGCCGGTCTGGGTGCAGATCGCATACTGGGCGGACAGCGGCTGATCCTGGTCGACGACGACCCGCGTCCCGGGGCCGATCTGCATGCCGAGCGGCAGCGTGATGCGGAACAGCTTGCGCTCGACACCTTCCTGCTCGACCAGCGCGGCGCCGGCGAGGAACTGGCCGGTCTCGAGGCGGGCCTCCTTGACGGTGACGCAGATGGGCTTCGCCTGCGGCGGGTTCTGCACGGGGGTGCAGAGCTTGGTCCAGGGCGTGTAGACGACGGGCAAGTCTTGCGGCTGGGCCGGCGCGCCCTGCGGTGCCTGAGGCTGAGCCTGGGGCGGGGCCGGCTGCTGCTTCGGCGGCTGCGTCTGCGCCGCGCCCGTCGCGATGCCGGCGCCGACCAGCAGCGCCGCGGTGGCGATCCGGCGTGCCATGCCCGACGCCGCGCCGGCCCGGGCGTTCGTCCGATCACGATTCATGAAATGGGCTTCCCTTCCACCGCGGTGCGGCAGTCCGTCCCGACAAGGCCGCCTCGTTCCGCGGGTCGTGTCAAGTCGAAATGCGGCGGCAGCGTGGCCGGACGCCCGCCGCGTCGCCCGACCCGGGCCGCCCATCGGGCAAAACGCGGAGCAGGCAGCGTGCACCGCTGTGCTAGATTCACGTCCCATGGGAGCCGAATCGGAACGCCGGCGCAGCGCCGCGGTGGGTGGAATGTGGCCGGGAGCCGCGGGGGTCCTGCTGGCCGGCCTGCTGCTGGTCACGCCGGGCCCGGGCGCCCCGTGGGCGGCGGAGCCGCGCCATGCCATCGCGATGCACGGCGCGCCGGCGCTGGGACCGGAATTCCGGCATCATCCCTACGTGAATCCCGACGCTCCGAAGGGCGGTCGCCTGACCTACGGCTTCGTCGGCTCCTTCGACAGCCTCAACCCCTTGATCGACCGGGGCCTGCCGGTGAGCCAGATTCGCGGGACCGTGATCGAGAGCCTGATGGCGCGCGGCTACGACGAGCCGTTCACGCTCTACGGCCTGATCGCGCGCGCGGTCGAGACCGACGCGGCGCGCTCCTATGTGACGTTCAGCATCGACCCGGCGGCGCGCTTCTCCGACGGGGCGCCGATCACGGCCGAGGACGTGGTGTTCTCGTGGCGGCTGCTGCGCGACAAGGGGCGGCAGAATCATCGCATCTACTACGCCAAGGTGAAGCGTGCCGAGATCCTCGACGCGCGCAAGGTGCGCTTCGACCTGTCGGGCAGCGAGGATCGCGAGCTGCCGCTGATCCTCGGCCTGATGCCCGTGCTGGCGAAGCACGCGACCGACCCGGCGAGCTTCGAGCAGACCAGCTTCACGGCGCCGCTCGGCAGCGGCCCCTACCGGGTCGCCGAGGTGCGGCCGGGCGAGAGCGTGCTGCTCCGGCGCAATCCCGGCTACTGGGCGCGCGACCGCGCGGTCACGCGCGGCACCTGGAACTTCGACGAGATCCGCTACGATTTCTATCGCGACGACAATGCCCAGTTCGAGGCCTTCAAGAAGGGCCTGTTCGACCTTCGGCCCGAGACCGATCCGAGCCGCTGGGAGACCGGCTACGACTTCCCGGCGCGGCGCGACGGGCGCGTCGTCAAGGACGCCTTCCCGAACCACGAGCCGCGCGGCATGACGGCGCTCGTGTTCAACACGCGCCGGCCCCTGTTCGCCGATGTGCGCGTGCGCGAGGCGATCAACCTGCTGTTCGATTTCGAATGGGTGAATCACAACTTCTTCTTCGACCGCTATCGCCGCACCGGCAGCTATTTCGAGGGCTCCGAGCTCTCGGCGCGCGGCCGCGCCGCCGACGCGCGCGAGCGCGCCCTGCTCGCGCCCTTCCCGGGCGCGGTGCGCGCGGACGTGCTCGCCGGCACCTGGGCGCCGCCGGTCAATGACGGCAGCGGACGCGACCGCGAGACCTTGCGGCAGGCGCTCGCGCTGTTGTCCGCGGCCGGCTACGAGCTCGACCGGGGGGAGATGCGCCACCGCGGCACCGGCCAGCCCTTCGCCTTCGAGATCATGGTCAAGACGCGGCAGGAGGAGCGGCTCGCGCTCTCCTTCGCGCGCCACCTGCGGCGCGCCGGCATCGCGGCCACGACGCGCTTCGTCGAGGCGACGCAGTACGAGCGGCGACGCCAGAGCTTCGACTTCGACATGATGCAGTACTACTGGGGCCAGTCGCTCTCGCCCGGCAACGAGCAGGCCTTCTACTGGAGCACGGCCGCGGCCGACGAGCCCGGCACCCGCAACTACATGGGCGCGAAAGTGCCCGCGATCGACGCCGCGATCGCGGCGATCGTCAAGGCCGAGAGCCGCGAGGAGCTGGTCGCCGCCGTGCGCGTGCTCGACCGGCTGCTGATCTCCGGATTCTACGTGGTGCCGCTGTTCCACCTGCCGGAGGAGTGGCTCGCCCGCTGGGCGCATATCCAGCATCCCGCCGTCACCCCGCTGACCGGCTACCGGCCCGAAACCTGGTGGCGGCATCCGCAGACCCAATGAGGCGAGACGTGATCCTCGGTGAGCACCTCCGTGCCAAGTCCTCCGACAGTCCGGCCGCCCGCGTGACGCTCGACGACCTGTTCCGGCGCGCCGTGGCGCAGCGCGCCGATGCGCTCGCCCTGGCGGATCCGCCGGACCGCCCGACCTTCACGGACGGCGCGCCGCGGCGTCTCACCTTCGCGGAGGCCGACCGCGTGATCTCCGCGATCGCGGCGCGGCTGCGTGAGCTCGGCCTGCCGACCGATGCGATCGTGGCGCTGCACCTGCCCAACACGGTGGAAAGCGTGCTCATGCTGCTCGGCGTGCTGCGCGCCGGCATGATCGCCGCGCCCTTGCCGCTGCTCTGGCGGCAGGCCGACGCGGCGACGGCGCTCGGCCGCATCGGCGCCCGCGCGCTGATCTCCTGCCGGCGGATCGGCGAGGTGAGCTTCGGCGAGCTCGCGATGCACATCGCGGCCGAGACCTTCCCGATCCGCTTCGTGGGCGCCTTCGGCGACGGGCTTCCCGACGGCGTGGTCCCGCTCGACGACGTGTTCGATGCGGCGCCGGCGACAGCCGTCGCGCCGGTGGCGCGCGCCGGCAACCCGGCCGACCACGTCGCAGTGGTGACCTTCGACGTCTCGCCGGACGGGATCACGCCGGTCGCGCGCAGCCATGCCGAGCTGCTGGCCGCGGGGCTCGCCGTCGAGCTCGAGGCCCGCGCCGGCCCGGAGGCCGGGATCCTCGGGGCGCTGGCGGTCGCATCCTTCGCGGGGATCGCCACGACCATCGTGCCGTGGCTGCTGGTCGGCGGCACGCTCTCGCTGCACCACCCCTTCGATCCCGATGCCTTCGCGGTCCAGCGCGCGGGCGACCTGTGCTCGGTCGCGGTGGTGCCGGGCCCGCTCGCGCAGCGGCTGCTCGCCGCCGGGCTCCTCGGCGGACGCCAGGGGCCCGAGACCGTGATCGCGGTGTGGCGCGCGCCCGAGCGTCTGAGCGCGAGCGCGGCCTGGCCCGGCGACGGCACGGCCCTGGTCGACGTCCCGGTCTTCGGCGAGATCGGGCTGATCGCGATGCGTCGCGCCGGCGACCGTGCTGCGGGCCTGCATCTCGGGCGCATCATGGCGGCTCAAGGCACCGCCGGCGCCACGCACGTGCTCGACATCTCGCGCACCCCCGCCGGCACCATCGCGCTCGCCGGGCCCATGGTGCCGCGCTTTCCCTTCCCGCCCGGCAGCGAGCGCAGCGACGGCCCGCGGCTGAAGCCGGCCGAGGACGGCTCGGTCGACACCGGCTATGCGTGCCGCATCGACCGCGAGACCAAGCTGCTCGAGGTGGACGGGCCGCCCGCCGGCATCGTCAGCGTCGGCGGATACCGTTTCGTCCTGCGCGAGCTGCAGGACCTGATCGGCCGCATCGAGGACGGCAGCACGCTCGCGGCGCTTCCCGACGTGCTCGCGGGGCATCGCCTGGCCGGCGGCGGCATCGATCGCGATGCCATCCGCCAGGCGCTGATCGACCAGGGCGCGAGCCCGCTGCTGGTGGCGGCGTTCAGCCCGCGCCGGCCCGGGCAGAAGGCCTCGGCCGCCTGAACGGGTTCCGGCGCCCCGTTCCTGCCCGAAAGCTTACTTGCGGCGCAAGATATCGCTGTCGGGTGGATGAAGCCGATTAAGACAGCACAGGGGTGTCCGTTGACGCGCCATTTACGAGCCGCGGTCTAGTCTGCCGCAGTTTTCCGCGGCGGTGTGTCCATGTCCCTGCAAGGCCCGATCGTCCTGGTCGCCGACCGGCGCGTCGCCGATGTCTTTGCGGTGCTGTCGCAGGCCGGGGCGTTTCCGGTGGTCGAATGCGCGTGGCACGAGCTCGCCGCGGCGGTCGCGTCGGTGAACCCGGCTGCCATCGTGCTCGCCGAGAACGGGCCCGAATCGGAAACGCTGGCCGCGAGGATCGAGACCGCGCGGGCCGCGCTCGCGGGCCCGATCGTCCCGATGATCGCGGTGATGCACGGCGCCGAGGCGCCGGTGCTCTCCCATGCCCTCACGCTCGGCTTCGACGCGGCCGAGCGGCTGCTGGCACCGCGGTTGCGCGCCGCGCTGCGGGTGCGCGCCCTGCACGCGACCGTGCTGCGCCGCGCCGAGGCGTTTTCCGACCAGGGGCTCGCCGTGCCGCCGATGCCGCCGGGCGATCCGATCGAGGATGCGACCGTGCTGGTGACGGGCCGCGGCCGCAACTACCCGGCGCTCACGGTCGCGATCGGCGAGCGCGTCGGCCTGGTCGGCGCGCTCAGCCTGGAGAATGCCAAGAAATATCTCGAGGCGCGCGACATCGACGGCGTGGTGATCGGCGACGGATTCAACCGCGCCGTGGTCGAGAATTTCCTGGTGGAGCTGGGCTCGGATCCGCGCTGGCGCGACCTGCCCGTGGTGGTGTCGCCCGAGATCACCTGCGAGCTCGATCCGGAGCGCCTGCCGAACCTGGAGTGGCTGCGCGCCGAGCCCGCGCGTGTCGCCGCGCACATCCTGCCCTTCGCGCGGCTGCATGCGCTGGCGGCGCGGATGCGGCGCATGATCGCCTCCCTCGACCAGAAGGGCATCGTCGACCCCGAGACCGGCCTGCTCCAGCGCCAGGCCTTCATGCACGATCTCGCGCGCGCCGTGACGGATGCCGACGCGCGCGGCGTCGGCCTCTCGATCGCCCGCTTCGCCTTCGAGGCCGGCGCGGGCCGGCGCGCCACCCTCGACGCGGCGCGCATCGTCGGCCGGCTCGTGCGCGCCACCGACTTCGCCTGCCGCGACGAGGACGGCAGCATCGTCATCGCCTTCACGGAGACCGAGCTGCGCATGGCGCATGTGATCGCGCGTCGCATCGCCAGCGTGATCAAGCACACGGCGCTCACGCCCGGGCAGGAGCGCCATCGCGTCACGCCGGCCATCGCGCTCGCCGCGCTCAAGGACGGCGACACGCCGGAAAGCCTCACCGGCCGGATCTCGACCGACCGGCTGGTTGCGGCGGTCTGACCGAGCGCCTAACCTCGGCCGAACAGCCGAGGTGGCCCATGAACGACACCCCTTCGAACGACAGCCCTTCTCCCGCCGCGGGCGCCGCGCAGCTCACCGTCGACGTCGTCTCCGACGTGGTCTGTCCCTGGTGCTTCATCGGCAAGCGCCGGCTCGAGAGGGCGATGGCGCTGCGGCCGGATCTCGATGTCGAGGTGAACTGGCACCCGTATTTCCTCAACGACTGGATCCCGCGCGAGGGCATCGGCCGCGAACAGTATCTGACGACCAAGTTCGGCTCGGTCGAACGCTATGCGTCGATCGCGCGGCGCGTAGCCGAGGCCGCCGCGGGCGAAGGCCTCAGCTACGCGATCGATCGGATCTCGCGCCAGCCGAACACGCTCGACTGCCACCGGCTGATCCTGTGGGCGCGCAACACCGGCAACGCGGCGCGCATGAAGCAGCGGCTGATGGACCTCTACTTCACCGAGGGCGCGGACCTCACCGACCGCGAGGTGCTGGTGCGGGCCGCGGCGGACTGCGGCCTGGACCGCGATCTCACGCGCGAGCTGCTCGCGGGCGATGCGGACGTCGACCGGGTCTCGGCCGAGGCGCTGCGGGCCAAGGAGGCCGGCATCGACGGCGTGCCCTGCTTCATCCTCGGCGGCATGCTCGCGGTCTCGGGCGCGCAGGAGCCCGAGTATCTCGCGGCCGCGATGGACCGTGCCGTCGAGGAGCGCGCCCGGCGCGGCATGGCGTCGGCGACACCGGACTGAGCCGTCAGCGCGCGAGGCGCAAGGCCAGCACCAGGATCGCGCTCGCCGCGATCCAGGCGCCGAGCACGCGGACCGCGAGCCGCATCCATTCGCGCCGCGCGCGTGCCGCGACCTCGCCGATCAGCAGGAGCGGTGCGAGCGCGCCGAGGCCGGTGCCGAGTTGGATCACCAGCGCGGCCGAGATCCGCACGGCTTGCGGCGGCGAGTCGAGCGCGATGGCGGCCCCGCCCGCGAGCGCGATGGCGGCATTCGCCGCCGCGGGAAGCTTCCAGGCCGCGGCCGCGAGCACCCCCGACAGGGCCGCGACCGCGAGGATGACCAGGGGCGCCGGCGTCTCGCCGATGCCGCGGGCGATGGCGAGGAAGCCGCACAGCAGGCCGACCGCGAAGGCGGCAAAGAGCACGCGGCGCGCGGGCTGCCGGCTGCTCAGCAAGGCGAGTCCCACGAGCGCAAGCGCGTGCGGGGTGACCAGCCAGGGATGCAGCAGTCCGGACCAGAAGCCGTTGCCGCCGACAGGATCATGCGCCTGCGCGGGTGCCGCGAGGATCGCCAGGACGATCGCGCAGGCGACCGCGCGGATCATGCCATGGCGCTGAACGCGACGACGCCGACGGCCGCGATCGCGAGACCGGCGGTGCGCACCGCGAGCCGCCCGCCCGGCCATCGCGTCGCGAGGCCGAAGGCGATGCCGGCGAGATGCAGCAGGCCGGTCGCGACCACGAAGCCGACCGAATAGGCGGTCGCGTCGGTGCCGGGCGGCAGCTCGGCACCGTGGGCATAGCCGTGGAACACCGCGAAGGCGCCGACCAGGACGGCCGCGATCCAGAGCGCCGGCCGCGCCGCGAGCGCCACCATCGCGCCGAGCACGATGGCGGAGGCCGCGATGCCGATCTCGGCCGCCGGCAGCGGCAGGCCGAGGATCCCGAGCGCGCCGCCTCCGGCCATGATCAGCGGAAAGACGATCGGCAGCACCCAGATGCCCGGCGCGCCGAGAACGGCGCCCCACAGGCCGACCGCCACCATGGCGACCACGTGGTCGAGCCCGAGCAAGGGGTGGACGAATCCGTCCGCGCCGCCGCCGAGCACGCCGCCGGTGTGCGCCAGGGCGGGCGACGTGGATGCGATGGCCAGGGCGAGTGCCGCGACGGCGCGTCGGAGACGATACGATAGGCGCATGGATGGGGCCCGTGTCAGATCGCGACAACCAGCATCCTAGCAGCCGCAGATCCTGTTGGGCAGCAAGTGGCCAGGAGGTGAGCCGAAACTTGCAGCCCCCAGCCGCCCGGACATCCACGAGAACTTGCAGGCCATGAAAGCAATCCGGTTGTGACCCGGGGAAAACATTCTTCGCGCCATGTTCTATATTGCGCCAGTGGAGCCAAGACCGGGCCGGAGGGGTGCGATGGCTGCCAAGGGTACATCGGCTAAGTCGTCGACCTCTGGGCATACGGCCGGCTCGGCAGGTTGCCCGTGGTCTTTACGTTCTTGCAGAGCCACGCAACCTGGGCCAGGACGATCAAGAAGATCGCGCTTTCGAGCGCCCTGTTTGTTCCCATTCCTCCAAGAAAATCTTCAAAGTGGTTCGGAAATGCTGCTCCACCAATCGGACAGCCTTGTCGGTATCTCGAGCCAGCGTGGCATCGCGCATCATGCGGTGCTCCTTGAAAGTATCCCGACGTGTGCCGACGGCGACCAAGCTGCGAAACCGATACCGTTGGGAGTGCATGTTGAGGATCTCTCGCATACGCATCAACCATGCAGAATCACACGCGCTGACCAGCGCATCGTGGAAGTCGCGGTTCTTGCTTTCGAAGTCATCGGCGGCACCGGTTTTTCTAAGCCGGTCCTCTGCCTTTGCGAGGCGATGGTGACTCGCGAGAATGTTCGACTCCCATTCCTCGCCGCCGTTCTGAATTGATTGGCGTAACGCCATCACTTCGAGCGTGATCCGAAGCTCGGTTATCTCCCGGAATTCCTCCGCGGACATCGGAGCGGCTCTGAAACCTTTGCGCTCTTCGTTTGTGACAAGGCCTTCTGCCACGAGCCGGGAAAGTGCCTCTCTGATCGGACTGGCGCCGATTCCCAATCGCTTCCGCAACGCATCAATGCGCAATCTGCTGCCCGGCGCGCTAACCCCGACGAGCAGATCGTTCTTGATCGAGCGATAAGCGCCTTCGGTGAGGCTTCGTGTTTCGCCGGTCTCTCGGGTGGTCTTGCTGCTGACAGATGTATTCATGTGACGATCAGAATTCGCTCCATGTCGCGGTCGCGTCGATTCCCGAGCCCGGGCACCGGAAATATTTATCATGCAACTTTCGGGCGCAAGGCATCCGTCCTGTTGGGCATCGCAGACGCGACAGTCCCCCGACAAGCACGTGCCGAGGTCGCGGTCGTGAACGAGAAAGGGCCGATCGGTGAGAATTCCAGCTCCTGGATCGCGCTGGTTTCGGTAGCTGCGACATCGGTCAATCGGCCCATTGACTCCCGTCATTTCATCGACAATTATTACAAATATCGATGAAATGAAAGGGGGCGGCGCTGAAGTTCGGTCACCTTGGGCCTCACCCACGCCGCGCTTCGAACTGTCAACGATTTCGCGCCGGCCTGCTGGAGCGGACGTGGCGACGCTCCGATTCAAATCGCGCCTCGCCATGGCGAGATTTGCGGCGCACGACGAAAACCGCTTCACGCGGGAGATTGTGACGCACGCAATGCCATGTGCGGCTGCTGTGTGCAGCGGAGAGATGCCGATGGACCTGTTGCGGTGGGATATCCGGCCTCATTCGCGGATGGGCGGCCGCGTCTCCAGGACGGACATCGACAATGTTCATATCGCCAATGTTCATGGCGTGATTGGGCCAGGGCTGGACCACTCACAACGAATGTACTGACTGACAAGACTGATGGCACCAACTTCGCGGCCAAAGATTGTCATCCCAGACGACATCAACCGGGCATTCATTTCCTCGGAGAATCTGGCGCTGCTCGAGGAGATCGCGGTCGTTCAGAGTTACGATACGCGCGCGTCGAGCGACCAAGAGCTGATCGAACGGATTTGCGACGCAGACGTCATTCTGTCATTCCGCCCCGCGTTTACCAAATTCCCCAAATCGGTCCTCGATGGCGCCCGCAGCCTTCGGATGGTCGCCATCTCGGGCACAGGTGTCGAGGACGTAGACGTCGCAGAAGCTAGCACAAGGGGCATTGCGGTCTGCAATGTCGTCGGCCCCTCAAATCGGGCAGTGGCCGAGCACTGCGTCGCACTCCTGTTCGCCGTTGCCCGATCCATCCCGGCGCAAGATCGCGCGATCAGGCGCGGCGAGTGGAAATCTGCGCAAGGAATCGAACTCGGCGGCAAGATCCTGGGAATAGTCGGGGTCAGCGGAATATCGTCGGAGCTTGCTCCGCTCGCGCGCGCACTTGGAATGAACGTCGTCTCCTGGTCGCGAAACAATGATCCCGCCCGGGCAGAGGCCATCGGAGCACGTGCTGTTGCCTTCGAAGAGCTCCTCGCCACGGCGGATGTCATCTCGCTCCACGTACGCCTGAACGACACAACGCGCGGAATGATCGGCTCCGACCAGTTTCGCCGCATGAAGCAGGGTGCGATCATCATCAACACCGCGCGAGGCGGCGTCATCGATGAAGGCGCGTTGATCAGCGCGTTGAACACGGGACGCATCGCGGGTGCGGGCCTGGACGTCTTCGCGCACGAGCCGGTGCCCTCGGGTCATCCGTTTCTCGCGATGGACAATGTGGTGATGACGCCTGTGTCGGCGTGGAACACGGTGGATGCGTCCGCCCGCATGATCAATCAAAGCATTGACAACGTTGTGCACTTTCTGAAAGGCACGCCGATCAATGTCGTGAATCTGAATGCTCTTGGGGGCGAAATTCCGCGCGTAGGTTGCTTGGGGGGAAGTAAGTGAAAATCGCACGTTATTGGGATCCGACCGCCAACGCCGCAAGGTACGGGATCGTCGAAGGCGAGATCATCCGCGAGCTGGCGGACCACCCGTACCGCAAGATCACCAAGACCGACAACGCGCGTCCGCTCGCTGCGACGCAGCTTCTCGCACCTTGCGAACCGACCAAGATCATTGCGGGCGGCGCGAACTATCGCGGCCATCTTGCGGAAGTCGGGCTGCCGATGCCGACGGTGCCCGTCTTCTTCCTCAAGCCGCCGACAACGCTGATCGGACCCGATCAGCCGGTCATCTATCCGCCGGAAACCAAGAAGCTCGAATATGAGGGCGAACTCGCGGTCGTGGTGAAGAGCCCGATGCGTAACACGCCGCCGGGCGACGTGCTGAACAACCTGCTCGGCTACACCTGCGTGAACGACGTGACGGCGCGGGACATTCAGGTGATCGGCGGTAACCTGCTGCATCTTTGCCATTCGAAATCGTTCGACACGTTCTGCCCAACCGGGCCATGGGTCGAGACCGACCTTGATGCGCATTCGCTCGACATCGAGCTGCGCATCAATGGCGAGGTGCGCCAGCGCAAGACCAACACAAGCGACATGATCTTTCCGGTCGAAGAGATGGTCAGCTACTTCTCGCGCGTGATGACGCTGCTGCCGGGGGACCTCATCTTGACCGGCGCCCCTCCGGGCATCGGGGGAATGAAGGTCGGCGACAATGTCGAAGTGGTGATCGAGGGGATCGGAACGCTGCGGCACAGCATTGTCTCGGGCGGCTGACGATGAGCGTTCTTGCTCAGTTCGCCGTCAACGGCATCGTTACCGGCAGCGTCTATGCGCTGATCGCGCTGGGCTTCGCGTTGATCTTCACGGCGAGCCGAGTGTTCCACTTCGCGCACGGCGGCGTCTACACGCTCTCGGCGTTCGCCGGTTACACCGTACTGGTGACGCTCGAGCTCGGCATCGTTGCGGCGTTCCTCGCCGCGATCGTCACGGCCGCGCTGATCGGCGTACTCATCAACATGCTGCTCTACGAGCCGATGAAGGCGGGCGGCGTGTCGCCTTTCGTCGCGTTGATCTCGTCATTCGGCGTGCTCATCATCATCACGCACATGACGGCGATGGTCTGGGGTTCGAACCCGGTGGTCCTGTCGCGCGGCGGGAAGACCACGGTCTACCGCTTTGGCGCGATCTACACGACCGACGCGCAGATGTTGATCATCGGTTTCACCGTGATACTCGCGGTCGCGCTCTGGATTTTCTTCCGCCACATGCGGCTCGGCATTGCGATCCGCGCGATGGGCAACGATTCGGAGCTCGCCGAAGTTGTGGGCATGCCGGCGAAGCGGCTGCGCAACATCAGCTTCATCGTGGGTTCCGGCCTGGTCGGCATCAGCGCGATGCTGATCGGGCTCAACGTCGGCATCATCGACTTCAACATGGGGAACGAGATCATCCTGATGGCGACGGTCGCGATGATCATCGGCGGTCTCGGCAATGTCGGGGCTGCGGCCGGCGGCGGCTTCGTGCTCGGCATGATCCAGAACATCGCGATCTGGAAGATCGAGTCCAAGTGGCAGATGGCGCTCTCCTTCGCGATCCTGATCATCGTGCTCCTGTTCAAGCCGAACGGGCTGTTCGGCGAGAAACGTCCGGCGACGGGCCTTTGAGATGGAGTACTTCATCTACATCGGTACGCTGATCGCGATCTACGCGACGCTGACGATCTCGCTCAACCTGCTGGTCGGTTACACCGGGCTCATCTCGATCGCACAGGCCGCGATCTACGGCGTCGGCGCCTACACGACCGCGCTGCTTGCGCTGAACTTCACCAACGATCTGTTGATCTCCTTCGTGTGCGCCGCAGTCGTCGGAGTGTTCGTGTCGTTGATTATCGCGCTGCCGTCGCTGCGGCTGACCAACGAGTATTTCCTGATCGCCACGATGGGTTTCCAAGCGATCATTTTCAGCCTGTTCATGAACCTCGAGATCACCGGCGGCGCGTCCGGCCTCTATGGCATCCCGCATCCGACCCTGTTCGGGCACACGATCCGCGCCGGCTGGGAGAAGCTCCTCGTCGCGCTCGCGCTTGCGGTGATCTGCTACGCTTCTGCGCTGCGTATCACCAATGCACCGTTCGGCCGCTTGCTGCGAGCCGTCCGCGAGGACCAGACAGCCGTCGCCTCGCTCGGCAAGAGCGTATTCCGCGTCAAGTTGGCGATCTTCGTGTTCTCGGCGGTGTTCGCCTCCGCGGCCGGCACGATCTACGTCTACTCTCTGACCGCGCTCGACCCGGTCGCGTTCCATCTCGACGAGTCGATCTTCATCATCACGCTCGTGATCGTCGGCGGCACCGGGAGCCTGAACGGCTCGATACTCGCCGCGGCGCTGCTGATCCTGCTGCCCGAAACATTCAAGTTCATGGCGATCCCAGAGGCAATCGCGCCGGAGGTCCGTCAGGTGCTCTACGGCGCGCTTCTTGTCTTCTTCACCCGATTCCGCCGTCAGGGTCTGATCGGCGAATACCGCGACGTCTTGAAGTAGGTGCGGCGCATGGCAAGCGCAGACACCATTCTCAGGCTGGAGGCGCTGTCGAAGTCATTCGGCGGCCTGCAGGCCGTTCGCGATCTGTCATTCGACGTGAATGCGGGCACGATAACGAGCCTGATCGGCGGCAACGGCGCCGGCAAGACCACGGCCTTCAACCTGATCACCGGAAATCTCGTGCCGGACTCCGGACATATCTATCTGCGGGATGCGCGCGTCGATGGACTGCCGCCGCACAAGGTCGCTCGCGCGGGTATTGCGCGCGGCTTTCAAGAGCTGCGGCTGTTCAATCGCCTGAGTGCGCGCGACAATGTCGAAGCCGCGATCCCGAACTTGCGCGGTGAGAGCATCATCCGCGCGTTGATCGGTGGGCGCGAATTGATGGACGAGCGCAACGCGGCGGATGCGCGCGCCAATGCTTTGCTTGACGACCTGACGATCGCGTCGCAGGCGGATTCGCTCGCCGAGCGCCTGTCTTACGGCCAGCAGAAGCTGCTCAGCCTCGGGCGTCTCCTCGCTGCGGAAGGCGAGCTCCTGCTCCTCGACGAACCCACTTCGGGGCTCAGCCCCGGCATGGTCGATGACTTCTGCACGCGGATGCGCCGCCTGACCGGGAACGGCAAGACGATCCTGCTGATCGAGCACAATGTCGATATCGTGATGCGTCTCTCCGACTGGGTCGTCGTGATGCATCAGGGCACCAAGATCGCGGAGGGACGGCCGGAGGAAGTCCGCAACAACGTGACCGTCATGCACACCTATCTCGGCATCACATCGTGAGGAGCCCGTGCTGAACGTCGAGAAGCTCGATGCGTTCTACGGCAAGAAACAGGTGCTGTTCGGCATCGACATGACGCTCGCGGAACGGCGCATCGCTGCCGTGATCGGCCCGAACGGCGCCGGCAAGTCGACAGTGTTGCGCGCGGTGTTCGGGCTCGGGCCTCGTCGCGAGGGAACGATCCACTTCGACAATGAGGATCGAAGTACCTCCGCGCCGCGCGCCAACATCGCGGCCGGCATCGCCTTCGTGCCGCAAGGCGCGCGCGTGTTCCGCGATCTCTCGGTGTTCGAGAACCTGCGCATGGGCGGCTATACGCTCGGCAAGAACGTTCTCGGCGATCGCATCGAGGCGGCCCTCAAAGCTTTCCCGATTCTCGGCGAGCGCCGTACGCAGGCCGCGGGCGCGCTCTCGGGCGGCGAGCGGCAGATGCTCGCGTTCGGCATGGCGCTGATGCTGCACCCGAAGCTCCTCATGATCGATGAGCCATCGATCGGCCTCGCCCCCAAGCTTGTGACACAGATTTTCGATGCCATCGTCGGCATCCGCGAACAGTTCGGCACCGCCGTGCTGATTGTCGAGCAGCAGGCTCAGCAGGTGCTGCGCATTTGCGACGAGGTATTCATCATTCGCGCCGGACGGCTGATCAGCTCGGGCCCGGTCGACAACTACCGTGGCGAAGATGCGCTGCGGCAGGTCTATCTGAAGAGC
>PQAH01000064.1 GCA_003105195.1 Bradyrhizobiaceae bacterium
GATCCGCTCGCTGCGTCCGCGCTCGCTCTCGGTGCCCCAGGGCAGCACGACCTCGAAGCCGCGTGCCGCCAGCGCCGTGCCGAGGCCGATCCACCGCGCCTCCGGCCACTCCTTCTCGGGCCGCGCGGTCGCGTGCAGCAGCAGCGCGTAGCGCTCGCCCGCGGGCGCGGCGAGCCGCGCGCGATCGAGCCCGAAGTCGTCCGGGCCCTGCGGCGCATAGCCGAGCGCAAGGGCGGTGAGCAGCCGGTTGCGCGCGACCGCATGCAGGCCGCGCTCGACGCGATGACGCACGTCGTAGAGCCGGGAGGCCGCGCTCTCGCGCGCGCTGCCGGGCCCGTAGCCGTGCCGCTCTCCGCGCGCGAGCCGCGCGATCACGGCCGAGCGGAACAGGCCTTGGGTGTCGATCACGAGATCGTAGCGCCGCGCCCGCAGCGCCCGCGCGAAGGCGCCGATCTCGCGCCAGGTGCCCGGCGCGAACGGCGCCTTGCGCCAGCGCCGCGAGGCGACCGGGATCACGGCATCGACCAGCGGGTGCAGCCGCACCAGCGGCGCGAAATCCTCCTCCACGACCCAGCTCAGGCGCGCGTCTGGCCGCTGCCGGCGCGCCTCGGTCACGGCCGGCATGTGGTGAATCACGTCACCGAGCGAGCTGGTCTTGATGAACAGGATGTCGGACATGGGCGCGCGGTCGTGCTTATACGCCGTCCCGTGCCTTGTCACCGGCTCCGGCACCGACGCGCCGCGTGAGCCCGATCAAGCGAGCGCAAACCGCGAATGCAGGGAGGCGACGCTGAATGCTCTGATTGCCGAACGCTCTGATTGTGGCCATCCGGACCGTTGCAGGAAGACAACGACCACTCAGCGGCATGAAGATGGTTGCATGTTCGTGTTTTGTTCTGTATAGAACGGGTGTGCGCAGCCCGACGGATAATGAACGCGCCACGCGGCCTGCCGTCGGGCCTGGGGGTCCTCATGTCGGTCGAGATGCATGTCCTCTTCCGGGGCCAGCTCCCGTCCAAGGCCGCGCTGCAGCGAGCGATGCGGGATCTCGGGTTTCCGTTCACGATCAGGCCGGCGCGGGGCTCGCTCGAGACGCAGCGCGGCTTCATGCCGATGATGCTGCGGAGGCAGGAGACGGGCGTCGAGTTCGACGTGTTCGAGGGACGCGATGCGGTCGAGGAACTGCTGCGCGGAGGCCGCACGGTCGATCCCGCGTTCGATCGCTGCGCGAATTTCCGGTGGGGCGGGGACGAGACGGAAGCCGTCGCCGGCATGTGCGCGGCGGCCGCGCTCGCCGGGCTCGTGGGCGGTCTCGTCATCGACGAGTATCAGGACGCCCCCTTGACTCTCGACGCCGCGGCCGGCCTCGCCCGCAGGCATCTTGCGTCGCTGCCGCCATCCCGCGCGCCGCGGCCGCGCTTGGGACTGCAGCGGCTGCTGCGGCCGCTCCTCGACCTGCGCCCGGATCTCGCCCTGTTCGGCAACCGCCTGGTGGTGCGGCCCGTGCGGCATCTCCTGCGCGGAGCCCTGTTCGGGCGCGGAGACGACGACGGCGAGTTCCGCGTCTGGCGCACGATCGAGCCGCTCTATGGCGAAGACGAGCCCAACGACTTCCGAACCGCGATCGCAGGCCCCTGGAATTTCTCCCATGGGTTCGTGCAGCCCCTGCTGCTGGAGGTGCTGGCCGAAGAGATCTTCCCCACGCTCGCCGAGACGACCACCCTGGCGGATTTCGTGCGGGACATCGAGGGTGCGCACAACTGGGAGATGGCCGCATTCCGCGCGCTCCTGCTCGGAGGAGAGCGCGAGCGGGCGACGGCGCTGGTCGAGGAGTTCGAGCGGCGCGAGGGGACCGGTTACGTGCAGTTCGCGACGTTCTGCCGGCTCCTGCTGGGCTGGGATGCCGCCGAGCTCGGCAGGCGATACCGCGACCGCGAGGCGGTCGTCGCGAAGGTTCTCAAGCTGGGCGACGCGTGGGAGCCGACGCCGTTTCCGGCCGAGGTCGCCCCGGCCGAGCGGCCGGCCTGCAGCGATCCCGTCGTCCCCTCCGGTCCGTGGGTGCCGACGCCGCCGGGCACCTGGAGTGCGTTGCCGGAAACGCCCGGCGAGGTGAGCTTCTTCGATCAGGTCTGGTGGGACTTCGCGCGGATTCGCGCGTGGCTGCCCCTCGCCCGTGAGGAGGCCGAGAAGCGACATCGCGCGCGCGCGCGCTACGACGTGGTCTGGCGCGAGCCCGGTGGCGCACTCGTGGGGGTCGGCTGGTCCTGGGCCCGGCCGTGGTGGCACCTGGAGCGGCAGGTGCCGTCGACCGTCGTGTCGGTCGCGAGTGCGGCCGGCCGCTTGCGCGCCGTCTTTACCGAGCCGAGGACGATTCCGCAGGCTCTCGGCATGACGAGGCTCGAGGTCCGTCCGAGCGGCGACGTCCAGTGGCATGCGCACTGTTACGCCGATCCAGACGACAGCATGAAATTGACCTACGCGCCGAGGCACCAGGTGGGAAGAGATGATCGCAAGGTGACGAGCGCCGAGATCGCGGAGCGCGTGGTGCCGGTTCCGCCTTTCGGCGATCACGAGACGCTGCTGGTCTCCCTGACGCGGGTCCTGGAGGTCGAAGGCTATGCCGAGTTCCTCCGGCAGGGGCGGCGCGAGGGCTGGGCAAGATGACTGGGCAAGATGACGTCGCGCCGGGCGACGTCGTCCCCTGGTTTTCCGCGAGACCGCGGACCCTCGGTTCCGGCCGGCAGGCTCATGACTACTTGAGCCGGCGCAGGATCCGCGGCCGCGATTCGATGATGATGATCCGGTCCGAGCCGGGGTAACGGAGAGCGACGATCCGCGCGATCTCCCGGATCCGCGCTTCGGTCAGGCGGGTGTCGCCGGTCTTGATGTCGTAGACGCAGATCAGCTTGCTCCGCCCGTCGACGTTCTCCAGAACGTCGATGCGGATGGTTCCGCGCTCCCCGTACGGCGCCTCCATGGATTTCTCGGCTTGCGCTTCGGTCATGGAAGGATCGGCCTGAAGGATCTTGCGGAGCGAAGGTTCTGCGCGGAGATTCGAATCGCCGGAAACGCCTCGGGCGGTGCCCACGTGCACTTTCGTTCCGTATTGTTGAGGGGTCATCGGCCTGTTCAGGGCGTTGACGTCGTTTGCGGCGGCGTCGAGGAGTCTTTGCACCGTGTCGACCTTCTTGCAGTAGTTCCTGATCTCCTCCTCGGTCAGGGCCTTCGCCGCCGGCAGCGCGCCCTTTTCGTCGCCGGCGCGCAGCGCCCGCGCGTCGAACGTGAGCGCCGCGAACTTGCCTCCCTCGCTCCAGTGCCGCGCGGCGTTGAGTGCGCGCCACAGGGACAGCGCGGCAGCGAGGATCCCGACACGGCCGGGCTGCGGTCTGCCGGCATAGACGTTCTGGAGCAGCGGTTGCTGAACGGGGCCGCTCTCGGTCCATTCGATGGTCCCGGCCGGCTCGCCGTTCCGGTAGACGCGTTGGATGCGCCCCCAGTCCTCGAAGACGTAGGTGCTGCCGTCCCGCAGCGTGACGGTGTGGCGCTCGTTCCAGCCCTCGTGGTCCGGCGTCGCGTATTCGGAGCGGACCACCGCGCCGGCGGCGCGGTCGATGAACGGCTCCGAATCGGCCGTATCGGCCTCGCGGGACGGCTCCTCGGACCGCTTCGCGGCCTCGCCGTGATCGTCCCCGTCGGTCCACCGGCCGCCGCCGGAATAGCCCTTGGGAACGCGCGGCTGCCGAGGGTCGTAGGGCTTGCGATTGACCGGAAAGGGCATGACGCACCTCTGATCGCGGAGGCCGCGTGATGCGCGGCCCCCGGGTCCGTCCGGCTCGCCAGGATGGCGCCGGCTCACGGGTGCTCAGGGGATCGTCCTATGCGCGGGCTTTCGAGATTTTTGTTCGTGTTATGTTCATAATTGACAGGATTGTGGTCTGTGTGATCGCCCGGGGAGTGGAAAAAGCGGAGGCGCGCGGCTGAGGGCGCCACGAGGGGCCGATGTCCGGGTCGAGGATTTCGCGCCGCCGGTCGCTGTTGACGGCAACCACCACGATCACGGCGACCGACACGATCCGGCGTTGTGGCGCACCTTCACGCAGGTGGCGTCGATCCACAAATAGGGCCACTCGCCCTCGATGGGGCGGGCGCGCGCCGGCGCGCCGCGGAAACGGAGGCATTTTCGTCGCATGCACATTCCCGGACCGCCGAGGAATCGACTCGCGCGCCTTCGGCGCGCGGCCGCGATGATGTGAGACTCGTGACACGGAGGCCTAACGTGTTCTTCATTCCTGGCGACCTACAACCGCCCGGTCCGCCCCCGATCCGGCCCGCCGGCCGCGGCCATGCGGGGGAAACGCGAGCGATGTCATGACGGTCCTGGTCACCGGCGGCGCCGGTTACATCGGCAGCCACATGGTCCTTGCGCTCCTCGAGGCCGGCGAGCGCGTGGTCGTGCTCGACAACCTGTCGACCGGCTTCGACTGGGCGGTCCCGGCCGAGGCCGAGCTGGTCGTCGGCGAGACCGGCGACGAGGCGCTGGTCGCGCGCGTTCTGAAGCAGCACCGGGTCGAGGCCGTGATTCATTTCGCGGCCTCCGTGGTGGTGCCGGACTCGGTCGCCGACCCGCTCGGCTACTACAGGAACAACACCGTCAACTCGCGCGCGCTCATGGAATGCGCCGTCAAGGGCGGCGTGCGCCACTTCATCTTCTCCTCGACCGCGGCGGTCTACGGCAATCCGGCCCGCGTGCCGGTGACCGAGAGCGACGCGCCGGCGCCGATGTCGCCCTACGGCTCCTCCAAGCTGATGACCGAGGTCATGCTGCGCGACGCGAGCGCCGCGCACGGCCTCGGCCACGTGATCCTACGCTACTTCAACGTCGCGGGCGCCGACCCTGCGCTGCGCACCGGGCAGTCGACCAAGGGCGCGACCCACCTCATCAAGGTGGCGGTCGAGACCGCGCTCGGCCTGCGCCCGCAGATGCAGGTGTTCGGCACCGACTAT
>PQAH01000065.1 GCA_003105195.1 Bradyrhizobiaceae bacterium
GCGGCCCGCCGCCGATTCGCGGCCCGAGCCGCCGCGGCCCGTGGCCCAGGCCGACACCACCGCCAGCGTTCCCCGCTGGCCCGGCCTGCCGGCACAGAACGACCGGGTACCGACCGACGTCGCGCTCGCCTATGCGGCGACCGCTCACGCGGACGGCCAACGCGCCTCGGCGCTCCCGCCGGACGGCGCACCCGTGACGCGGATCCAGCGCACGCCCGCCGCCGCCCCGGCCCGCCCCGCCCAGGCCCGTCCGGGCCAGCGCTACGACGATCCCTGGCTGCGCAGCATCACGCTGGCGCCGAGCGTGCACTTCTCGCTCAGCGTCGCAATCTACGGCGCGCCCGACCCGCGCTACCTGCGCACCATGATGGTGAAGCCGAAGTCGAGCGTGGTGGCAACATTCGCGGACCAGCCCTATGACGGCATGAGCTCGATCCGCTTCGACGGCCCCGCGGTGGCCTTCCTGCCGACCGTCAGCTTCGACACGCGCCAGGCCAGCCTGCACTGACATGCGGCCGTCACGTCCCATGACGGCTCCTAAGAACGCGTCTGCATCTCATCGCTCAGCTGCCGCACGATCTCGATCGCCCTCCGGACGTCTTTTTCGGTGAGCGCGGCGCCCACGGTCGACGCGACCGAAAGGAACCGGGCGTTGAGCTCGAGGTACCGCGCATCGCCTTTGGGCGTCAGCCGCACCAGCTTCGAGCGCCGATGCCGCGGGTTGTCGATGAATTCCACGAGCCCTTCGGCCGCCAGCTCGTCCGCCAGCCGCTGCATCCGCTGACGGCTGGTAGGTCGCATCTGGGCGATCCGCGGCACGGTGAGCGGACCGAGCAACGCGAGGCTTCGCAGGAAGCCGAAGGCCCCGCCGCCCCAGCTCGTGATCAGTCCGGTCTTCCGGCCGACCGCCCGGATGCGGAAGAAGCACTGGGCCACTTCCAGCATCAGCTCCGCGACCGCCTCGGCCCTGCCGTCGATGATCGGGCCCGCCCCCGTCCGGCGGCCCCCCAGCCTGTGTCGTGCCGACGTCATCGCCTCCGCTCCCCGTCCGCGACCAGCGTCCCGAGTTGACATGCTCGTTGTCAACCTGCAGAATGACAACTTAGTTGTCATTATTCGAGCCTCTCGGCATTGGCGGGAGCCGGCATGGACAGCGCGGACCAGCAAGCGACCAGCGGCGCAACCGCGGGTGTCATCGCGAGACCGCCCCTCCTCATTCTCGCCGCCCTCCTGCTCGGCTTCCTCGCCGATCGCCTGCTGCCGCTGCGGCTTCCGCTCCCTGCGACCGATCCGGTCCACTGGGTCGTCGGCGGCCTGCTGATCCTCATCGGTCTGGTGCTCGCAATCGCGGGGATTCGCGGCTTCTCAGCGGCCGGAACGCCGGTTCCCACGAACCGGCCCACCCGCGCCCTGGTGACGACCGGCATCCACGGCTGGACCCGCAATCCGATCTATGTCGGCCTCCTGCTCGTCTATGGCGGGATCGGCATCGCGGCGCGCAGCCCGTGGATCTTCGTTCTCGCGCTGCCCCTTGCGATCGTCATCCGCTACGGCGTCGTCGCACGCGAGGAGGCGTACCTGGAACGGCGCTTCGGTGACGCCTACCGCGACTACAAGGCGCGCGTGCGCCGCTGGGTCTAGGTCGTGGACTCAAACCGCATCCAGAGGCGTGTAGCTGCGAGCAAGACGGCGGCGAGGAAATTCCGAGCCGTCTTGTCGTAGCGTGTCGCGACGCGACGGAAGTGCTTCAACTTGTTGAAGAAGCGCTCGACCAGATTGCGTTGCCTGTAGAGCGCTGGATCGACCGAGCGCTGGACCTTGCGATCGCGGCAGGTCGGGATGTGAGCCCTGCCGCCGCGGCTTTCGACCAACACGACGAGAGCGCGAGCATCGTAACCACGGTCGGCGACCAGATCTCGGTCGGGTTGGAGCGCTTCGATCAGCGTCGGCGCCACCGTCTTGTCCGACGCCTGGCCTTGCGACAGGACGATCCGCACCGGCATGCCAGCCTCGTCGACGACGGCGTTGATCTTGGTGCTCAGTCCTCCACGAGAACGGCCAATGGCGTTATCCGGGCCCCCTTTTTTCCGCCGGCGGCGTGCTGGTGAGCGCGGATGATCGAGGAATCGATCAACTGCAATGACTGTGAGGCCCCTATCGCCTCGTGCGGCATCCCATCTACGTGGGCCTCGCACTGATCGCCGCCGGAAATGCGCTCGCCTTCGCCAGTTGGCCGGCCCTCGGGATCGTGCTGTTCGGGATTGTCCCGACCTTCGCCTGGCGCGCCCGCACGGAGGAAAGACTGCTCGGCCGCATATTCGGCGAGCGTTACGCCGCCTATCGGCAGCGGACCGGGATGATCATCCCGCGCCTTCCCTGATTTATTGGTCGGGCCGCACCCGTGCGGACGGGATCGTGCGAAAGTTTCCTCTCACTCCAGCATGCCGAGCGCCTGCAGGTAGACTTCGAGGATCGCTTCCTGCTCCTTGCGCTCCTGGACGTCCTGCTTGCGCAGGCGCACCACGGTACGCAGCGCCTTCACGTCGAAGCCATTGCCCTTGGCCTCCGCGTAGACGTCCTTGATGTCGTCGGCGAGCGCCTTCTTCTCCTCCTCGAGGCGCTCGATGCGCTCGACGAAGGCCTTGAGATGGTCCTTGGCGAAGCGGGTGGCGGGCTGCTCCTTGACGGCGGCGGCAGTGGCAGGGGCCATCGGATACTCCTCACGTCGCGGGCTTTCGCGGGTCGGAGGATAGGGTTTCGATGGTGACCCCGGTCAGGTCAAGGCGCGCGCCGCGTCATCCACAGTCGTGCACGGCGCGTGGTCCGCGTCAGTGCTTGTGACTGGCCTCGAGGGCCTTTTTCTGCTCGGCCGATGCCTCGGTCTGGTGCTTCGCCTTCCAGTCCTCGTAGGGCATGCCGTAGACCGCGACGCGGCTCTCGTCCCGGCTCATCGGCACGCCGCGCGCGTCGGCCGCCTCCTTCATCCAGTTCGAGAGGCAGTTGCGGCAGAAGCCGGCGAGGTTCATCAGGTCGATATTCTGCACGTCGGTGCGCTGCCGCAGGTGCTCGACCATGCGGCGGAACGCGGCGGCTTCGAGCTCGGTGCGGGTCTTCTCGTCGAGAGCCATGGCATTCTCCTCGTGTTCTTCGCGTGGACGAAGAATAGGAGGCCGCAGCCGCGGATCAAAGCGACCTCCGCGGGCCGGCCCGACCGTGCCCTCCACGCGGCGCGAGGAACGCGACGGCGCCGCGGTTCCCGCGACTTGTCATGATCCCTGGGGGACGATATCGATCGCCTCTCGACCCTCCCATGATTCATGTTTTGAAGCATTATAGCCACGGGTGCTTCGGGGTGCGGCAGGATTTCTTGCCACGGCATCAGCCAGAGAGCGGATCCCTCTCATGACTGCGACAGGCCTCACGGTCGCGCACGGCCGGCGCGTGGTGCTGGCCTTGGTCGCGCTCGTCGCGGGCGCGATCGCCATGGGCGCTTCGCCCGTCTTCGTGCGGTGGGCCGACGTCGGGCCGTATGCGAGCGCCTTCTGGCGCACGGCCCTGGCGCTGCCCTTCCTATGGGCCTGGGCCCGCTACGAAAGCCGCGGCACGGCGCGCGCCCCTCTCGCTCTCGACCGGCCGATCCTGCTCGCCGGGCTGTTCTTCGCGGGCGACCTCTTCTTCTGGCATCTCGCGATCCTCGCCACCACGGTCGCGAACGCGACCTTCCTGGCGACCACCGCGCCGATCTGGGTCGCGCTCGGCGCCTGGCTGGTGCTCGCCGAAACGATCGGCACGCGCATCCTGGCCGGGCTCGCGCTCTGCATCCTGGGCGGCTTCGCGCTGATGGGTGAGAGCTACGGCTTCGCGCCGGCGCGCCTGATGGGCGACGTCTACGGCCTCGCCACCGCGGTGTTCTTCGGCGCCTACATCCTGGCGATCCGCGCCGGGCGCGGCCGCCATGGCGCCGCGCAGCTCGTGTTCCTCTCGACCCTGATCACCACGGCCTGCCTCTTCGTCGTCGCCTTCGCGCTGGAGCCGCACCTCCTGCCGCGCTCCCTCGCGGGCGCGGCGGCGCTGCTGGCGCTCGCGCTGATCTCCCAGGTCGCGGGCCAGGGCCTGCTCGCGATCGCGCTCGGCACCCTGCCCGCGACCTTCTCGTCGCTGGTCATCTTCCTCGAGGCGGTGGCGGCCGCGGCCTTCGGCTGGGTGCTGCTCGGCGAGGCGCTCGGCCTCGCGCAGGCGCTCGGCGGGCTCCTGATCCTGCTCGGCATCTTCGTGGCCCGGCCGCACGCCGGCGACCGCGCCGTGGAGGCCGGCCCGTGACCTCGCCACGATCGTTTCTCGAGGATCTGTTCCGCGCGGCGGTAGCGGCGGCGCATCCGGCCTCCTGCCTGCCCGGGCAGCTGCCGGCTCCGCCCGCGCACGGTCGGCTGATCCTGCTCGCGGCCGGCAAGGCCGCTGGCGCGATGATCGAGGTGGCGGAGGGACATTACCTGGCGCAGGGCGTCCCGCCGGCCCGCATGGCGGGGCTCGCGGTTGCGCGGCACGGCTACGGCCGCCCGACCCGCCACGTGCCGGTGGTGGAGGCCGGTCATCCGGTGCCGGACGCGGCCGGCCTCGCGGCCGCGGAGCGCACGCTCGCGCTCGCCGACGCTGCGACGGCCGAGGATCTGGTGCTCGTGCTGCTCTCGGGCGGGGCCTCGGCCAACTGGATCGCGCCGGCGCCGGGCGTGAGCCTCGCCGAGAAGCAGGCCGTGACCCGCGCGCTGCTGCGCTCCGGCGCCTCGATCGGCGAGATCAATACGGTGCGCAAGCATCTCTCGCGCCTCAAGGGCGGCCGCCTCGCCGCCCGCGCGCGCCCTGCGCGCGTGCTCGCGCTGGCGATCTCGGACGTGCCGGGCGACGACCCGGCCGTGATCGGCTCCGGCCCGACGGTCCCGGATCCCTCCTGGCTCGCCGATGCGCGCGCGATCGTGGCGCGCCGCCGTCTCGACCTCCCCGAATCGGTCCCCCGCGCGCTCGCCGATCCGGCGAACGAATCGCCGAAGCCCGGCGATCCGGCTTTCGCGGGCACCGAGTTCGGCCTGGTGGCGCGGCCCGCGGATGCCCTCGCGGCCGCTGCCGCGAAGGCGCGCGCCGCCGGCTACGATTGCGTCCTGCTCGGCGACCATCTCGAGGGCGAGGCGCGCGAGGTCGCGGCCGCCCATGCGCGCCTCGCCCACGAGCTGCAGGCCGCGGGCCGCCGCGCCGTCATCCTCTCGGGCGGCGAGTTGACCGTCACGATCCGCGGCGAGGGCCGCGGCGGTCCCAACCAGGAATATGCCCTGGCGCTTTCGACCGCGCTTTCGCCCGGGATGGCGGCGCTCGCCGCCGACACCGACGGCACCGACGGCGGCGGCGGCGACGCGGCGGACCCGGCCGGCGCCTATGTGGACGCCGCCACCGCGGCGCGGGCCCGCGCCCTCGGCCTCGATCCAGCCGCCTTTCTCGCCGAGAACGATTCCACCGGATTTTTTTCCCGCCTCGGCGACCTGTTGAGACCGGGCCCGACCTTCACGAACGTCAACGACTTCCGTGCCATCCTGGTCGGCGGGCCCTGAACCGCGTGAAATCATGGCGAGCCCGATGACATCTGAGCATGGAACATTGTGGGGTCGGATCGGTCGGCATCGGCCCCTCCGCGGCCTGCCGCTCGCCGCGCTGCTGCTCGCCGGCTTCGCGGTGCCGGCCGCCGCCGATTTCCGCCTCTGCAACAACACCGGCGGCCGGGTCGGCGTCGCCATCGGCTACAAGGACGCCGAGGGCTGGACCACCGAGGGCTGGTGGAACCTGCCGGCGCGCAGCTGCGAGACGCTGGTGAAGGGCCAGCTTGTCGCGCGCTTCTATTACGTCTACGCCGTCGACTACGATCGCGGCGGCGAGTGGTCCGGCAAGGCCTTCATGTGCACCCGCGACAAGGAGTTCACGATCCGCGGCGTGCAGGACTGCCTGGCGCGCGGCTACGACCGCACCGGCTTCTTCGAGGTCGATACCGGGGAGCAGCGGTCCTGGACCGTGCAGCTCACCGAATCGACCGAGCAGGCGCCGCGGGGTGCGGTTCCGCAGCTCACCCCGATCGTTCCGCCGCCGGGGCCGCGCTCCGGCCCGCCGCAGTTCCAACCGAGGCAGCAGAGCCGATGAGACGTCTGCGCCGCACCAAGATCGTCGCCACCCTCGGCCCCTCCTCCTCGGACCGCGCGATGCTCGGCCGCCTGTTCGAGGCCGGCGCCGACGTGTTCCGCGTCAACATGAGCCACACCTCGCACGAAGCGATGCGCGACTATGTGGCCATGATCCGCGCCCTGGAGCAGAGCTACGACCGGCCGGTCGGCATCCTCGTGGACCTGCAGGGCCCCAAGCTGCGGGTGGGCAATTTCGCGAACGACGCCGTGATGCTCGAGAAGGGCGCGACCTTCGTCCTCGACGACGACCAGGCGCCGGGAGACGCCGATCGCGTGTTGCTGCCGCATCCCGAGATCCTGATGGCCCTCGAGCCCGGCCACCGGCTCCTGCTCGACGACGGCAAGATCCGCCTGGTCGCGGTGGAGACCTCCGCCAAGCGCACCGTGACCCGCGTCGAGGTCGGCGGCAGGCTCTCCTCGCGCAAGGGCGTCAGCCTCCCCGACACCATGGTCGGCTTCTCGGCGCTCACCGCCAAGGATCGCTCGGACCTCGAGGCCGCGCTCGACGCCGGCATCGACTGGGTCGCGCTCTCCTTCATCCAGCGTCCCGACGACATCGCCGAGGCCAAGAAGATCACCCGCGGCCGCGCCGCCGTGATGGCCAAGATCGAGAAGCCGCAGGCCGTGCACCAGCTCGCCGAGATCATGGACTTCGCCGACGCGCTGATGGTGGCGCGCGGCGATCTCGGCGTCGAGATGCCGCTCGAGAAGGTGCCGGGCGTGCAGAAGCACATGACGCGCGCGGCGCGCCGCGCCGGCAAGCCCGTGGTGGTCGCGACCCAGATGCTCGAGTCGATGATCTCGAATCCGGTGCCGACCCGCGCCGAGGTCTCGGACGTGGCGACCGCGATCTTCGAGGGCGCCGACGCCGTGATGCTCTCGGCCGAGTCGGCGGCCGGCCAGTATCCGGTGGAAGCGGTCACGACCATGAACCGCATCGCCGAGGAGGTCGAGACCGATCCGATCTACGGCTCGATCATCCAGGCCCAGCGCGCCGAGCCGGAGGCGACCGGCGCCGACGCGATCGCGGCGGCGGCGCGGCAGATCGCCGAGACGCTGGATCTCTCGGCGGTGGTGTGCTGGACGAGCTCCGGCGCGACCGGCCTGCGCGTCGCGCGCGAGCGGCCCTCCTCGCCGATCGTCGCGATCAGCCCGAACGTCGCGACCGGGCGCAAGCTCTCCCTGGTCTGGGGCGTGCACTGCATCGTCGCGGCGGATGCCAAGGACCAGGAGGACATGGTCGACCGCGCCAGCCGCTTTTCCTTCCGGGACGGCTTCTCCAAGGCGGGCCAGCGCATCATCGTCGTGGCCGGCGTCCCCCTCGGCACCCCCGGCGCCACCAATATGGTCCGCATCGCCTTCGTCGGCGCCGACAGCGTGGAAGAGGCGTAGTTTTCGGCGAGAGATCGTAGGGTGCAATAGGTGCGCAGCACCGTATTGCACCGTCGGCGCAACCGGCCACGCTGCCGGTGCAATACGCCGCTTACGCGGCTATTGCACCCTACCGGGAGGTCGCGCCGCGCCCGTCAGATGTCGCGGCCCTCGACCTTCTCGGTCAGGGTCTTCACGAAGTCCGGGATCTTCTGCAGATGCGGGTTGACCGCGAGCGCGCGGCGGAAGGCGTCGAGCGCGAGCTTCTCCTGGCCGACCTCCTGGAGGATGATGCCGAGCCCCGAGAGCGCGCCGAAGTGGCGCGGCTCGCGCGCCAGCACCTGGCGGATGTCCTCGATCGCCTTGCCGAAGTCCTTCTTCAGGAAATGCAGCGTCGCGCGCCGGTTCCAGGCTTCGGTGTATTCGGGCTTGATCTCGATGATCGCGTCGAGCAGGCGGATGCCGAGATCCATGTCCTTGTCGTCGACTGCGCTCTTCACCCGGCCCATCAGCAGGTCGGCGGTGTCGCTGCCCGAGTGGAACCAGATCGCCCAGATGCGCCCCTCCACCAGCTTGGCGGCGTCGGCGTCGGGCGCGGCCTTGAGCGCCTCGAACAGGAAGTCGAGGTTCTTGGTGCGGTCGCCGCGCGAGACCTTGGGCAGCTTGTCGGGCGCCCGCATCCAGTTGCCGGGCTGCTCGTCGCCCTGGGCCGCGGCCGTGGCCGCCAACGGTGCCGCCAGGGCGGCCGCGAGAAGGAATCGGGCGAGGTGCGCACGCATGGGTGCAATCTAGTGCGTCCCGGCCCGCGCGAAAACACCCGCCGCGGCGGGCGGGTGCTCACAGAACCGTGACGCGGCGTCGCGCCGGGCCGTCAGCCCTGGCGCGCCTTGAACCGGCGCATGGTCTTGTTGATCACATAGACCCGGCCCTTGCGCCGCACCAGGCGGTTGTTGCGGTGCCGGCTTCGCAGCGATTTCAAAGAGTTACGGATCTTCATGGGCCACCTCGGGGCGGCCATGGCCGCACGGGCTGCGTTCTGGGATGCGCTCCGATAGCGCCTCGCGCGCGGCCCGTCAACGCTCGCGCCCGGGCCTTCCCGGGGCCGCCGGCCGCGTGACGAACGTCACATCGCCTTGGGCGGCCGCCGCCTAAACCCCCGGTCCTCACGGGCGATGACCGGACCGTGACCCCGGGACGCTGAACCCGCGTTCCCCGCGTCCCGTCAAAGCCTGACCCGAACCCACTGCGCCCTCCGGCCGTGACGATCAAGGAGAACCACGATGATGACCCTCACTCTGGCGACCGCCGCATCGCGTCGCCTCGCCACCGGCTTGCGGCGGCTCGCCCGCACGGCCTATGCGACCCTCAAGAGCGCCCGCGAGCGGCGCGCGCTCGCCCAGCTCCTCGCGCTCGACGAGCGCATGCTGCACGACATCGGCCTCGCGCGTGGCGACGTGATCGACGCCATGGCCCTGCCGGTCGGGCAGGACGCCGGCAGCTTCCTGGAGGACCGGCGGCGCGGCGCGCGCCGGCCGATATTGATCGCGACCCGCGTCGCGACGCCGAGCGCGCTGCCGGCGCCTGCGAACGAGCCCGAGGCGCGCCGCGCAGCCTGACGCACGCGCGGCGCAAGGCGCGGGGCTGCGGCCCCTCGCCTTGCGACGGGAGCTCGTGCAGACGCTCTCGATGGATCGGACCGGAATGGTGGGCGCGGCTGGGATCGAACCAGCGACCCCTACGATGTCAACGTAGTGCTCTCCCGCTGAGCTACGCGCCCGTGTCCATTGGCGGGGCTTTCCCTATATCGGCTCGGCGCCGGCCCGGCAAGCGAGCCTGGGCGGGTCAGGCCGCCAGCATCTTCTGCACCTCGTTGACGAGGTCGCGCAGGTGGAACGGCTTGGACAGCACCTTGGCGTCCTTGGGTGCGTTGGCGTCGGGGTTGAGCGCCACCGCCGCGAAGCCCGTGATGAACATGATCTTGATGTCCGGGTCGAGCTCGGCGGCCCGGCGGGCGAGCTCGATGCCGTCCATCTCGGGCATGACGATGTCGGTCAGGAGCAGCTCGTAGGGCTCCTCGCGCAGCCGCCGGTAGGCCGAGAGCCCGTTGTCGAAGTCGGTGACCGCATAGCCGGCGGTCTCCAGGGCCTTGACCAGGAAGCGGCGCATGTCGTTGTCGTCTTCGGCGAGCAGAATCTTCGGCATGGCGGCTTCTTTGTGGTCGGCGTCCGACATATCTCTCGTCCCCGGCGGATGACATCCCATAAGGCGGGTCGCCGGTAAATATGGGGTGAACCGGGGGGACCTTGGCAGCGTCCCGCCGGCGTGGAAATGTAGCCCCGGGGCGCCCGGGACACCTTCAGCCGAGGAAAGGCGACAAGAGCGCATGACCGACACCCATGCCGAGCTCGATCCCCCCTTCGAGATTCTCGAGCCGGCCGAAGCACGCGCCCCCGTCGTCTTCAACTCCCCGCACAGCGGCCGCGTCTATCCGCCGGCCTTCCTGGCCACCGCACGGCTCGACCTCGGCGCGCTGCGCCGCTCCGAGGACACCTTCGTCGACGAGCTGGTGGCCGGCGTGGTGACGCGCGGCCACCCGCTGATGCGGGTGCACTTCCCGCGCTGCTACGTCGACGTCAACCGCGAGCCCTACGAGCTCGATCCGCGCATGTTCGACGGCCGCCTGCCCCCCTTCGCCAACACCCGCTCGATGCGGGTCGCGGGGGGCCTCGGCACGGTCGCGCGCGTGGTCGGCGACGCCCAGGAGATCTACGACCAGCGCATCCCGGTGGACGATGCGTTGCGCCGCATCGAGGGCCTCTACAAGCCCTATCACCGGGCGCTGCGGCGCCTGCTCACCCGGGTGCACCGCGATTTCGGCGCCGCCGTGCTGGTGGACTGCCACTCGATGCCGTCCACGGCCGGCGGCAAGGACGAGCGGCCGCGCGCCGACGTGGTGCTGGGCGATCGCTACGGCACGAGCTGCGTGGCAGCGGTCGCCGACATCGTCGAGGCGACCTTCCGCACGCTCGGCTATGCGGTGAGCCGCAACAAGCCCTATGCGGGCGGCTTCATCACCGAGCACTACGGAAACCCGGCCGGCGGCCTGCACGCCGTGCAGATCGAGATCAACCGCGCGCTCTACATGGACGAGCGCCGCTACGAGCGCAGCACCAGCTTCGCCCGGGTCGCGGCCGACATCGAGACCATCGCGGACCGCCTGGCGGAGCTGCCGATCGAGGAGCTGCGGCCCTACCGGGCAGCGGCCGAGTGACGGATCTGCTGCATAGCAGCATTGCGACCATTGCATTTCGTTGGGGAAGGGGGAATCGGCCCGGGACGCCTGTCCCGCCGAACGCCCCTGGGGGCTTGGCGTCGCAAGGTCGGCGCGCAGCGGCCGAAACCCAAGAAAAAAAGGGCCGCTCGCGGGTGCAAGCGGCCCAAGTCTAGGGAGGAAACGCCCAAGGAGGGCGGCGGTAACGCGAGATGACGCGCTACCGCACTGCAACAATATGCCGGTGCGTCGCACAAAAAGCAAGGGCCCCTCACTTATTTTTCCCGGGGTCGCACCGGTGGCCTCAGGCGCCCGCAGCCAGGGCCCGGTGCGGGTCCTGCACCCGGCGATAGGCGAGGCAGGTGAGCAGCAGCGCCGCCGCCTGCACCGCGAACACCACCTGGTAGGCGACAAGCGGATAGGCCCCGCCCTGGCTCGGGAACAAGCCGATGATCCCGCCCGACACGACCTGCGAGATGAAGGCGCCGCCCATGGTCCCGACATTGAGCAGCGTCATGCCGCGGCCGACCAAATGCGGCGGCAGCAGCGCCTTGCCGTGCGCAATCAGAACGGAGACATAGCCGGCGACGAAACCGAACAGCGCGATCCAGATGACGAGCGCGGTCGGCGGCAGGCGCCCGACCACGGCGATGAGGGCGAGCGCCCCCGCGGTCGCGAGCGCGCCGGCCATGACCGGCGCCTTGTAGCTCGCGAGCCGCCGCTCCAAGTAACCGGCGGCCATCAACCCGAGGATCTGCGCCACGGCAGCGACCAGCAGCAGGTCGCCGCGCGCGGTCAGCCCGTAGCCGTAGACGTGCGTGAGGTACGGCCCGCCCCAGAGCCCCACCACGAACACGAAGCTCGAATAGGCCGTGAGCTGCATGAGGAAGAGCGGCCCGACCCCCGGCAGCCGTGCGGCCTCGAGCACCCCCACGAGGCTCTCGCGCAGCGTCTCGTGGTGCTGCCCTTGCGCCTTGGGCGCCTCGTCCCGCACCACCGCGAGCACGAGCAGCCCACAGCCCAGCATGAAGGCGCCGACCACGACGAAGGTCGTGCGCCAGCCGATGGTCGCGGCCGCCCAGGCGAGCGGCGCGGTGACCAGCAGCGTGCCGATGCTGCCGACGCCGAGCTGGAGGGCCGCGAGCGTGGTGAAGCGCTCGGGCGGGAAGCGCCGCGCATAGAGCGCGAGCGGCGCCATCAGGAAGCAAGACGTGCCGAGCCCCATCAGCACCCGCGACACGATCAATCCGCTCGTGGTCGTCGCCGCCGCGAACAGCCCCGCGCCGATGACCGAGATCACGGTGCAGACCAGCATGCACGCGCGCGGCCCGTAGCGATCGAGGGCGACGCCGAGGGGGAACTGCGCAGCCGCGAAAGCGAGGAAGAAGGCGCTCGACAGGAGGCCGATCTCGCCCGCCGTGAGCCCGATCTCCCGGGCGAGATCCGGGGCGATCACGCCGACCGAATTGCGCAGGAACTGGCTCACCATGTAGATCGCGGCGAGCGTGCCGACGAGTGCGACGGTCGCGCCGAGGGGCGGCACCATCGGCGACGCCCGCGCGGTGTTCTCGGTCATGGTCCCGGCCTTCTCGCCGGCCACGTCCCGCCGGCTCCCGAATCTCCTGGCACGGTGCGCCGGGCCCCGCAACCGCGCCCGCCGCGCAGCGTGGTTGCCGTGACCGCAACTCTCCGATACGACGCGGGGCCTTGCGCAAGGGGACGGGCGGCATGACGGCAATCGACTTCTCGGCCTTCGTCGACGAGCTCGCGACCGCGTCCGGCGAGGCGATCCTGCCGTTCTTCCGCACCTCGCTCGGCATCGAGGACAAGAACCGCGGCGGCAGCTTCGATCCCGTGACGGCCGCCGACCGCGCCGCCGAGCAGGCGATGCGCGCCCTGATCCGCCGCACCTTTCCGGAGCACGGCATCGTCGGCGAGGAATACGTGCACGAGCGCGTCGATGCCGAATATGTCTGGGTGCTCGACCCGATCGACGGCACCAAGTCGTTCATCTCCGGCATGCCGGCCTGGGGCACGCTGATCGCGCTCACCCGCTTCGGCGAGCCGGTGTTCGGCATGATGCACCAGCCCTTCATCGGCGAGCGCTTCACGGGCGACGGCGGAGCGGCGCGCTATCGGGGGCCCGCGGGCGACCGCGCGCTGATGGTGCGACCTTGCGCGGCCCTCGCCGAGGCGGTGCTGTTCACGACCAGCCCGCTCTTGATGGCGGCCGACGAACGCGCGGCCTTCGCGCGCGTCGAGGGCGCGGTGCGGCTCTCGCGCTACGGCGGCGACTGCTACGCCTACTGCATGGTCGCGGCCGGCCACGTCGACCTGGTGATCGAGTGCGGGCTCAAGCCGCACGACATCGTGGCGCTGATCCCGATCATCGCGGGCGCCGGCGGCATCGTCACGGACTGGACCGGGGGACCCGCGGCCGCCGGCGGGCGCATCGTCGCGGCCGGCGACCGCCGGGTGCACGAGGCGGCGCTGCGCCTGCTGGCCGGCTGACCAGGGGTGTCGGTCGTGGCCCGGATGGGCGCAAGCGAAATCCGGGACCGCCGTCCCCGCGTGTCGCTTCGCTCATGCGGGCTATGAGCAGGGTCAGCGGAACAGCGGCGAGCCCGGCACGAAGGCGTCGAAGGCCGCGAAGAACTGCCCGCGATAGCGGTCCTGCTCCATCAGGATCTCGTGGCGCGCGCCCGGCACCGAGAGGTGCGAGCCTGCGCGCAGCCGCTGCGCGAGCGCCGCGGTCGCCTCGGTGGCGACGACCTCGTCCTGGCCGGCGCAGACCGCCAGGATCGGCTGGCGCACGCGCGCCGCGAAAGCCGGCTCCGTGAACTCGGTCATCGCCTTGAAGGCCGCGTCCAGCCACGCGATGGTGGGCGAGCCCAGGCCGAGATTCGGCTCCTCCTCCAGGATCGCCACGGTGCGCCCGTAGCGCACCGGATCGGACGTCAGCACGTTGCCGGCGAAGGGCCGCGTGCCGATCGCGGTCGCGCTGCCGCCCGGCACGTAGGAGCTCCCGAACCCGAACAGGCGCGTGAAATGCGTGGTCGTGCGGGTGACGCGCGAGCCGGCGGCGCCCGCGAGCGCGATCATCGGCGCCGACATCACGATGCGGTCGAACCAGCGCCGTCCCTGGTAGGCCGCGCGCAGCAGGATCGCCCCGCCCATGGAATGCGCCAGCGCGAAATGGGGCGGCGGGCAGTCGGGCAGCACGACCTCCTTCATGAACACCTCGAGGTCGCGATCGAACTCGGCGAAGTCGTCCACATGCCCCTTGCGCGGATCGGCGAGCGCGCGCTGCGAGAGCCCCTGCCCGCGCCAGTCCAGCATCGCGACCGCGAAGCCGCGCGCGCGCAGGTCGCTCGCCACCTCGAAGTACTTCTCGATGAACTCGGAGCGGCCCTGGAACACGCACACGGTTCCCTTGCGGCCGAGCGGCGGGGCCCAGCGCGCGAAGCGGACCGACACGCCGTCGGCTGTCTTCAGCATCCCGGTAACGGCCCCTTCGGGCACCGGATTGGCCGGAATGGAGACGAGCTTCATCGGGGGGATTCGGACCTCGCGGGCGGGAGCCGCCTTATAGAGCATTTTCCGCCGCAGTGGGCACCGGTTCGGTGCAAGAAGATGCGAGGAAACAAGCGGCTGGAGCGCATTCCGATTCGACCGGAGCGGGATGCGCTCCCGGGCTTTTTCCGCCGAGCCGGGCACCGGCTCGGCCGGGAAGATCCCCGGAAAACGCGTGCTCCCGGGCCCGGGGAGCCCCCTTGCGGGCCGCCGCCGGCGCCCCCACATCGAGGCTGCGCAGGCCCCGGCGGGCTGCGCGTTGGATGAGGTCCGGCCCCTTGCGGCGGACCCGCATGTCGCTCAACCGAAGGAGGATATGCCATGCGTACGTTCGATCTTGCTCCCCTCTATCGTTCGACCGTCGGTTTCGACCGTCTCTTCTCCATGCTGGACCAGGTGTCCGGCTTCGACGGCGCCACCCCGAGCTACCCGCCCTACAACATCGAGCGCACCGGCGAGAATGCCTACCGCATCTCGGTCGCGGTCGCGGGCTTCACCGAGGCCGATCTCTCGATCGAGGCCAAGGAGAGCACCCTGACGATCCGCGGTGAGAAGCAGGAGAAGGCCGAGGAGAAGAAGGGCGAGGTGCTCTACCAGGGCATCGCGGCCCGCGCCTTCGAGCGCCGTTTCCAGCTCGCCGACCATGTCGAGGTCCGCGGCGCGACCCTCGAGAACGGCCTCCTGCACGTCGATCTCGCGCGCGAGATCCCCGAGGCCATGAAGCCGCGCCAGATCCCGATCAATGGCACCGCGGCCAAGGTCATCGACGCCAAGAAGGCGGCCTGACGACTCTCATCGTGACCCGCGCATGATCCCGGACGGGATGGTGCGCAGATGGAGAGTGGGAGCGCCCCGGTCTCCGGGGCGCTTTCTTCTTGCGTGCCGCTACTCGAGCGGCTGCACCGGCGGGAACGAGGCGTCCGGCTGGACCGGGGCGCTCGGCGCCTTCTCGGGCGCGGGCACCGAGCCGGTGGCTTCCGGCACCTGCGCCGGCGTGGCCGCGACCGCGCGCGCGCGCGGCGCCACCGCCGGCC
>PQAH01000066.1 GCA_003105195.1 Bradyrhizobiaceae bacterium
TTGCGCATGCCGTAGGCCCAGATCAGCGGCTCGGCGTCGTTGCGCCCGACGAACGGGTTGTCGGCGGGCACATGGTCGTCCTTGTCGACGTCGAAGCGCAGGATCTTGCCGTGCAGCGACTTCAGGTCCTGCCCGTTGCCGGTGGCCACGTTGTGGCCGATGCCCCAGTCGTTGGCGTAGCCGCCGTCGCCCGTCGACACATAGAGCTTGCCGTCCGGACCGAACGCGATCCAGTGGCCGTTGTGATTGAACTGCGGCCAGTCCAGCATGTGGATGATCTTTTCGTTCGAGGGATTGGCGCGGTTGGGATTGTCCTTCGAGACGGTCATCTCCGAGACGACGTTGGTGTGGGCCCACCACAGCTTGCGGTCCAGCGGCGCGTCACCGCGCAGCGGCGCCGAGTAGGCGATGTAGAACTTGCCGTTCGTCCGGTAATCCGGATGGAACGCGATGCCGAGCAGGCCCTGCTCCTCGAAGAACGGCTCGAGATGAACGAGCTTCGACTGGATGTTCAGGAACGGCTCGGGCAGCAGCCGGCCGCGCGCGTCGATGATGCGGACCAGGCCGTGCTGCTCGATCACGGCCCTGCGGCCGCTGCCGTCCGGTATCGTGACCATCGCCAGCGGGTGAGTGAGACCCTTGGCGACTTCCTCGAGCTTGATCTTGATCTGGGCGTCGGCCGGAACGCTGAGCGGCAGCGTCACGGCGGCAACACTGGCAATGGCGGCAAGGACGGCACGCATCTCATTCCTCCCATTTTCGATTATGAGAAACAGGGCTCTGACGGCCCCCCGGCCGACCATTTTGATACCTCTGCGCGAAAATTGTCCAGTCATCCCCCGCACGAGGCTTGCCGGGATTGCGGCTTGCGCCATTGTCCGGACCGGAGACACCGGTGACGGACCGCAGCTCGCGCCAGCCCCTACTGCAGCGTCTCCAGCAGACGCATCATCACGTGCCGGCGCGGTGCGATCGACGAGATCAGCCCGTATTCCTGCAGCGTGTGGGCGCCGTCGCCGTCGATGCCGAGGCCGTCGAGAGTGGGCACGCCGAGGGCGGCCGTGAAGTTGCCGTCGGAGCCGCCGCCCGTCATGGCGGAGGAGACGAGGTCGAGGCCCACCTCGGCCGCGAGGGCGCGCGCGTGAGCGAACAGCTTCGCGGTCCCCTCCGAAAGCTCGTAGGGCGGACGGTTCATGCCCCCCGTGACGGCGAGCCGGAAGTCGGGATGGCTCGGCGCGAGGCCGAGGATCCGCGCCGCGAGGGCTTCGCCGTCGGCGACGGTCGCGACGCGCAGGTCGACCGGGAAGCGGCAGTGCTGCGGGATCGTGTTCGGCGCCGTGCCGCCCGCGATCTGGCCGACCGTGGTCGTGATGCCCCGCGCATAGTCGGTCATCGCCTCGATGGAAAGGATCTGGCGCGCCGCCTCGTAGATCGCGTTGCGGCCCTCGCGATGGGCCGAGCCCGAATGGCCCGGCCGGCCTTCCACATGCACCTCGAAGCGGCCCACGCCCTTGCGCGCGGTGACGATGCGGCCGCCGTCGCGGGCGGGCTCCGTCACGAGCACACAAGCGGCCCGGCTCCCCAGCGCCTCGATGATGGGCCGCGTCGTGGGCGAGCCGATCTCCTCGTCGGGCGTGAACAGGAAACAGAGGGGGCGCGCCGCGCTGCCCCGGCGCGCCACGTCGCAAAAGGCCTCCAGCGCGAAGAAGGCGCCGCCCTTCATGTCGTAGACGCCCGGCCCGTAGAGCCGGTCGTCCTCGATCCGCAGCGGCAGATCGCGCGCAAGGGTGCCGACGGGGTGCACCGTGTCGAGATGCGACATCAAGAGGATCGCGGGCGCGTCCGTGCGCGGCCCCGCGCGCAGGACCAGGCTGTCGCCCAGGCCCTCCCGGCCCGGGATGCGCTCGACCGCGACGGGCGCTTCGCGCACATGGGCGACGACGAGATCCATCATCCGGTTCACCCCGGCGGCCTCCCGTGTGGGGCTTTCGGTGCGGATCCAGGCGAGGAGCGTGTCGAGCGAGGCGGAGGCGGCGGTCATGGCCTTGGAAGGGGCGAGTGAGGGGCTCTGGATTTCTGGTTTGGTCACATTTTTTTTTGCGCCGGACCGCCCACGTCGGCGGAAAACGCTCCCCGCGGGAGTTAAGCCCGCGTGCGCGAGCGATCAAGTTTTCACGATGCGCGGCGCGCGCATGCCTTCATGCTTCCTTAAGCATGACGTTGCGGCGCTGCCGGCCGACGAGCCTCGGGACGTCGATTTAAGTCTTCATACGGCTCCACGCCGTAGGATTGGCGAGGCGCCGGGGTCCCGTTGGCTGCCTGCAGCGGGGCGGCCGGAATTCGCCGTCATTGGATGTCGTGATGGACCCCGATCCCATGATCTCCCGGGCAGACGTGCGCGGCGCCACTTCGGCGTGCCGCGCCGCGCTGCTCGATGCGATCCTCCACTCGCTCCCCGTGGGCGTCACGGTCACGGCCGGCGACGGCCGGCTGATCCTTGCCAACGAGGCTGCGGCCGATCCGGCCCCGCGCGGGGGAACAGGGAAGATCCTGCGTGCCGCGGACGGGCGCGCGCTCATGGTCGCGGACCGGCGCGTCGAGGCGCTCGGCGAGCGCCTCACAGTGACGGCCGCGGTGGACATCACGGACCGGGTGCGCACCGAGGAGGAATTGCTGCGCCGCGTGTCCTACGACGAATTGACCGGGCTGCCGACCCGGCGCCTGGTGCAGGCGCATGTGGAGGACGCGCTCGCCCGCGCGCGCTCCGGCGAGCGCCTCGCGCTCGCCTTCATCGACATCGACAACTTCAAGCACATCAACGATTTCTACAGCCATGCGGCCGGCGACGCGTTGCTTGCGGAGTTCGCCCGCCGGATCGTCGCGCCCCTGCGTGCCACCGACATGGCGGCGCGGATCAGTGGCGACGAGTTCGTGCTGGTGCTCGACCCGATCGCGGGCGCGGAGGACCTGGTCGAGGCCGTGCATGGGCTGACGGAGCGCCTCGCCCAGCCGTTCTACATCGAGGGCTTCGAAATCTTCGCCTCCGCGTCGCTGGGCGTCAGCATCTATCCGGACCACGGCGGCGACTACGAGACGTTGCGCCGCAACGCCGACAGCGCGATGTACCGCGCCAAGGAGGGGCGCAGGGGCGCGGTGTTCTTCGACCTCGCGATGGGCCGTGCGCTGACCGCGCGCATGGAGCTCGAGCAGCGGCTGCGGCTCGCGATCCGCGACCAGCAGTTCTTCTGCGCGTTCCAGCCGAAAGTCGACATCCGCACGTGCGAGGTCATCGGCCTCGAGGCGCTGGTCCGCTGGCGCGACGGGCACGGGGAGATCCAGGGGCCGGCGAGCTTCATCTCGCTCGCGATCGAGCTCGGGCTGATCGACGAGATCACGCATCAGGTGCTGGCGCAGGCCACGGCCGCGCTCGATACGATCAACGACGCCTTCGGCCCGGACACCACGGTCAGCATCAACATCGCGGCCAGGCAGGCCGACAACCCGGTCTTCATGCGCTCCTTCATCGCGGCGCTGCGCGCGACCGAGCGGCCGCACCGCTTCATGCTGGAGGTCACCGAGGACGCCTTCATGGCGAAGGGCCGGTTCCAGGCCGAGATCCTGCCGCTCCTGCGCGAGATCGGTGTCGGCGTGTCGATCGACGATTTCGGCACCGGCTACTCGTCGCTCTCCGCGCTCGCCGACATCACGGCCGACGAGATCAAGATCGATCGCTCCTTCATCACGGACATCCACCTGCGGCCGCGCAGCCAGAGCGTGCTCAAGGCGATCGAATCGCTCGGCACCGCGCTCGGCATGACGATGATCGCCGAAGGGGTCGAGACCTTCGAGGAACTCGCCTACCTGCAGGCGGCCACCCGCATACGCTACGCCCAGGGCTACTACTTCTCGAAGCCGATCTTCCTCGAGGACGCCGGCGGCCGGGCCTTCGACGCGCTGGCCTCGCGCGCGGGCGCCGACGAGGGCCGGCGCGCGCCCCTGTCCTCGCGCGGCCCGCAAGCGAACCGGGCGCGCATCAGCGGGCGATCGTGAATGCCGTATCGGCACGTAGCTCGTAGGGTGCAATAGGCGCGAAGCGCCGTATTGCACTGGCAACGTTTCGGCGTGCGGAGAAGCTGATGGTGAGATACGCCGCTGACGCGGCGATCGCACCCTACAATTCGCTCACGCGTCGGGGGCGGGCTGCTTCTTCAGGAGCCGGAAGCGCTCCGGATCGAGCTGCAAGGGGGCGAGGTCTGGCGCGGCAGTCTCGGGAGGCCCGGCCGTGACGCCGCGCCAGCGGTCGAGCACGGAGGCGACGAAAGTCTCGTCGATCTCGGCGCCGGGCTGGACGGCCTCGTCGCGCAGCGTCTCGTTGCGCGGGATCAGGTGCAGGGGGAGCTCCTCGAAGCGCAGGCGCATGGGCAGCGGCACCCCTTCGCCGAAGGCGAGCGCCTCGCGCGTGCCGAGCGAGGGCAGGAACGAGAGCAGGTCGGCGGCGGCGTCGGAGACCGCCGAGCGCAAGATCGCCTGGTCGCGGTCGTTGGTGAGCCGCATCGCGAACAGGGTCGAGCACTGCGAGAGGATCGTCGGGTCGAGCTCCGCGGGCCGCTGGGTGACGAGGCCGAGGAACACGCCGTACTTGCGGCCTTCTTTGGCGATGCGCGAGATCGCGCGGCGAGTCGGGCCGAAGCCGACACTGCGGTCGGCCGCGGCGTAGCGGTGCGCCTCCTCGCACACGACCAGGAGCGGCGAGGCGCCGTTGCTCCAGAGCGCGAAGTCGAAGGCGAGCCGGCACAGCACCGAGACCACCGCGTCGACCACCTCGGCCGGAAAGCCGGCGAGCTGCATCACGGTCATCGGCACGCCGCGCGCCGGCAGCCGGAAGACGTGGGAGAACACCTCGGCCATCGTGTCGCCGCCGACATTGGCGTTCTCGAACATGAAGCCGTAGCGCGGATCCTCGCAGACCGTCTTGATGCGCGTGAGCAGGCGGTTGTGAACGAGCCGCGACGAGCGGTTCTCGAGCTTGCCCATGCGCGCGTCGATCAGCGAGAGCAGGTCGGCGATGCGGTAAGGCACGGGATTGTCGACGCCGTAGGTGGTCGCGCGCGGCTCGGCGCGCTTGAGCTGCGCCCGCTCGCCCGGCGTGCGATACTGCGCATAGGACGCCTTGGCCTGCGGGATGAGCTCGGCGAGGATCTCGACCTCCTCGTCGGAGGAAGGCTTGCCGCCGAACAGGATGTCGATCGTCTCCTCGAAGTTGAACATCCAGAACGGCAGCTTGAGCGTCTTCGGGCTCAAGACCTGCGCGCTCTCGCCGAAGCAGCGGCCGTACTCGTTGTGCACGTCGAGGACGAAGATGCGCAGGTCCTTGTGGGCCTCGCGCATCTTGCGCAGCAGCAAGGCGACGGCGCTCGACTTGCCGACGCCGGTGGTCCCGAGCACGGCGAAATGCTTGCTCAGCATGTCGGCGGCATCGACATAGGCGGCGGTCGCGTCGTCCTGCTGGAGCTTGCCGATCCGGATCGCGGAGGCGCCGCGCTGGTTGAAGATGATCGCGAGCTCGCGCGGCCCGGCGAGCGCGGCGGCATCGCCGATCACCGGATAGGCCGCGACGCCGCGCTCGAAGCGGGCGGAGGGGAGGTCGCAGTCCGCGATCTCGCCGACGATGTCGAGGCGCGCGGTCGCCTTCTCGCCCGCGGCCTCGGACGGCACGGGCTGCAGCGAGATGTCGGTGATCACGCCGATCAGCTGCGCCCGCCCGGTGCGGATCGCCACGAACTTTCCGACCGTCGCGCGAAGCTGCTCGGCCCCTTGCGAGGACGAGATCGGCAGCCCCAGGTTCGCCTGCGAGCCGCGGACCGAGATCACCCGGCCGATCGGCGCCTGCGCGGTGCGGAGCATGTCACTGTCGTGCCGGGGAGGGCTGGTTTCGGGCATGACCCGTCCGTGCTTTCCGTGGATGATTGGGCGATGCGGTGTCGCGATCGCACGGCAGCCTACACGGGCGCGCTGTAGATTCCGTTAATTGCGCGCCGCCACGCGGCATCGGCGTGCCGCGGCGCTGGCGGCGTTCCGCGAAGCGCGCCAACGGCTTGGCGCGCCGGTCGACGGCCCGTAGCGTTTCGTTAACGGTACGGTTGCGAGGGCGCATCGCATCGGCGTACCGGCGATGAGCCGGCGACGCGGCCCGGGCCGGTGACAAGCATCCGCACGGCGTCACGCAAATGCGTGACTGCCGTCCGCCGCCGGCGCCGGCTAGATTCTTCCGATCCGCGGGCCACGCGACACCGCCTCCGTTCCGTCAACGGGAGAGCGTCATGCGGCTTCTCGAGGACGAGCCTTCCGTATCGGTGTTCCCGTCATGCGAGCCCGGCCGCTTCAAGCCGTGCCGGCTCGACGTGGTGCGCTGGTGGAAACGCCTTCCGCGGGGAGGCAAGCCGATCACGGTGCCGGCGGGACTGAAGCTCGCGATCCTCACGCGCGGCCGTTTGCGACTGCCGTTCCGCAGCATCAAGTGGCTGCTCGAGCTCGGCCGCAAGACCCGCAACCCGCACATGGCCTGGGCGCGCCGGCTGCCGCCGAACCACGCGCTGGTCACGATCCTGGCCGGGGTCGACGTGACGGTCGAGCTGTTCGTCGTGCTCCCGGCCCTGCGCACCTCGCAAGTGAACTTCATCCTCGGCAAGTATCTTCAGCAGCGGCATGCCACCGAGATCCCCAACTGCTCGACGCGGTTCCTGTTCACGTGGGACAGCGTCTCGTCGAAGCCCGAGCTGGAGAGTCGCCTGTCGCTCGACCCGCTGTTCGGGCAGGCCAATATCAAGATGCCGTCGGCGATGAACCCGCTGGAGCTGCGCAGCTTCGTCCTGCTCGCCTATGCGAGCTTTCCGGACGAGATCGAGTTGCATCTCGCGCCGCCGCCGCCGAAGGGCGGCACGCCCGCGGAGCGGATGTGGGGGCACCTGCATCGCGTCTACGACGATTTCGTCGTTCTCGACGAGGAGGACGACGAGGTGCTCTGCCTGATCGACGGGATCCTGCACGGCGCCGACGACCGGTACACGACCCGTGAACTGGCCGAGGCCTATGCGGAGAACCGCGAGAATGGCTTCCGTCTCCGCCTCAAGACGGTGCTGCAGAACCGGGTCAAGGACTGGTCCGGCACGAACGCGACGAAGTTCGTCGCGGTGCTGCGCAAGGTCAATCGGCAGGCCCAGACCGGCCTGAGCATGATCGATCTGCTCGCCAATGACGACGTCTCGCACGCCTGGCCGCGGGTAAAGCGCATGTGGGCCTGGCGCAACAAGGCGCTCGCGGATCCCGACAGCATCATGCATTGCTACGGGAGCAAGGCATAGCCGCGCCGGCACAGCCCTCCCGCGCGCAGAGAGGGAAGCACCGCCGGGAATGGGTCAGATGTTCACGCGTACCGATGCGTCGGTGTCGCGGCAAGAAACCGGCAAAATAGCCGCGTCCATCGCTCCCCATTGCGGCCGGTTGTCACCCGGCGGTGCCCGGGACAACGCGCCGCGCGCCGCTCGGTTCACGCCCTCCTTGCGGTGAATGCGCCGTCCTCCCGGAAACGCCGACGGAGCGCGGAGCATGCCTCCCGGTATGCAACCTTGACGACAATTCGATAGCGGATTAGCATTCCGGCAGTATCGGGGGGATCGCATGTACGGGCGTATTTCGACCGTGGCGGCAGTGGCCGCATTGGCGGGCTGCAGCAGTCTGTACGGGGTCTCTCCGGACGTCTCCTACGAGGTGCTGGTCGCGGCGACGCGGCAGTGCGACACGCCGCCGAGCCACTACGACAGCCCCGCCAACATGATGATCCGCGGCTACGCCGACGTGCGGGCGGCCTGCGAAGTCTTTTTCGTCGAGGCGACGAAGGCGCAGGAACGGGCCTTGTTCGGCAGCAAGGCCCTGGATGCCGGCCTCGTCGGAACGGCAGCGATCCTCAATGCGACGGCCAGTCCGGAAGCCGCCTTGAAGGCGATCACGATCACGACCGCGGGCGTGGTGCTCGCCAAGGAGCTGATCAACCAGTATTCCACCATCCACACGTTCGGAACCCACCTCTACAAGGTGCGCCAGCTCGTCCTGACGAGCATGGACGACTACGCGACCCGGAACGACAGACCGGTGCCCGCGAACTACTGCAAGGCCTACCAGCACGTCGTCAACTATGCCTCACTGTGCTCGCTCGCCGCCATGAAATCGATGCTGGACCAGCAGGTCGCCATTCGATCGACGACGGCGCCGCCGGCGGTCGTTACGCCGGGCGGCGCCGAATCCGGCCTGCGTCCGCGCACCATGACCGTCGTCAGGCCCGGCGCGACGACGAGCTACACGGTTCGCCCGCAATAGGCTGGCCGGCGCCTCTTCGACGTGCGGCGTATCAGCCCCGCGGCCCCACCTTCGGATAGAGCGTCACC
>PQAH01000067.1 GCA_003105195.1 Bradyrhizobiaceae bacterium
GGCGCCGCTGCCGCGCGCCTACCAGTGGGTCGACGGCTCGGCCTACGTCAATCACGTGGAGCTGGTGCGCAAGGCGCGCGGCGCCGAGATGCCGGCCTCGTTCTGGACCGACCCGCTGATGTACCAGGGCGGCTCCGACTCCTTCCTCGGCCCGGCCGACCCGATCGCGCTCGCCGACGAGGCCTGGGGCATCGACTTCGAGGCCGAGGTCGCCGTGGTCGTGGACGACGTGCCCATGGCCGCATCGAAGGAGCGCGCGCGCGATGCCGTCCGGCTCCTGATGCTGGTCAACGATGTCAGCCTGCGCAACCTGATCCCGGGCGAGCTCGGCAAGGGCTTCGGCTTTCTCCAGTCGAAGCCCTCGACCGCCTTTTCGCCGGTGGCGGTCACGCCCGACGAGCTCGGATCCGCCTGGGACGGCGCCAAAGTGAGCCTGCCGCTGCTCAGCCACCTCAACGGTGCGCCGTTCGGCAAGCCCGAGGCCGGCGTGGACATGACCTTCGATTTTCCGACCCTGATCGCCCATGTGGCGAGGACGCGGCCGCTCGTCGCCGGCAGCATCGTCGGTTCCGGCACGGTCTCCAACAAGGACAGGGACGGCGGCCCGGGGCGCGCCGTCGTGGACGGCGGGCTCGGCTACTCCTGCATCGCCGAGCTGCGGACGGTCGAGACGATCCGCGCCGGCAAGCCGTCGACGCCCTTCATGCGTTTCGGCGATCGCGTGCGCATCGAGATGCTGGATGCCGGGGGCGGCTCGATCTTCGGCGCCATCGACCAGGAGGTCGTGCGATACACTGCGCCATGACGGACCTGTGATTCTGCCCGCACGCGCCGCGCGGTAGGATTGCGCCTCCTCGCACGGAGCCCCGCATGGCGCAACTCATCGTTCCGGCCCTGGCGCGCGTCTACGATGCGTTACGCCCGTTCACCGAGCCGCTGATCCGCGCGGTCGCCGGGGCCTCCCTGGCGGCGCACGGCTATCCGAAGCTGTTCGTCGATCCGACCCGGACCGGCGAGTGGTTCGAGAGCATCGGCTACGAGCCCGGCCTGTTCTGGGCGGTCCTGGTCGGCCTCACCGAGTTCGTCGGCGGCCTCTGCCTGGCGCTCGGCCTCGCCACCCGCGTGGTCGCGGTACCGATCCTGATCTTCCTCGCCACCGCGATCGTCTATCACTGGCCGTCCGGCTTCTATTGGAACGTCCAGGGCTTCGAATACCCGCTGTTCTGGGCGATCGTGGTGCTCCATTTCCTGGTGCACGGCGGCGGCTCCTGCTCGCTCGACCGCTGGTTCGGCCGCGAGGTGTGATTCCCGGCCCCGGGGACGCAGCCGATCGTCGTGAACCCATCGCGGCGGGGCGAGTTGTGCATCGACTGCACGGTATCGGATGGAGCCCCCATGAACCGGCCGATCGAGGACTATGGATTCATCGGCAACATGGTGAGCGGCGCGCTGGTGGCGCGTGACGGCTCGATGGACTGGCTCTGCCTGCCGCGGTTCGATTCGGATGCCTGCTTCGCGGCACTGCTCGGCACGCCCGAGCACGGCCGCTGGCTGATCGCGCCGTCGGGCGAGGTGCGCGCGACACGCCGCCGCTACCTGCCGGGCACGGCGATCCTGGAGACCGTGTTCGAGACCGAGACCGGCAAGGCGACGCTCACCGATTTCATGCCGTTCACCGACGACCCCGCCAAGGTCGAGGTCGTGCGCCTCGTGCGCGGCGTCGCAGGGCGCGTCGAGATGGCCATGGACCTCGTGCTGCGCTTCGGCTACGGGCGCGTGGTGCCCTGGGTGCGCCGCCGCGACTATGGCCTCTCGGCCGTTGCCGGACCCGATTGCATCGAGCTCGTCACGCCGATCGCCCTGCGCGGCGAGAACATGCACACCCGCGCCTCCTTCTCGGTCGCCAAAGGGGAGCTGGTGCCCTTTACGTTCGCCTATCACCCCTACCATCTCGCGCCGCGCTTTGCCGAGGACCGCCGGCTGCTGCTGGAGCGCACCCGCTCCTGGTGGCACGCCTGGTCGGAGCGCTGCGACTTCGCAGGACCGGTCGCCTGGCAGCACGCGGTCGAGCGTTCGCTCATCACGCTCAAGTGCCTCACCTACCAGCCGAGCGGCGGCATCGTCGCGGCGCCGACCACCTCGCTCCCGGAGGATCTCGGCGGCGTGCGCAACTGGGACTACCGCTACTGCTGGATCCGCGACGCGACGCTGCTGATCTACGCCCTGGTCAATGCCGGCTATTTCGAGGAGGCGGGCGCCTTCCGCCAGTGGCTGCTGCGCGCTGCCGCCGGCGCGCCCGACCAGCTGCAGATCATGTACGGGATCAGCGGCGAGCGGCGCCTGACAGAGATCGAGCTGCCTTGGCTGCCCGGTTACGCCAACAGCCGCCCCGTGCGCATCGGCAACGGCGCCTTCGATCAGCTCCAGCTCGACGTCTATGGCGAGCTGATGGACGTGCTGCACGTCGCCCGCCTGTCGCATCTCGGGCCCGACGACGACACCTGGAGCTTCCAGAAGACGGTGCTCGCGCGCCTCGAGCAGCTCTGGCGCGAGCCCGACGAGGGCATCTGGGAGGTGCGCAGCGGCCGCAAGCACTTCGTCTATTCCAAGGTGATGGCCTGGGTCGCCTTCGACCGCGCCGTGCACGCCGCGACCGCGCTCGGCCTGGACGACCAGGCGGCGCGCTGGGGCGCGCTTCGCGACGAAATTCATCGCGAGGTGCTGGCGAAGGGCTACGACGAGCGGCGCAACTGCTTCGTCCAGCACTACGGCGCGAGGACGCTCGATGCCGCGCTCCTCCTGATGGCGGAAGTGGGCTTCCTGCCGCCGGAGGACCCGCGTTTCCGCGGAACGGTGGCGGCGATCGAGCGCGAGCTGCTCGACGACGGCCTGGTGCGCCGCTACGACACCGACGTCTCCGACGACGGACTCTCGGGCGGGGAGGGGACCTTCCTGGTCTGCAGCTTCTGGCTCGCCGACGCGTATACGATGCTCGGGCGCCGCGACGACGCGCTCGCCTTGTTCGAGCGGCTGCTCTCGCTGCGCAACGATCTCGGCCTGCTGGCCGAGGAGTATCACCCGCGGCTCGGCCGCCAACTCGGCAACTTCCCCCAGGCCTTCTCCCATGTCGGCCTGGTGAACACCGCCTACAACCTGTTGCGCAGCGCCGGCCCGGCGCAGCAGCGCGCCGGCCGCGACGGCCCGCCGCATGCCCCCGGTCGCGAGCAGCCGCAGCCCGCAAAGCCCGCTGCGCGCATGGGGCGTCCGTTGGAGTAGGGGCCGGATGAAGCCCCTGCGCCACAGCCGTGCCACAGTTGATCTGCATCAATGTGATCTCGGCCTCATCAGGAGATTCTTGCACCTGAAGAAATTAGGTCGTGCATGTTGTCCTGGTTGATCAGCTCAAGGGACTGTTGGAGCGCAGGAAGAGCGCTCGGCGTGGCGCTTGCCGCAGGCAGCCTGATGTTGCTGGTCCTCTTTTCACCGGACGCGGCTCAAGCCTGTAAGATCAAGGATGGGCTCCGCGGCCCGATCGCCACGGCATCGGCAGCGGCTGGCAAGGCCGCGACGGCGAGTCCTCAGATCGTCGCCTCGCCTGCACCGACGGACAAATCCGTTCCCGCGCGCCGCATTGGCACCTGTTGTGGCGGAGAATTCGACGCCGACGGTTCCCGGTGTCCGGGCGCAAACTGCTCCTTCTGCTCGGCAGCCCTGCCGTTTCCGCCGACCACGGTGAGTCGCGACGACGCCGGAGGCGCGCATGTCGCGTCGGCACGGGGGAGCTTGGTCTTCGCCGTCGCAGAGTCCCTCTTCAGGCCCCCTCGCATATTTGCCTGATCGGCCTGCCTTGTGAGCAGGCATTGATCCCGGCTGCGACGGCGGTCGGGCGGCTCCAAGGGCAGTGCATCCGGCTCCTCGGCGTTCGAGACGCGCGCCGAGTGAGCTCACCGGGCTGCACCGCCGACCATCCAACAACGACAAGTGCGAAGCCGCCCCCGATGCGACTTCGCCGCCCCGAAACGGATTCTCCTCGAACCGCCGCGGGTCGGGCGGCGTCGCGATGCGCGGCGGAGCATGGCCCACGGAACTCAACGCCCCGAAAGGAACATCACATGCAGGCTTTCTTGAAGCTTATCAGGGTTGGCGGGTCCGCTCTTGCGCTCGCCATCGCACTCACGGCCGTCTCGCCCGCCATCCCGGCCTTTGCACAGGCTCCCGCCGCGACCTCCCTCTCGGAATCGACCATCAAGTCGCTGCAGGAGGCCTTGAACAAGCAGGGCATCGCGATCCCCGCCAACGGCGTCCTGAATGACGAGACCCGTGCCGCGATCCGACAATATCAGTCGCAGCACCACCTGCCTGTCACCGGTGAGCCCGACAAGGCGACGTTGGATAAGCTCGGCGTCCGCCAGAGTGCCGTGCCGGCACAATCCTCGACTGTCGCGCAAGCGGCTCCGACCAGCGCACAGCCCGGCTCTCCGTCCGCACCCGGCCAGTCCGCGGCGCCACCGGCGCCGGGCGGCGGGATGATGGGTGGGGGCATGATGAGCGGCGGCATGACGGGCTGTCCCATGATGCAGGGACAGATGCAGGGCATGATGCAGATGATGCAAGGCATGTCGCAGATGATGCGTACGGCGGCACCCGCTGCAGCCCCTCCGGCATCGCAAGCGACACCCCCGACGCCCGGCAACGCGCCGGAGCAGATGCAGGCCATGATGCAGATCATGCAGGGCATGATGCAGATGATGCAGACGATGCAGGCTCAGATGCAGCCTAGCGCGACGCAGCCCGGTCAGATGCGACCCGGCCAGATGCCGGGGTCACGATGACCCCGCGAACGCCGCTGCCGAAATGACGCCGTTGGCGATGATCTGCCCGGCATGCGGCCAGCGCACGAGGAGGACCCGATGACTCTTCCTGAACACGAACGCCGAGGGTCGCAGCAAGGCGGCTTCCTGACCTCGCGCGCAGGGCTGGCTCTGCTTGTCTTCCTGGCCGTGGCGGGGTTGCTGCTTCTCACCGAGCATCGTGCCCACGTCATCGGGGCCGCCTTCTGGCTGCTGCCCCTGGTCTGCATCGCCATGCACATGTTCATGCACGGCGGCCATGGCGGTCATGGTCAGCGCAGTGAAGGGAGCGCGTCATGAGTGCTGAGACAAGCGCCTATGGGCTCTGGGGGCTGGTGATCGTCAATTCGGCGATCTTCATCCTGTTCGCTTACAGCTTCTTCAAGCCACGGACGACGCGGGACTGGCGCTCCTTCGGCGCCTTCAGCGCGTTCCTGCTCGCGCTCTTCACCGAAATGTACGGTTTCCCGCTCACGATCTATTTCCTCTCGGGCTGGCTGCAGAGCCGTTTTCCCGGTATCGACTGGTTCTCCCATGACGCCGGGCATCTGCTCGAGATGATGTTCGGCTGGAAGGCCAATCCGCATTTCGGGCCCTTCCACCTCCTCAGCCTCGTGCTGATCGGTGGCGGATTCGTGCTGATCGCCGCGGCCTGGCGCGTGCTTCATGCGGCCCAGCAACGTGGCGCACTGGCGACGACGGGACCGTACGCTCACATGCGCCACCCGCAGTATGTCGGCTTCATCCTGGTGCTGCTCGGATTCCTCGCGCAGTGGCCGACGCTGCTCACCTTGGCGATGTTTCCGGTGCTCCTCGTCATGTACGTGAAGCTGGCGAAGAGCGAGGAACGTGCCGCGATCGCGGAGTTCGGCGAGGCCTATCTCCACTACATGGCGCATGTCCCGGCCTTCATTCCCCGCCCGGGCCGCTTTTTCGGGGGCGGAACGACGCCGGGGCGGGCTGCGCCGCATTGACTGCTGTTCGAATCCTGCCGCGCACACGGTGACGAAAGAGAGAAGCGTAATGAAGACGGTCAACATTCGCGTTGGCGACATCTTTACCGGCCTCGATCACCTGGCGGTGGAAAAGCACCTGCGCCACCGTCCTGGTGTTGCGGCTGCGGCCATGAACCCGGGGGGCGATTCCGTCAGCGTCACTTATGATGAGAGCCAGACCAGCGTCGATGCGATCGAGGCAGCGGTCGAGGAGTGCGGCTTTCATTGCCGCGGGCAGGCCTTGCCGCGGCATCTCTGCGCGCCCTCCCATGCGGATCATCGCACTCATGCCGCAGGTGTGCCGCAGGATACTCGCGCCGAACATCGCGAGGTTCCCGGCGCGCCGGCGGCGCGGCACGCCCGCGCCGGCGAGCACGACATGCACGACGACATGGGCCATGCGGGCGGCGACATGCAGGCGATGGTCCGCGACATGCGACGGCGCTTCTTCGTCGCCCTGGTCTTCGCGACCCCGGTGTTCCTCTATTCGCCGATGGGCACGATGTCCGAGGGGCTGACGCCACCCTTCGGGATCGACCGCAACCTTTTCCTGTTCGTGATGGCGAGCGGCGCCATCATCTATCCGGGATGGCCGTTCTATGTCGCCGCTGTGCGGGCCCTCCGCAACGGTGTGCTCAACATGGCGGTGCTGGTGTTGCTGAGCGTCGGCACCGGCTATCTGTTCAGCGTCGGCGTCACCTTCTTCTTCGAGGGCGAGCAGTTCTTCGAGGCGGCTGCCGTCCTGCTGGTATTCATCCTTCTCGGCCACTGGCTCGAGATGCGTGCCAGGGCCGGGGCGTCCGAGGCGATCCGCAAGTTGATGGACCTCTCGCCGCCAATGGCCACGGTCCAGCGCGGCGGCGAGGAGCGCGAGGTGCACACCGCCGAAGTGCTGGTCGGCGACATCGTCGTCGTCCGCCCTGGTAGCAAGATTCCCGTGGATGGCGAGATCGTCGATGGCGCGACCGAGATCGACGAGTCGATGCTCACCGGTGAATCCATGCCGGTGTCCAAGAAGGCCGGCCACGCGGTGATCGGCGCCACCATCAACAAGACCGGCATGATCCGCTACCAGGCGACCAAGGTCGGCGTCGACACCGCGCTGGCGCAGATCGTCAAGCTGGTGCAAGAGGCGCAGAACTCCAAGGCCCCCGCACAACTCCTCGCCGACCGCGCCTCGCAATGGCTCGTCCTCGCCGCCATCGTGATCGGGCTGGCGACCTTCGCGGTCTGGTTCTGGTGGATCGGGCAGACCTTCCTGTTCGCCACCACCTTGATGATCACGGTTTTCGTGATCGCGTGCCCCGACGCGCTCGGCCTCGCCACCCCGATGGCCGTGATGGTGGGAACAGGTCTCGGCGCCATGAACGGCATCCTGTTCAAGAATGCCGGCGCCCTCGAGGACGCGACCAAGCTGGACGTGGTGGTCTTCGACAAGACCGGAACGCTGACCATGGGCCAGCCCAAGGTCGTGGAGGTCGTCCCCGCGCCCTCCTTGGGCGCGGATGACGTCCTTGCGGCTGCGGCTGCGACCGAGCAGGGCTCCGAGCATCCACTCGCTGCGGCCATACTCGAGCGTGCCGACGGCTTGAAGCTCGAGCCCGTGGCGGATTTCACGAACATCGAAGGGCAGGGCGCCCGCGCCACGATCGCGGGCCGTTCGGTGCTGATCGGCAATCGCAAGCTGATGGACGGCAACGGAGTGGCGCTCGGCGAGCTGAGCGCCCACGGCGAACGGCTGCAGGGTACCGGGCGGACCGTCGTCCACGTGGCGCAGGACGGCCGGATCGTCGGCTTGATCGCCATCGCGGACGCACCGCGGCCGACGGCGGCCGCAGCGGTTGCGAAGCTGCGCGAGCGCGGCGTCAAGGTCGCCATGCTGACCGGCGACAATGCCGGCACTGCCAAGCGGATCGCGGGCGAGCTCGGAATCGACATGGTCCTCGCCGACGTGCTCCCGGGTCAGAAGTCCGAGAAGGTCAGGGAACTGCAAGCCCAGGGCCTCAGGGTCGGCATGGTGGGCGACGGCGTCAACGACGCTCCGGCGCTCACGCAGGCCGATGTCGGCTTCGCGATCGGCGCAGGCACGGACGTCGCGATGGAAAGTGCCGACGTCGTGCTGATGAGAAGCGATCCGTACGACGTCGTGGGAGCGATTGCGCTCTCACGCGCAACCCTGCGCAAGATGCATCAGAACCTGTGGTGGGCGACGGGCTACAACCTCATCGCCTTCCCGCTCGCCGCCGGCGTCTTCTATCCGGTCCTGCTCAGCCCGGAGGTGGCGGCGCTCGCAATGTCCGGCAGTTCGGCACTGGTGGCGATAAACGCGCTTCTGCTGAAGCGGACGAGGCTCGAGGGCATCGGCCAGGCCAAGGTCGTCGCGGCGCAAGGGGATCTGCGTCCATTGCCCGCGACCTGAATGGCAAGGAGGGTCAGCGCGACGCGGGACGCTGTGTCCGCATAGGGTCAACCCAGGGCCTGCAGCTGCAGGCGACAGGAGCTACGCCATGCGCAAGTCGCTGAATGTCGACAAATACCTCCTCCTGACCCTTCTGGCGGTTGCCGGCCTCGCGTATCCGTCGGCGCCGGTCGGGGCGCAGGGATACAAGGCCGCGGGCGGCTTGGCCGTCTATCTGGGCGTGATGCCAACCGGGATCATCAAGGGCCCTTCGCCACACGCCACCGAACGTCTCATGCATGGCGGATCCCGCAACGGTCCGCACGAGTATCATGTCGTCGCTGCCGTATTCGACGCCGCGAGCGGTGCCAGGGTTTCGGACGCGACCGTGACCGCCCAGGTGTCCGGCGTCGGCCTCGCCGGCCCGCGGAAGACGCTCGAGCCCATGCAGATCGCCGGTACGACGACCTACGGGGAGTATTTCTCGCTGCCCGGCCGGGACACCTATACGGTAAAACTGACGATCCAGCGTCCCGGCGCGACAAGATCTGTCGTCGTCGACTTCAAGTATGAGCATCAACGTTGAAGTGACGGTCTGGCCTTCGTCGGCGCCCACCCGCGGGTCAGGACGCGGCATTGGACGACACCGGAAACAACCGTATGCCGGAGCATACGAAACCGAGAGTGGCCGCCGCTGGAGATCCCTCGCGGCTCGGCATGACGGAAACGCGCGACGGCTGCAATTTCGCGGTCTTCAGCCGGCATGCGACCGACGTCGCCTTGCTGATCTTCGATGCGATCGGTCCTGTCGTGACGCTCCCGCTCGACCCCGTTCGCAATCGCACCGGGGACGTGTGGCACATCGCGGTCAGCCGGGACGCAAAGGGCATGAGTTACGCATTTCGCGTCGGCGGACCGGCAGCGCTCGAACAGGGTCATCGCTTCGACCGACGTCCGCAGCTGCTCGATCCCTACGCGGTCGCCCTGGCGGGCGCCACGGATTGGGAGCACGAGCATCCCGGAGCGACCTTGGTCGATCCGGCCTGTTTTGCCCGCGGCCTGGTCGTCGACGATGTGTTCGACTGGGAGGACGACAGTCCGCCGCGTCACCCTTGGGAGAGCAGCGTCATCTACGAGACCCATGTCCGGGGTCTCACGTTTCATTCCTCGTCCGGGGTCGCGCATCGCGGCAGCTATGCCGGGCTGGTCGAGAAGATCCCGTATCTGCGTGCCCTCGGGATAACTGCGGTCGAGCTCATGCCGGTGCAGGAGTTTCGCGAATGCGAGATCGCGCACCGCACCGGCAAGCCCCTGCGCAACTACTGGGGCTACAATCCGGTGTCGCTGTTCGCGCCGAAGGCAAGCTATGCGGGCACGCACCGCCCGGCCGCGGCGCTCGTCGAGTTCAGGACCATGGTGCGCGAGCTGCACCGCGCGGGCATCGAGGTGATCCTCGACGTCGTCTTCAACCATACGGCGGAAGGCGGCGAGGACGGCCCGACCATCAGCTTTCGCGGGCTGGACAACGCCGTCTATTATCTCCTGCAGCCCGACAAGCGCCGCTATGTCGACTTCACGGGTTGCGGCAATACGCTCAACTGCAACCATCCGGTGGTGCGCACGCTGATCGTGGATTGCCTGCGCCGTTGGGTCGTGGAGTTCCACGTCGATGGCTTTCGTTTCGACCTCGCGTCAATCCTCGGTCGCGACCAGGAGGGCAGGCTCCTCTCCAATCCGCCCGTGCTGGAAGAGATCGCCGAGCATCCGATCCTGCGCGACGTGAAGTTGATCGCGGAAGCCTGGGATCTCGGCGGCGCCTTCCAGGTCGGAGCCTTCCCGGGACAGCGTTGGGCCGAATGGAACTGCCACTTCCGTGACGAGGTGCGGCGGTTCTGGCGAGGCGATCCCGGCATGACGGGTGTCTTTGCGACCCGGCTCGGCGGCAGCTCCGATCTTTTCGGTAGCGATCAGGACGGGCCGCTGAGCAGCGTCAATTTCGTGACCTGTCACGATGGGTTCACGTTGAACGACCTTGTCAGCTATGCGCGCAAGCACAATGAGGAGAATGGCGAGGACAATCGCGACGGCATCAGTGAGAACTACAGCGAGAACAACGGGGTCGAAGGCCCGTCGGACGATGCCGGAATCGAGGCGCTGCGACTCCGCCAGATCAAGAATTTCCTCGTGACGCTATTGGTCTCACGCGGGGTTCCGATGCTGCTCGGCGGCGACGAGTTTCGGCGCACGCAGCGAGGCAACAACAACGCCTACTGTCAGGACAACGAGATCTCCTGGTACGACTGGCGCCTCGTCGAGACGAATGCCGGGCTGGTCCGGTTCGTTTGGGGCCTGATCGCCTTCCGCAAGGCGCATCCGGTGCTGAGCGCGAGCGCGTTCTATCGTGACGGGGAGATCGCGTGGATCGGCGCCGACGGCGCGGCCCCTGAGTGGCATGGCTGGGAGAACCGGATCGGCTGCGCGATCGCGGAAAACTCGGGCTCCAGGGAGGGAGGAATCTGCTTGCTGTTCAACGCATCGCTTCGACCCTGCCGTTTCCTGCTTCCGCCGGCGCCCTGCGGCCAGTGGCGCGTGATAGCCGACACCTCGCGTGACGCGCCGGATGATCTGCCGGAGGTCGGACGGCAGCCCACGGCGGCGGACGGGCTCGAGCTTGCGCCGCGCACTTCGGTCGTCCTTGCTTGCGGAACGCCGCGCTAGTCTAGGAGCATTCCGCGGACCAAAGGCATTACAGTTCAGCTGATCGAAGCTGCCGCATGCCTCTCATTCGAGCCGCCCGCGCGGTGCCGCGCGGGCGCGTTCGCGGCGTCCGGGTTGGTCCGGGGAGCCTCCATCTCGAGCTCGATCGAGTCGGCATAGAGCTGCCAGTCACGCACGCCGAAGCGGCGCGCATAGCGGTGCTTCGCGGCCTCGACGGCACGATCCGCATATCGCGCGCGACAAATCTCGATCACGTGCTGGAGGCACGTGGCAGGTTGGCCGCTGGAGTTCAGCAGGTGCCTGAAAAAGCCGAACCTGTAGCTTGCCATCGACGCATCCTCCTTTGCCCCAGCGCAGACCCGGAGGCCCGCTCTGCCCACCGCAATAGAAGAACGGCGCCGGTCCGCCCCTGCCTTGATATGGCACAAAGCGGTTACGCGAAGGCGCGATCAGCGCATGTAGGCTTCCGTCACATAGCGGCGGATCATGCGATGGCTGTTGAAGTGAGCGCCGATGCGGCTGATCGCCTGCTTCATCATCCAGATCCAGCGCGTCCGGTCTCCCTCATGGAGCGGCAGCACCGTGTGTTCCAGTTTGGCGTAGAGGTCCTCGGCATGGCTGCGGCTCCCATTGCCGACCGCCCAGCCGGTCACGCCTTCGATATGTGCTTCGGACCACCAGCCGTCCAGCACGCTGAGGTTCAGGACGCCGTTGAGGGCCGCCTTCATGCCGCTCGTGCCCGACGCCTCGAGCGGCGGCAGCGGCGTGTTGAGCCATATGTCGACGCCGGCCACGAGGCAGGCCGCGACCCGCATGTCGTAATTGGGCAGGAAGACGATCGGAAGAACTGCAGCCAGGTCGTGAACGCGCTGGTTGATGATGGCGATCAGGTCCTTGCCGTGCTCGTCGCGCGGATGGGCCATTCCGGCGAACACCACCTGGAACGGGTGCTTGCGGGCGATTTCGGTCAGCCGAGCGATATCGCTGAACAGCAGGGTGGGGCGCTTGTATTCGGTCATGCGTCGCGCGAAGCCAATCGTCGGAAGGTCGGGACGCAGGGCGACCTGGGTGCGCTCCTTCACGCGCGCGATGAGGTCCTGCTTCGCCTCCTGATGCGCGCTCCAGATCATCTCGTCCGGGAGCTGATCGACGCGCGCCAGCACCTCCGGTTCGAGCCCCCAATGGGGCAGATGTGCGTTGTAGAGCCGGGCGAAGCTTGCACGGGTCCAGGTCGGCGCATGCACGCCATTGGTGATCGCGTGCACCTGGTAGCCGGGAAAGATCAGCCGCGTCGTGTCGGCATGAGCGCGCGACACGCCATTGACATAGTCGCTTAGGTTCAGCGCCAGCCGGGTCATGTTGAGCGCGTCCGGACCGGCCAGCTGCTCGAGCTCGTCACGCTCGATGTAGGGGCCGAGTACGCTCTCGACCAGGGGATAGGGAAAGCGGTCGAACGCCGCTTCGACCGGCGTGTGAGTCGTGAACACGCACTGCCAACGAACGCCGTCATGGTCGTAGCCGCGCTTTGCCGCCGTCGTGGTGCCGTGGCGCCGCGAACCGCGCAGCAGATGCAGGGTGAGGAGCGCCGCATGTCCTTCGTTGAGATGGTAGGTTTCGATGTCGAAGCCGAGCGCGCGCAGCATCAGCGCGCCGCCGATTCCGAGAACGATCTCCTGCTTGAGCCGATAGACCTGGTCGCCGCCGTAGAGCTGGTCGGTGATCTCCCGGTCCGACGGGCTGTTCTGCTCGACATTGGTGTCGAGGAGCAGCACCGGAACGATGCTGCCGAGCGGCGAGACCAGGAGATGGAGCCACGACCGGATCCAGACGTCGCGCCCCTCGATCCGCACCGCCACCATGGCGCCGAGCGGCTGCGTCCATTGCTCGGGCTGCCAGGGATTCGGCCTCGTCACCTGCCGACCGGACGCATCGATCTCCTGAAGGACGTAGCCGGCGCGCGCGACAAGGCTGACGAAGGCCACCGGCAGGCCGAGATCCGCGCAGGTCCGGGCCGTGTCGCCAGCGAGCACCCCGAGACCGCCGCTGTAGGTGTGCATTTCGGGACGAAGCGCGATCTCCATGGAGAAATAGGCGATGCGCGTGCGATGAAGGAAGGGCTGAAGTTCGTCCACGGATGCCTCGCGGATTGGGGCCGAACGCACTCTTACGCACGCTCTTGGCCGATCATAGGCCGGATCCGCGGCGTTCCGACCCGGGATCGCGGCGATATCGCGACGGAACCCGGAAGCGTGACGTGCTGCTGCTGGGCCTTGCCCGGAGGCGGCTGCCGGGATTTGATTTTGCGCAAGGTGCCGGGCATGCCCGATCGCTACAAATCACCATGCCGTTGATGCGCACCCTCCTGGCCCTTCTGGTCGTCGCGTCGGTCGCTCTGCTGCCGTTGACCGCTGGAGGCATGGCTTCGGCAAACCCCTCGAGTGCCCCGGCCGCGGCTGCGGGTCCGGTGATGCCGGGCGACTGCGAGCATGATTCCGCGCCTTGCCCGCAACATGACGCCATCGGCAGCTGCACCGCCATGGCGGGCTGTTCGCTGAAGTGCTTCGACATTGCGGGCGAGGTCCTTCCCGGTGATTCGCTGTCCGATCCGATGCCGACCGGCGGGCCCATGCTGGCCAGCCGGCGTTTCGCCCCTCAGCCCGATTTCCCACCCTTCCGTCCGCCCCGGCTCTGATCGCGCCGAAGCGGTGAGCCGCGCGTGAGCCGGGTCCGCAGGTGTGCGGCCTGCGGCCGCCGCGGATCACCGAAGTGACAACCCCGCCGACCCGGGAACCGCAACGGCCAGCTGACCTGTCGGCGACATCGGACCATACCGATAAGGGTCGAAACATGAGCAACGGGAATTTCGCAAAATACGCCGTCCTCGCATTCTTTGCCGTCGGAGCGAGCCTTATGGGCTGGAATGCGCTGAGATCCGGCAACGACACGAAAGCCGGGGTGATCGCCGTCAAGGCTCCCGAGCTCTCGGCAGCCGCCCGCGCCGGCAAGAGCGCATTCGATGCGAACTGCGCGTCATGCCATGGACAGAACGCGGCCGGCACCGACAAGGGACCGCCGCTGATTCATGACATCTACAATCCGGGCCATCATGCCGACGAGGCCTTCTTCCTCGCCGCCAAGTTGGGGGTGCGACGCCATCACTGGCGCTTCGGCGACATGCCGCCCCAGCCGCAGGTGAGCGAGGAACAAATGCGCGCGGTCGTGCGCTATGTCCGCGAGGTGCAGGCCGCGAACGGGATCGCCTATCGGCCTCACCGGATGTAGGCGATTGCCAGCCGCAGGACGCATTGAGCAGAGGAACAGGATCATGGCGAACGGTCGCAGGCTTCGCGTCGCCGTCAACGGTTACGGGGTGATCGGGAAGCGCGTCGCGGACGCCGTGCGCGTGCAGGACGACATGGAGCTGGCCGGTGCCTGCGATGTCGTCACCGACTGGCGCCTGCGCGTCCTCGCCGGGAAGGAAATTCCCTTGTTCGCGGCGAGCTCCTCGCACGGTGAGGCGATGCGGGCGGCCGGGCTCGACGTCGCGGGCGAGCTCCAGGATCTCCTGGCGCGTGCCGACATCGTGGTCGACTGCACGCCGAAGCGGATCGCGGCGAAGAATGTAGAGCTTTATCGCGCCAGGCCGATCAAGTTCATCGTCCATGGCGGGGAGAAGCATTCCGTCACGGGCCACTCCTTCGTTGCCGAGGCGAATTACGCCGAAGCCGTCGGGCGCGACGCCACCCGCGTCGTGTCCTGCAACACCACCTCCACCGTGCGCACGCTGCTGGCGCTGAAGCGCGCGGGCCTCCTCGGGCGCGCGCGCGGGACGCTGCTCCGCCGCGCCACCGATCCGTGGGAGAGCCACCTCGGCGGCATCATGAACACGTTGGTGCCTGAGAGCGAGATCCCAAGCCATCAGGGGCCGGATGCGCAGAGTGTCCTTCCGGACCTCGATGTCGTCACCATGGCGGTCAAGGTCCCGGAGACGATCGCGCACCTGCATTATTGGGTCGTCGAGCTGACCCGGGAAGCCTCGCGCGAGGAGGTGCTCGAAGCCTTCCGGGCGTCGTCGCGGATCGCGCTCATCAATGGGAGCGACGGCCTGTCCGCGATCAATACGGTCAAGGAGCTGATGGCCGATATCGGCCGGCGGCACGACAATCTCTACGAGGTTGCATTGTGGGCGGACATGCTGAAGGTGCAGGGCAGCGAACTGTTCTGCGCCTACATGGTCGACAACCAGGCGATCGTCATTCCGGAGACCATCGATGCCATCCGTGCGCTCACGAAGTCCGAGCCGGATGGACGCCGTTCGATTGCTCAGACCGATGCCGCGCTTGGCATTGGCCGGCTCGACGTCTTGACCCGGTGATGGGATGAGGATCGCGATCTTCGAGACGGAGGAATGGGAGCGAAGCGCCTGTGCGCGCCTTGGGGCCGACCACAGCCTCACATGCACCAGCGAACCTCTGAATCCGGATACGGTTGCGCGGTATGCGGAGGCGGAGATCGTCAGTCCCTTCGTCTATTCGCAGCTGACAGCCGCGGTACTGTCCCGTCTCCCGGCCCTGCGGCTGGTCGCGACGCGCTCGACTGGATATGATCATATCGATCTCGCCTATTGCCGCAGCCGTGGGATCACCGTCTCCAATGTTCCGGATTATGGCGACTCCACCGTCGCCGAACACGTGTTCGCGCTGCTGCTGGCGATCAGCCGGAGACTGATCGACGCGGTGGAGCGGACCCGGCGCGGAGGTTTCACGCAGTCCGGTTTGCGCGGCTTCGACTTGCGCGGCCGGATGCTCGGGGTCGTCGGCACGGGTCGGATCGGCCGCCGCGTCATCGCCATCGCAAAGGGCTTCGGCATGCAGGTCGTGGCCTTCGACCTGCGGCCGGACCCCGAGGCGGCCGAACGAACGGGCTTTCGTTACGCCGACTTCAAGGACGTTCTGTCCACTGCCGATGTCGTGACATTGCATGTGCCGGCCTCCGGGCAGACCGAGAGCCTGATCTCGGACCGGGAGTTCGGTCTCATGAAGCCTGGCGCCGTCTTGATCAACACGGCGCGCGGCAATGTCGTCGATGCATCGGCCCTGGTGCGGGCGCTGGCCGAGGGTCGTATCGCGGCCGCTGGCCTCGACGTGCTGCCGCAGGAGCCCCTGATCCGGGAGGAGGCGCAGATCTTCCGCTCCGATGTGCCGGCAGACGAATACGACCTTAAGGTGCTGGTCGCCAATCACGTGCTGCTGCGCTTTCCCAACGTGGTGGTGACGCCGCACAATGCCTACAATACAGACGGGGCGGTCGGGCGGATCATCGAGACCACGCTCGAGAACATCGAGTCCTTCGCGCGCAACGTGCCACGGAATGTCGTCGCGGGTTCTTGAACGCGGCTGCTGGGACTTCGAGGCGCCACATCCGGGCCGCGAGGCCGGGAAAGCGCCGCAGGAGGGACGGTCACGGGCATGCGGGTCGGCGCCCATCTGCATCTGGTCTTCGTCATGGTGTTGTGGGCCGCGTGCTTTCCTCTGATCGCCATCGGCCTCGATCTCGCGCCGCATCTCACATTCGCCGCCTTGCGCGCGGTCCTGGCCGGAGCGGTCGTGCTGATCCTGGCGGCGCTTCTGCGAAGGACGCTGCCACGCGGCGGCCGCATCTGGGGGCTCATCGCACTGACGGGCATCGGGGCGACGACCATCGGTTCCTGGGCATGTTTCATGCGGCAGAATTCGTGTCTCCCGGGCTCGCCACCGTCCTTGCCAATATCCAGCCGCTCCTGGCCGCGGTCGCTCGGCGCCACTGGAGCAATGCTGACGATCCTCGGGGTCGTCCTGGTTCAGCGCCGTCCTCCGTCATATGCCCCCGCCGGAAGGGCCACGGGGCGCATCAACAGGTGACGCGCGCGCGGGGCTCGCCTATTTTGTCATGCCCCCAATCTGGGAATCGCCATGAGCAAAGGATTCGCCTCCACGGCCGATACGGCCGAGAAGAAGGTCTCCTTCGACGAGATCGGCCCCGGCCTCCATGCCTTCACGGCCGAAGGCGACCCGAACACCGGCGTGATCGTCGGCGACGACGGCGTGATGATCGTGGACGCCCAGGCGACGCCCGTGATGGCGCAGGGCGTGATCGACCGGGTGCGCGGCGTCACCGACAAGCCGATCCGCTACGTGCTGCTCACCCACTATCACGCGGTGCGGGTGCTGGGCGCGAGCGCCTATGCGGGCGCCGAGATCATCGCCTCCGACGCGACGCGCGCGCTGATCGTCGAACGCGGCCGGCAGGACATGGACTCCGAGATCGGCCGCTTTCCGCGCCTGTTCCGCGCGGTCGAGTCGATCCCCGGGCTGACCTGGCCGAGCCTCACCTTCCCGACCGAGATGTCGGTCTGGCTCGGTAAGCGCGAGGTCCGCATCGCCCATATCGGCCGCGCCCATACGGCGGGCGACGTCGTCGCCCACGTGCCGGATGCGAACGTGGTGTTCTCCGGCGACCTCGTCGAATACCACTCGGCCTGCTACTGCGGCGACGCCCATTTCAAGGACTGGCCGCAGACCCTCGATCGCCTCGCCGCCTACCGGGCGAAGGCGCTGGTGCCGGGTCGCGGCGCGGCGCTGGCGAGTCCCGAGAAGGTCGCCGAGGGCATCGCCATGACCCGCGACTTCCTCGCCACGCTCTACGGCTCGGTCGCCGACAGCGTCCGCAAGGGCCGCTCGCTCAAGGAGGCCTTCGACGCCGCCCGCCTGGTCATGGACCCGAAATTCGCGAGCTTCGCGATCTACGAGCACTGCCTGCCGTTCAACGTCTCGCGCGCCTACGACGAGGCGCGCGGCCTCGATCATCCGGTGATCTGGACCGCGGAGCGCGACCGCGAGATGTGGGCCGCGTTGCAGGGGTAGGGGATGCGGCTCGCCCGCGCGGTTGGTCTCGCTGCCGCCCTTCTGCGGGCGTCATGCTGCGCGGCCGCGGCCGAGACGGTGGACCTGCAACTCGTCCTCGCGGTCGATGTGTCCGGAAGCGTGGACCAGTCGCGTTTCGAGCTGCAGCGAGACGGCTACGCGGCGGCCTTCCGCAGCCGCCAAGTGTTGAACGCCATCCGCTCGGGCAGCACCCAGGCGATCGCCGTCACCATGGTGCAGTGGACCGGTCCGGAGCTGCAGGTCCAGGTCATCCCCTGGACCCTGATCCGTGACGCGGTCGGCGCCGAGGCGTTCGCCCGCGCGATCGAGACGAGCCCGCGCCAGCTGTTCAGCGGCGGCACCTCGATCTCGGGGGCGATCGATTTCAGCATCCGCTTGTTTCCCCAGAGTCCCCATCGAGGCCTGCGCCGCGTCATCGACGTTTCCGGCGACGGGCACAACAACCGCGGGCGGCCCGCCGCGATCGCCCGCGACGATGCGGTGCGTGCCGGATTCGTGATCAACGGCCTGCCGATCCTGGCTCTCGAACCGGCCCTGGACCGCTATTATTGGAACCACGTGATCGGAGGCGCGGGGTCGTTCATGGTGGCGGTGGAGAGCTACGAGCGATTCCCGGAGGCGGTGCTCAGGAAGCTCGTCCAGGAGATCGCGTCCAATGACCGCTGAGGCACGCTGATGCGCAAGCTCGCCCTTGCCGTGCTGGTCGTGCTCGCCGCCTTCGGCGCGGCGCTGCTCGCCCTGGACTGGCTCTGGCCGCGGGAGACCGGCAAGCAGCCGGCGCTCGCTGCCGTGCCGCCGCTGCCGCCGGCGACGCGGACGTCCCGGATGGTGACCCCGGTGGCGGTCGCGCTGCCCGCCATTCGCGACGCTCTCGAGGCTGCGGCGCCGCGCGACCTGTCGGGCAAGCGCGACAATCCGCTGGGCGAGCTCCTGAAGAATGCCGAGCTCGGATGGAGCGTGGCGCGCGGACCGCTGGCGCTGGCGGGCCGCCCGGAGGGCCTGATCGTGACGGCGCCGCTCAACGGCTCGTTCCGCGCCACCGGCCAGCTCGCGACCCAGGCCGGCAATGTCGGGGGCGCCATCGCGGGACTCCTCGGCAGCGACATCGGCCGCAGCGTCCAGGGCCTCACGGGCCGCGTGCTCGACCAGCGCGCCGACATTCGCGGGCAGGTCGTGATGCAGGCGCGCCCCGCCATCCTGCCCCAATGGCGCATCGAGCCGAACCTCGCCGGGCAGGTTTCCCTCGCGGAGGCGAACCTGGCGGTCGCCGGCATCAGGCTCAATGTCGGCAAGGACGTGAAGCCGCTCCTCGACCGCGCCGTGCACGAGCAGATGAGCATGCTGCAGGCGCGGGTGCGCAACGATCCGGTGCTCGAGGCGACCGCGCGCCGCGAATGGGCCAAGATGTGCCGGTCGTTCCCGTTGGGCGCGGCGGGTTCGGGCCTGCCCGATCTCTGGCTCGAGATGCGTCCGACGCGCGCCTTCGCGTCGCAGCCGCGCATCGATGCCCAGGCGGTCACGCTCGTGCTCGGCGTCGAGGCCGAGACCCGGGTGGGCCCCGCGGAGACCAGGCCGCAATGCCCGTTCCCGGCGGCCCTCGAGCTGGTCCCGCCCGCCGGCGACGGGAGGCTCGATATCGGGGTACCGATCGACGTGCCTTTCAGCGAGGTGAACCGTCTCATCGAGCTGCAGCTCAAGGGGCGGACCTTTCCGGAGGACGGCAGCGGCAGCATCGCCGTGACGGTTGTGCGCGCGACGCTGGCGCCGTCCGGGGACCGGCTGCTGCTCTCGCTGCGGGTGAACGTGCGCGAGAAGGCGAGCTGGTTCGGTTTCGGCAGCGAGGCAACCCTGCATGTCTGGGGCCGGCCCGAGCTGGACGACGCCCGGCAGATCCTCCGGCTTGTCGACATGGCCCTGGACGTCGAGTCGGAAGCCGCCTTCGGCCTGATGGGAGCCGCGGCCCGCGCGGCGCTGCCCTACCTGCAGGACGCGCTCGCGGAGCGCGCGACCGTCGATCTCAAGCCTTTCGCGGAAGATGCCCGCAAGAGCATTGCGGCCGCGCTCGCCGGGTTCCGCGAGAACGCCGCCGGCGTGCGGGTGGACGCGGCGATCGACGACCTGCGGCTGGTCGCCATCGCCTATGACGCGAAGATCCTGCGCCTGATCACCACCGTCACGGGCAGCGCCAGGGTCGCCGTCACGGCCCTGCCGCGATGAAGCGGCATTCCGGCGAGTTTCGGCGTCGACCGGACGCCGCAGCGGCGATCCGGGATCCGTAATCCCGGTGGTGGCGATTCGCACAGACAGGGGGTATGGATCCCGGCTCTGGCGCTGTTGCGCTCGGCCGGGATGACGGCGGAGCGGGATGCGCTTTCGGAGAAGGGACCATATGCGTTCATTCATCGCCGGCCTCGTCCTCCTGCTCGCCTGCGCGCCGGCCCAGGCGCAGGCACCGAAACAGAAGGGGGACGATGCCGGACTGCGCAAGCTGATCGCCGAGGGGCTCGACGCCCTGCCGAACCTGCCCTGTGCCAACCGGCGCCCCTGCGCGCCGGCGACCGCGCAGGAGCGGGCGAGGCCACCGCTCACGATGGCCGAGGCGCGGCGCATCGTCGACCGCGGCGTGATTTCCGGCGCGGCCGAGCATTGCGGCCTCGACTGGCGCGACCGCAACCTCGCACCGCTGGTCCGACACCTGCGCGACACGCTGCGCAAGAGCGATCGCGCCATGGCGCTCGCCGCCTATCTGCACGGCACCATGCAGGACCAGACCCGCAACGCCTTCGCCCAGGCCGGCCCCTGCAGCGAGCAGGCGAAGCGCAGCCTGGACGCCAGGCTGACCTACCGGCCGTGAGGTGACGCGATGACCGGCGCGCGCAAGACGCTCTATCGCTACGACTATCGCCGATCGCGCGACCAGGACGCCAGGACGCCGGCGCGCCACCCGGTCGTGGTGGTCGGTGCCGGCCCCGTCGGGCTCACCGCCGCGATCGACCTCGCGCTGCACGACGTGCCGGTGGTGCTGCTCGACGACGCCGACCGCATCGGCGAGGGGTCGCGCGGCATCTGCTACGCCAAGCGCACGCTCGAGATCTGGGACCGGCTCGGCGTCGGCGAGCGCATGGTGGCGCGCGGCGTCACCTGGAAGCTCGGCAAGGTCTATCTCGGCGACGAGCTCGTCTATTCCTTCGATCTGCTTCCCGAGAGCGGGCACAAGATGCCCGCCTTCATCAACCTGCAGCAGTACTACGTCGAGAAGGATCTGGTCGATCGCGCCAACGAGATCGACCTGGTCGACCTGCGCTGGAAGAACAAGGTCGCGGGCCTGGAGCGGCGCAACGACGGCGTGCGCCTCGCCGTCGAGACCCCCGATGGATCCTATCGGCTCGACGCCGACTGGGTGATCGCGGCCGACGGCGCGCGCTCGACGCTGCGCGACCTGCTCGGGCTCACCTTCGAGGGCCTCACCTTCGAGGACAAGTTCCTGATCGCCGACGTGCGCATGGCCGCGGACCTGCCGACCGAGCGCCGTTTCTGGTTCGACCCGCCGTTCCATTCCGGCCAGTCGGCGCTGATGCACCGGCAGCCCGACGACGTCTGGCGCATCGACCTCCAGCTCGGCCCCGACGCGGACATCGAGGCCGAGCAGCGGCCCGAACGGGTGATCCCGCGCCTCGAGCGCGCCCTCGGCGGCCGGCCCTTCGAGCTCGAATGGGTCTCGATCTATCGCTTCAACTGCCGGCGCCTCGACCGCTTCCTGCACGACCGCGTGGTGTTCGTCGGCGATGCCGCGCACCAGGTCTCGCCGTTCGGGGCGCGCGGCGCCAATTCGGGCGTGCAGGACGCCGAGAATCTCGCCTGGAAGCTTGCCGCCGTCATCAAGGGCGAGGCCGAGCCCATTCTGCTCGAGAGCTACGACCTCGAGCGAGTCCAGGCCGCCGACGAGAACATCGGCCATTCCACCCGTTCGACCGACTTCATAGCCCCGCGCTCGGAGGCCGAGCGGAGGCTGCGCAATGCCGTTCTCGGCCTTGCGCCCAAGGCCGAGTTCGCGCGGCGCATGGTCAATTCCGGCCGGCTTTCCGTCGCCACCACCTACGACTCGCCGCTCTCGACCCCCGACGAGG